>NZ_BAAAQN010000046.1:0-107520 GCF_039531695.1 Catenulispora yoronensis
TGTCAAGTCCACGCGCTTGCTTTTGAGGTGTTGGCGGCGGTTGCGTACAGCGTGGACTGGACACCCGGTCGGCGGCACTGTAGGCAAAGCCCTGCCGACGTGACCGAGGGGAACGAACCGAAAACCCGGGCAGGGGACTGACAATCTCGGCGGCCGGGGTGGGGGAGGGGGAGTGCGGCTGCCGGGTCGGATCTCAAGGGTCCCGGGGGTGGCTTGGGGGTCCGGCCGCCGGGTCGAGTCTCAGTGGGGGCGGGTGGCGCCGATTCGAGTCGTTGTCTCGGGTGGGTGGTGTTGTGCGGTCGCTGCGTGGTTGCTGCGTTGTTCAGCTGCTCATAGACCCGCAGGGGGCTGCTACCGTCGGTGAATGCGTATCCTGATGGTCGGGGGGTCAGGCTATGTCGGCTCCCTGATGCTTCCTGGGCTGGCCGGCGGGCATTCTATTCGGGTGTTGGATCCGGTGGCGCCGGTGGGGGCGCCTGAGGGTGTTGTTCATGTGGCCGGTAGTGCCCTTGATTCCGGGGTGTTGGCGGGGGCGCTCGAGGGGGTTGATGTCGTGGTGCATGCTGCGATGGGGCGGCGGTCCGATGTGCATTGGCCGTATCCGGATCTGGGGCGTTCTTTTGAGGTGAATGTTGCCTCGGTTTATGCGACGTTGGCGGCTGCTCGGGAGGCTGGGGTTCGGCGGGCGGTGTTGATCAGTAGTTTGTCGGTGTTCGCGGATGGGCCGGTGGCGCTTGCGGATCGGGTGCTTGATGAGGCGGTGGAGCCGGATGCTTCTGATGTCTATGGCGTCAGTAAGCGGTTGGCGGAGCAGGTTTGTCGGATTGCGGCTGAGGCCTATGGGATGAGTGTCACGGTGTTGCGGTTGGCTTGGCCGACGCCTGATGCGGTGTGGCCTCGGTGGGCGCTGCCGGTGGTGTTTCCCGAGCCGGTGCAGGTGCGATTTGCGGACGGGAGGCCGTTTTTCGCGTTGGCTGCCAGTGATTTGGCTGCTGCTGTTGATGCGGCTGTGCGGCGGGTCGGGGGATACGAGGTCTTCCATATACATGGTGGCTCGGGGAGTGGCCTGAGTACGGAGAAGGCGCGGGTGGGGTTGGGGTGGGTTGCGCGGTATGGGTGAAGCCCCGCCCGGGGGTGCTGTCCGGGCGGGGCTTCTGGGGTGTGGTTACTGGTGCAGGTCGTAGCGGTCCAGGTCCATGACCTTGGACCAGGCGGCGACGAAGTCGGTGACGAACTTGGACTTGGCGTCGTCGCCGGCGTAGACCTCGGCCAGGGCGCGGAGTTCGGAGTTGGAGCCGAAGACCAGGTCGGCGCGGGTGCCGGTCCACTTGGTGGTGCCGGAGGGGTCGCGGCCCTCGAAGGTGGTGGAGTCCGGGCCGGTCGGCTTCCAGGTGATGTTCAGGTCCAGCAGGTTCACGAAGAAGTCGTTGGTCAGGGTGCCGACGGTGGTGGTGAACACGCCGTGGTCGGTGTTGTTGTGGTTGGCGCCCAGGACGCGCAGGCCGCCGAGCAGGACGGTCAGCTCCGGGGCCGAGAGGTTGAGGAGGTTGGCCTTGTCGACCAGGTTGTACTCGGCCGGCAGGCGGGTGTCCTTGCCCTCGTAGTTGCGGAAGCCGTCGGCCTTGGGCTCCAGGGCGCTGAAGGACTCGACGTCGGTCTGGTCCTGGGTGGCGTCGGTGCGGCCCGGGTGGAAGGGGACGGTGACGTCGAAGCCGGCGTTCTTGGCCGCCTGCTCGACGCCGGTGGCGCCGGCCAGGACGATCAGGTCGGCCAGGGAGACCTTCTTGCCGGTGGCGTTGAAGGCTTCCTGGACGCCCTCCAGGGTGCGCAGGACCGGGGCCAGCTTGTCCGGCTCGTTGACCTCCCAGCCGTTCTGGGGCTCCAGGCGGATGCGGGCGCCGTTGACGCCGCCGCGCTTGTCGCTGCCGCGGAAGGAGGAGGCCGCGGCCCAGGCGGTGGAGATCAGCTGGGGGACGGTCAGGCCGGTGGCCTGGATGCGGGCCTTGAGGTCGGCGGCGTCGGCGGCGTCGATCAGCGGGTGGTCGACGGCCGGGACCGGGTCCTGCCACAGCAGGACCTCGCCGGGGACCTCGGGGCCGAGGTAGCGGGCCAGGGGGCCCATGTCGCGGTGGGTGAGCTTGTACCAGGCGCGGGCGAAGGCGTCGGCGAACTGGTCGGGGTGCTCCAGGAAGCGGCGCGAGATCTGCTCGTAGACCGGGTCGAAGCGCAGCGACAGGTCGGTGGTGAGCATCGTGGGCTGGTGCTTCTTGGCGCTGTCGAAGGCGTCCGGGACGGTGTCGGCGCCGGCGTTGTCCTTCGGCTTCCACTGGTTGGCGCCGGCCGGGCTGTGCTCCAGCTCCCACTCGTAGCCGAACAGGATCTCGAAGAAGCTGTTGTCCCAGGCGGTGGGAGTGTCGGTCCAGATGCCCTCCAGGCCGGAGGTGATCGCGTCCTTGCCCACACCGGTGCCGAAGCCGCTCTGCCAGCCCAGGCCCTGCTGCTCCAGCGGCGCCTGCTCGGGCTCCGGGCCGACGTTGTCGGCCGGGCCGGCGCCGTGGGTCTTGCCGAAGGTGTGGCCGCCGGCGATCAGGGCGACGGTCTCCTCGTCGTTCATCGCCATCCGGCCGAAGGTCTCGCGGATGTCGCGGGCGGCGGCCACCGGGTCGGGGTTGCCGTTGGGGCCTTCGGGGTTGACGTAGATCAGGCCCATCTGGACCGCGCCCAGCGGCTCCTCCAGGTGGCGTTCGCCGGTGTAGCGCTCGTCGCCGAGCCAGGTCTGCTCCGGGCCCCAGTAGACGTCCTCGTCGGCCTCCCAGACGTCGGGGCGGCCGCCGGCGAAGCCGAAGGTGGTGAAGCCCATGGTCTCCAGGGCCACGTTGCCGGCCAGGATCATCAGGTCGGCCCAGGACAGGGACTGGCCGTACTTCTTCTTCACCGGCCACAGCAGGCGGCGGGCCTTGTCCAGGCTGGCGTTGTCCGGCCAGGAGTTCAGGGGGGCGAAGCGCTGCTGGCCGGTGCCGCCGCCGCCGCGGCCGTCGCTGATCCGGTAGGTGCCGGCGCTGTGCCAGGCCATCCGGATCATGAACGGGCCGTAGTTGCCGAAGTCGGCCGGCCACCAGGGCTGGGAGTCGGTGAGCACGGCCGCGATGTCGGCCTTGACCGCCGGCAGGTCCAGGGTGTTGAAGGCGGCGGCGTAGTCGAAGCCGGCGCCGTTGGGGTTGGCCACCGCCGGGTTCTTCGCCAGGATCCGCAGGTTCAGGCGCTCCGGCCACCACTGCCGGTTGCCGCCGCCCTGGGTGGGGTGCGCGGCGCGGCCGTGGGCGACCGGGCAGCCGCCGGAGCCGCCCTCCATGTTCGGGTCGGGGCGGTGGTCGATGTCGACGTCTATCTCGCCGTGGTTCTCAGACATCTTCAGCTGTCCTTCCGGATCTGGCGGTTCTCGCGACTCTGCGATGGATCAGGAACTGGGGCGGGCTGAGCAGGCGGGGCACAGGCCCCAATAGACGACCTCGGCCTCGTCGATGGTGAAACCGTGGTCGTCGGACGGCTCCAGGCACGGGACGGCGCCGACCGCGCAGTCGACGTCGACCACCGCGCCGCAGCCGCGGCACACCAGGTGGTGATGGTTGTCCCCGACTCGGCCCTCATAACGGGCCGGGCTGCCGGCCGGCTCGATGCGCCGGATCAGCCGGGCGGCGGTCAGCGCGTGCAGAGCCTCGTAGACGGCCTGCAACGACACGTGCCCGACCCGCCCGCGCACCCCGGCGGCGACCGCGTCGGCGTCCAGATGGTCGCCGGCGCGCACGGTCTCCAGCAGCGCCACGCGCGCCGCCGTCACCCGCAGGCCGGCGCCGCGAAGCTCCTCGGCGGGGGTCATGGCCTCAACCTATCCATGCATACCTGAATAGTTCAAGATAATGAGTCCTGCAACTTTTAAGGGGCCGGTCGGAGGCTCGGATCCATCATGGGGCGGCCGGGAAGCATGTGCTCGGGCGGATCGCCGCGGCGCGAGGGGATGCCGAGGCCCGTCCGGTGGACCCGGTCCGGCGGACGTGGTCCGTGGACCCGGTCCGGCGGACGCGGCGCACCCGCGCCGGACGGCTCAGCCGGCGCGGACCCTCAGGACCCCGCCTCCAGGAACGCCAGTACCGCCCGGACCCGCCGGTCCCCGCCCTCGTCCGGCGGCAGCCCCAGCTTCTGGAAGATGTTGGTGATGTGCTTGCTCACCGACCGCTCCGTGATCACCAGCGATCCGGCGATGGTGGTGTTGTCCAGCCCCTGCGCCATCAGCGCCAGCACCTCGCGCTCGCGGGGCGTCAGGGAGTCGAGCGGGTCGCGGCGGGTCAGCAGCTGGGAGACGACCTCCGGGTCCAGCGCGGTGCCGCCGGCCGCGACCCGCTCCAGCGCCTCCTGGAACTCCGAGACCCGGGCCACCCGGTCCTTCAGGAGGTAGCCGATGCCCGCGGCGCCGTCGCGCAGCAGTTCGGCGGCGTAGGTCTCCTCCACGTACTGCGACAGCACCAGGATCGGCAGGCCCGGCATCAGCTTGCGGGCCTGGATCGCGGCCCGCAGTCCCTCGTCGCGGAAGCCCGGCGGCAGCCGGACGTCCAGCACCGCCACGTCGGGCCGGTGCTCCAGCAGCGTCGGCACCACCTCGGGGCCGCTGCCGGCCACCGCCGCCACCTCGTGGCCCAGCGTGGTCAGCAGCAGTTGCAGACCCTCGCGCAGCAGGACGTTGTCCTCGGCGATCACAAGCCGCACGGCAACTCCACCTCCACCGTCGTCCCGCTCCCGTCGGCGCGGCTGTCGATCCGGGTCACGCCGTCCAGCGCGGCCACCCGGCGCCGGATGCCGGCCAGGCCACTGCCCGCCGCGGGGTCGGCGCCGCCGCGGCCGTCGTCGGTGATCCGGACGGTCAAGTATGGCCCGGTGTGGCGCAGCGCCACCGTCGCGTGCGCGGCGCCGCTGTGCTTGGCCACGTTGGTCAGGGCCTCGGCGACCACGAAGTACGCGGCCGCCTCCACCGCGGCCGGGCAGCGGCGGTCCGGGTCCGGGATGTCCACGCTCACCGGCATCGGCCGCCCGGCGGTCAGCGCCCGCACCGCGCCGGCCAGCCCGCGATCGCTCAGGATCGGCGGGTGGATGCCCCGGATCACGGTGCGCAGCTCGGTCAGCGCGTCCTCGATGCCGCTCCGGGCGTCCAGCATCAGCGTGCGGGCCCGGTGCGGGTCGGTGTCGAACTGCTGGTCGGCCAGGCCCAGCCGCAGCGCGGCGGCGACCAGCTGGGCCTGGGTCCCGTCGTGCAGATCGCGCTCGATGCGGCGCAGCTCGGCGCCGTGCGCCTCCAGGGCCTGGGCGCGGGTCTCGGTCAGCGCCTCGACGCGGGCTTCCAGCTCGGTCTCGTGCGTCGGGCCGAGCAGCCGCTTGGCGTACCAGGCCTGGAACCGGGCCAGCAGCGGCTGGATCCAGAGCTGGAACAGGGTGAGCACGGCCGCCGCCATCAGCGGATAGACGATGGCCTGCGGCCATGTGTAGATCTGGAGGAACGCGCCGAGCGAGCCCGGCGGCTGGGTCCACCACCAGAAGGGCAGCGCCAGGTCCCACGGGATCCCGAACCAGATCTCCACCGAGACCACCGGGATGAGCAGCCCGGTGAATCCGTGCACGATCATCCACGCGATGTCCCGCCACAACCCGCCCGAGCGCATCAGCGAGAAATACTGCTGATACGGGGTGATCGCCCGCGGCGGGACCGGCTCGCGGATCGGCTGTCCGAGCATCCGGGCCGCGCGGCGCCGCTCGACGTTGGTCAGGGCCCGGATCCGGCCGGCCACCCAGGGCAGCCCCGGCACGCCGAACGCCAGCAGCAGCGCCAGCGGCAGCAGGCACACGCCCAGCAGCGCGGGCAGTGCGGTCCGCAGGCCCGCGACCAGGTACCAGGTCGCGCGCAGGCTCCGGACGAGGTGTCGGACGAACACGGCGCGGATCTTCATGTCCCCCCAACTCTAAAGCCGAGGTGGCGGGGCGTCGGCCCGGTGGACCCCCGCCTTCGTGGTGAAGCGGGCTACACCCCGGATCGGGGGTCCAGGCGGCTGGGGCCGAGAAAGATCCAGAACTAGCGTCGAAGGCGTACCGGAACCGGTCGGGGAACCGGCCCGCCGGCCCGCCGGACCCCCGGACTGCCGGACTGCCGGACTGCCGGACCCCCGGACTGCCGGACTGCCGGACTGCCGGACCCCCGGACTGCCGGACTGCCGGACTGCCGAACTCGTACCGCCCCACCGCATTACCGCCCCACCGCCCTATCGCCGATCGCAGGAGACGCCTTATGCCCGCCCCGAACGCCGCCCCCTCGACCGCCGGACGCCCGGCCGCCGACCCCGGCGGCGCCGCCGTGACGCTGGAGCGCGTGACCAAGCAGTACGGCCGCGTGACCGCCCTGGACAACGTCAGCTGGAGCTTCCGGCGCGGCAGCTTCACCGCGATCATGGGCGCCTCCGGGTCGGGCAAGAGCACCTTCCTGCACTGCGCCTCCGGGCTGGACCGCCCGACCTCCGGCCGGGTCCGCCTGGGCGACACCGACCTGGGGCGGATGAAGGAGGCCCAGCTCACCCGGCTGCGCCGGGACCGCGTCGGCTTCGTGTTCCAGGGCTACAACCTCGTGCCCTCGATGGACGTCGAGCGCAACATCACGCTGCCGCTGTTCCTCGGCGGCCGCACCGCCGACCCGCGCTGGCTGACCGAGGTCGTGCACCGCGTGGGCATGGCCGAGCGCCTCGCCCACAAGCCGGCCCAGCTCTCCGGCGGGCAGCAGCAGCGGGTCGCGGTGGCCCGGGCCCTGGTCACCCGGCCGGAGATCGTGTTCGCCGACGAGCCGACCGCCGCCCTGGACCCGCGCACCGCCGGGCACGTCCTGCGGCTGCTGCGCGAGGCGGTCGACGCCACCGGCCAGACCGTGGTGCTGGTCACCCACGACCCGACCGCCGCGGCCTGGGCCGACAGCGCGCTGTTCCTGTCCGAGGGCCGCATCGTCGACGAGCTCGCCGCCCCGACCGCCGCCACGGTCCTGACCCGCTGGGAGACGCTGTGAGGAAGGGCATCGCCTTCGGGGTCGCCGTCGCGCTGGCGGCGGCGGCCATGGTGCTGGGCGCCTTCGGGGTGCTGATCGAGTCCGGCCTGAGGTCCCACGGCCCCGTGGAGCGCTACGCCTCCGCCGCCGCGGTCGTGCACGGCGAGCAGAGCATCACGGTCGTCAAGGGCAGCGGCGACGACAAGAACGTGGAGAGCCGGCCCCTGGTCGAGCCGAACCGGGTGCCGGTCGCGCAGGCCGGGGCGTTGCGGGCGGTGGCCGGGGTCGGGGACGTGGTCGCCGACTTCTCGGTGCCGGTCGTGGCGGTTCCGGCGGGGGCCAGGGGAGCGACAGGGACACCGCCCCCGACCACAGCAGCGACACCGACACCGGCACAGACGCTCACCGGCCACGGCTGGGACTCCGCCAAGCTCACCTCGCCCGCGCTCGCCTCCGGCCAGGCCCCGGCCTCGGCGCACGACGTGGTGCTCGACCCGGCGTCCGCCACCCGGCTCGGCGCGCGCCCCGGCGCCGACGTCTCCCTCCAGATCGACGGCGCCTTGGAGAGCTACCGCGTCTCCGGCATCAGTGCCGCGGGCCCCGCCGACACGCTGTACTTCACCCAGCAGCAGGCTGCGACGCTGTCCGGACACCCCGACCGCGCCGACGCGCTGGCCGTCCTGCCCGCCGCCGGCGCCCACGTCTCCGCCTCCGCCCTGAAGCACGCCGCGCCTGGCCTGTCCGTCGCGACCGGCGCGGCGCGCGGCGACGTCGAGCATCCCGGCGTCCAGGCCTCACGCCTGGACACCGTGGCGAACGCCGGATCGCTGGGCGGCGCCGGGCTGCTGGTGGCCCTGCTCGTCGTCTCCGGGCTGCTGGACCTGTCGGTGCGCGACCGCACCCGCGAACTGGCCGTGATGCGCGCGGTCGGTGCCACTCCGCGCCAGGTCCGCCGGATCATCGTGCGCGAGATGGCGAGGATCGCGATCCCGGCCGCGCTGATCGGGGGAATGGCCTCGCTCGGCCTCGGCGCGCTGCTGAAGTCGGTGATGGTGGCCCAAGGCGCGCTGCCCGCTGGCTTCACCCTCGCGCTGAGCCCGATCCCGGTGTTCGGCGCCGCCCTGGTCACCGTCCTCGCCACCGTCGGCACCGGCTGGCTGGCCTCCCGCCGGGTCTCGAAGATCAAGCCGGTGCAGGCCCTCGGCGAGAGCGCCGTCGAACCCAGCCGCCCGGCGCGCTGGCGCGTCGCGATCGGCTTGGTGTTCGCGGCTCTCGGCGTGCTGATGCTGGTGCTGGCCTTCACCGCCGGCGGGCAGGCCGCCACCTCCTCGCTGGCCGGCCTGGTGATCTCGCTGATGTGGGCCGTGGCACTGCTCGGGCCGTGGATCGCCCGCGCCGGGATCCGCCTGCTGGGCGCGCCGCTGCGCCGGTTCTCCCCGATCGCCGGCGGCCTGGCCGCCACCTCGGCGCGTGCCGCCGCGGTCCGGATGGCCGCCGTCATCACCCCGATCGCGCTGGCGCTGTCGTTCGCCGGGGTCCAGGTGTTCGCGCAGACGACGACCACCAAGGCCACCACCGTCCAGGCCCGCGACGGCATGCGCGCCGAGCACGTGCTGACCTCCACCGGCCCCGGGATCCCGCACGGCGCCTACGAGGCCGCGAAGGCCCTGCCGGGCGCGGCCGACGTCACCGCCGTGAAGCGGACCACGGTGGTGATGCCGGTGTGGAATCTCGACACCTCGTTGCAGTCGCTCCAGGCCCAAGGGCTGGCGGGCGGCTCGGCCCGGACCCTGGACGCCCAGGTCACCGCCGGCTCGCTGGCCGGGCTCAACGAGCCCGGCACCGTCGCTCTGAGCTCGAACGTCGCGCACGACACCAAGGTCGGCGACACCCGCGAGCTGTGGCTCGGCGACGGGACACCGGTGACGCTGAAAGTGGTGGCGCTCTACGACCGGGGGCTCGGCTTCGGCGACGTGCTGCTGCCCCGCGACCTGGTGGCCGCGCACGCCGCCACCCCGCTCGACGACTACGTCCTGGTCGACGGCCCCGCCGACCTCAGTGCCCTGACGACCCGGTTCGCCGGCCTGCACACCGCCTCCGCGGCCGACTACGGCAGCGCCCTGACCGAACAGGCCCGCCACGACGGCCTGGTCGGCCTGATCGCGGTGTTCGCGATCGCCGGCTTCATCCTGGTCGGCGTGGTGACCACGCTGGGCGTCGCGACCGCGTCCCGCCGCCGCGAACTGACCCTGCTCCGGCTGGTCGGCGCTACCCGCGACCAGCTGCTGCGGTCGCTGCGCCTGGAGACCGTGATCATCATCGGCACCGGCACCCTGGTCGGCGCCGCCGTCGCCGGAGTGACGCTGTTCGCCTACGCGGCCGGCGTCGTCGGCCTGCCGATGCTCTCCATCCCGCCGCTGGCCTGCCTCGGGATGGTGGCGGCGGTCGCGATCCCGGGAGCGGCGGCGGTGCTGCTGCCGGGGCGGAGCATCCTGCGGCGGCGCGCGCCGCGGATCGAATAGTTCGGGCATCCACCCGGCGCGTCGAGCCGGTGAGTCCGAAACCTCAAGGGACTGAGTGGCGTCAGCGGTCCCGGACCGGGTAACAGAAAAACCGGTCCGGGCCGAGGGCGTCGACAGTGAACTTCCCGGACCGCGCGGCGCGTTACTCCGGTATCCGCGCCGCGACGACGCGACCCCATGACCGGCGTGCCCGTCAAGGAGTTCCAGGCTCCGTTTCCTCCCCGGAGGCGGGCACGCCGCCTGGGGGGGCCGGCGTGACATCATCGCCTGATGACCTTGGTGAACCGTCTCGCGCAGTTCGCCGACGCGGCATCGATCGGTGAGATCGCGATCGGCGCGCAGCTGGCCGACGTGGAGCGGGTCCACGGCGAGACGTTCGACATGATTGTTTCGAACCGCCGGGCCTGGCCTCGGCTGCTCGGCCTCGGCGATGCCGAGCTCTGGGTCTGCCGGTGCCGGCGGGTGAACCTGATCTGCCTGCAGACCTGGCAGGCCGAAGTCCAGCTGCCGTATGCCGACCGGCCGGGGTGCGAGGCGTTTCCGGGGGAGCCGACTTATGAGGACGTGATCGGCGCGCTGGACGCGGCAGAGGTCGCCTGGGCACCCTATCCGCCACTGACGCTACCCGGCCAGATGGCGGTCCGGGCTGATACCAGCGGGGTCGAGTTCGTCTTCGTGTGCGACGACGACGCACCGCCGCTGCTCAATTCGGTATCAGTGCCCGGAGATAATCACACCTGCCCGTCGACCGCGCCGATCCCGTCGACCCCGCTCACCGACTCGGAGAGCTGAGCCCGATAGGTCGGGCAGGTGGCGATGTCCTGGTGCGTGCATTTCAGGCCCGCCTCCACCAGGTCGAGCGCGGATTGGAGCGCCGCCATCTTCGCGCGCAGCTCGGTCTGGTTCCGCCGCAGTACTTCCTTGCGTGCGGGGGTGTGGAGGGTGTCGAGGAACGCGCCGATGTCCGGCAGCGACATGTCGGCGCGCTTCAGAGCCACGATCGTGGCGATGCGGACCAGGTCGTCGGGGGAGTAGCGGCGGCGGTCGGCCTCGGCGCGCGCCGGGGTGAGCAGGCCCACCGACTCCCAGTGCCGCAGGACGTGGGTCGGCAGGCCGAAGTGGTCGGCTACCTGGCCGATCGTCAGTGGGCTTGACTTCATGTCGACATTAAGTCGGAGCATGGGGCACATGTCCACTTCGAGTCTGCTGGCCGTCCTCGACGCCGGAGATGCCCAGCCGCAGAGCGTTGCGCTGCGTAGCCGTTCCTACGAGCTGCTCGGCTACTGCGCCGACCACGCCGACAGTACCGACCACGCCGACCACACCGACCACACCGACAGTACCGACCGCGCCGACCACACCGTGGTCGACGTCGGCTGCGGCGGCGGCCGAGCGGTCGCCGAGCTGGCCGATCGCGGTGCCCGCGCGCTCGGCGTCGACCCCGATCCGGTCATGATCGCCGCGGCCCGCGACCGCTGGCCGGCCGCCGAGTTCCGCCTCGGCGGCGCCTACGACCTGCCCCTCGAAACCGGCTCCGCCGCCGGCTACCGCGCCGACAAGGTGCTGCACCTGCTCGACGATCCGCCCCGCGCCCTGGCCGAGGCGCGCCGCGTCCTCGCCCCGGGCGGCCGCGCGGTTCTGCTCGGCTCCGACTGGGACACCATCGTCATCGATTCCGATGACCCGGCCGCCACCCGCCGCCTCGTCCACGCCAAGGCCGACACGTTCCCGTCGCCACGCGTCGCCCGCCGCCATCGTG
Organism: Catenulispora yoronensis; assembly: GCF_039531695.1. Lineage (NCBI taxonomy): Bacteria > Bacillati > Actinomycetota > Actinomycetes > Catenulisporales > Catenulisporaceae > Catenulispora > Catenulispora yoronensis. The sequence continues at coordinate 11,351 of NZ_BAAAQN010000046.1, forward strand.
CCCTGCTGCTCGACGCCGGCTTCACGAACGTCGTCGTCGAAGTCCATACCCTGCTTCTCACCGGCGACCTGGCCCTGGCCCTGCTGCGCCGCCTCACCGACGACGAGGGCTGGCTCGCCGAGCAGGCCGACCGCGCCCGCCGGGATCGGATCTTCGTCGCGCTGCCGATGTTCGTCGCGGCGGGGGAGGCGTAGTCGGCTCAGGCCCCGATGCCCGACGTCACTCGTCCCGCTTGAGCGAGTCGATCGCCTTGGCGACCGCCGTCGCCCGCGACTTCTCCGTTCCCGCCTTGAGCAACGGCAGGATCAGCAGGTACTGCTCCGACCGCCCCAGCTTCGCGAAGGCCGCCCCGGCCGCCTCGTCCGCAGCCAGGGCCGCGACCAGTTCGGCCGGCACCTCGGCAGTGCTCTGCGGCTCGTAGGCCCGCTGCCACCGTCCGTCGGCCTTGGCGGCCTCGATCGCGGCCAGGCCCGCGGGCCGCATCCGTCCGGCGGCGATCAGCGCCTCGGCGTTGTCCACGTTCCGCTGCGACCAAGGACTGCGCCGGCCGCGCGGGGAGTAGCGTTGGAGGAAGGAGACCTCGTCCAGGCCGCGGCGCTGGCCGTCGATCCAGCCGAAGCTCAGGGCGCCGTCCAGAGCGTCGGCGATGGACAGGTACGGCGCTCCGGAGTTGCGCTTGCCGATGCGGAGCCAGGCCTCCGAGGCGTCGTCGTGGTGCGTCTCCAGCCAGGACTCCCAGGCGGGGCCGTCGGCGAACTCCAGGGTGTCCATGGCGGTCCAGAATACGCGCGAGTGCGCCGGGGCCTTGACTACCCCGGCGCACTCCCTCAGCTGCTTGCTACGGATACGTCCCTGGTCAGGCGCAGGTGCCGGACCAGGACGGGTTGCCGTCCGAGACGTGCAGGGTGACGCTGACCGCGGCACCGGACACGCAGGTCAGCGTGAGCGCGTAGGGCTGGTAGATGCTCACGCCGGTGTCGCCGCTGTGGCTCCAGGACTGGAACCACGAGAAGTTGAACAGGTCGTTGGTGCAGTTGACGGTGGACACGCCGGTGGCGGTGGTGCTGGCGCAGTAGATCTTGGTCGGGCCGGGCCAGGCCGAGGCGGTGCCGGCCGGCACCACGGCCAGGCCGGCGACGGCCGAGGCCAGCAGCGCTGAGGTGCGCAGGGTCTTGCTGCCGATCGTGGGGCGCATGGGTTCTCCTCCTTGGCACAGAGTGAGCGCGGTGATACCGCGCGTGTTCGAGCCCTGTGATACCGGGTCGGCCCTCCGGTCCGTGCGGAGCCCGGCTGGAGGCCTGCTCCGGAGTGCTGCTCACCGGTGCCGGAATTGGTGTCGGATCAAGTGCCGGATCAAGTGCCGGGTCCGGCGTCGGATCGGGCCTTGGATCGGGCCACGGATCCGGCGCCGAACCGGGCGCGCCGACCAGCCGAAGATGGCTATTGAACCCTCACGCCCTCACCCCTACAGTGCAGCGACCTAACGTGATCGCGCGGCGCGGGCCGCGGGAGGGGAACGTCCCATGGCGCAGCGTTCGGTGGCCGGACAGGCCGACTACATCGTCGTCGGAGCGGGCAGCGCCGGCTGTGTGCTGGCCGCCCGGCTGGCCGCGACCGGGGCCAAGGTCCTGCTGCTGGAGGCCGGCGGGTCCGACCGCACCACGCTGGTGCGCAAGCCCGGCCTGATCGCGGCCGTGCACAGCGTGCCGCAGCTGAAGAAGCGCCTGGACTGGGGCTACTACTCGGTGCCGCAGGACGACGCGCTGGGCCGTCGGGTCCCGCAGACCCGCGGCAAGGTGCTCGGCGGCTCCGCCTCGGTCAACGGCATGCTGTTCGTGCGCGGCAACGCCGCCAACTACGACTCCTGGGCCGCCGAGGGCTGCGCCGGCTGGTCCTACGCCGACGTGCTGCCCAGCTTCAAGAAGCTGGAGAGCTGGGAGGAGGGCGACACCGAGTTCCGCGGCGGATCCGGCCCGATCAAGGTTCGGCGGCAGACCGACGTGACCACCGCGACCCTGGGCTTCATGGAGGCCTTCGCCGACACCGCCGGCGTCAAGGTGCTCGACGACTACAACGCCGAGTCCCAGGAAGGCATCGCGATCGTCCAGCAGAGCGCCGACGCCGGCCTGCGCTACAGCTCCTCGGTCGGCTACCTGGACGACCACGGCATGGCGAACCTGGACGTCGCCACCGGGGTGACCGTGGCGCGCGTCGTGCTGGAGAAGGGCCGCGCGGTCGGCGTCGAGATCATCACCGACAGCGGCGCGCGGCAGGTGATCCGCGCCGAGCGCGAAGTGGTGCTGAGCGCCGGAGTGTTCGGCTCGGCGCAGCTGCTGCAACTGTCCGGCATCGGCCCGGCCGAGCACCTGCGCTCCCTGGGCATCGAGGTCGCGGAGGACCTGCCGGTCGGCGACAACCTGCACGACCACCTGTTCGTGCCGATGTGCTTCCTGATGCCCGAGGCACGGAACAAGGGCACGGCGCCGTACTTCGCCCGCGGCTTCCTCAAGGAGCTGACGCGCGGCGGCACCTGGGTGGGCCGCACGGTGTTCGAGGCCGTCGGCTTCGTCCGCAGCCCGGCCGCCGACGCCGTCCCCGACCTGCAACTCCATGTGCTGCCCTGGTCCTATCCGGGCCCGAACCAGGACGCCCCGGTCCGGCACAAGGCCGATCCCCGGCGCACCCTGACCGTCATGCCGACCCTGATCTACCCCAAGAGCCGCGGCACCCTGCGGCTGGCCTCGGCCGACCCGACCGCCGCCCCGCTGATCGACCCGGCCTACCTGCGCGACCCGGCCGACGCCGAGCTGCTGCTCGACGGCATGGAGCTGGTCCGCGAGGCGATGGCGCACCGCGGCCTCGGCGGCCGGGTCGCCGGCGAGTCGTCCCCGGGCTCGTCCTACGCCGACCGCGCCGCACTGGCCGCCGAGCTCCCGAACCGCGCCACGACCGTCTACCACCCGGTCGGCACCTGCCGGATGGGCGTCGACGAGCGCGCGGTCGTGGACCCGGCGCTGCGGGTCCGCGGGGTGGCGGGGCTGCGGGTGGCCGACGCCTCGATCATGCCGAGCATCGTCGGCGGGAACACCAACGCCGCCGCGCTGATGATCGGGGAGCACGCGGCGGCGTTGATGATCGAGGGCTGACGGTGTCGGTCACCGCTTCCAGAAGGGGCGCCGCTCGGGCTTGAGCAGGGCCTTCAGGAAGGTGACGGCGGCTTCGAGGCGGGCCGCGGTGTCCGCCTGCTGGTCGCCGGTGCCGTTCCAGAAGGCGTTCAGGGCGGCGGTGAGGGCGTCGGGGAGTTCCAGGTCGCGGAATACCGACCGCACCTCGTGCACCAAGGCTTCCTGCTCGTCCTCCGGCCGGCCCGCGACCTCGCTCAGACGAGAAAGCCAGAGCTTCGCCAACGCGTCGAGGGCCTCGGCGTCCGGCCGCGGCGCGCTCGGCTCGGGCGACGGCGCCTGCGCCGGGCCGGCGGGAGCCGCTCCCGGCTGTCCGCCCGGACGCGGCGGCTGCGGCTGCGGAGCCCGGGTCCGCACACTCTTCGTCGACCGCGCCTCCAGGTCCAGACTGTCGGCGGCGATGCTGGCGAAGATCTCGTCGCCGGCGATGGTGCGCTTGGAAAGCTTCACCGACGCACCGGAGGCCATCGGCGGGGCGGAGGCCGGCATCGGCGCGGGCGGCGGCGCGCCGTACATCGGCATGCTGACCGGCAGCGCGACGTCCTTCTGCATCTCCCACCCGGCCGGCAGGTCCACCGGCTGGGTGACCCGCTTGAGCGTCCCGCTCTCGTTCACCACGACGGTGTCCACGGCCACGAACGCGGTGAAGCGCGACAGGACGTTGAAGCGGACCGAGGTGTCGACGATCGCCCGCTCCAGCTCGTCCTGGCCGGTGGACGCGGAGACGTAGCGGTCCTCCAGGTCCCGGACCCGGCCCCGGGCCCAGAACGCGGCCAGCTCGGCGTCCTCGGCCGCGACCGCCGCGACCTGGCGGCTCCAGGCGGAGCCGTCGGCGGCGGTGCCGGTCAGGAGCAGGGCGCCGGTCGGGGAAAGGGAGCCGGCCGGGGTCCCGTCCGGGGCCGCGAACCGCCCGGCGACCACCAGCGGGGCCCCGGAGAACAGGTCGGGCAGGCGGGAGGGGGTGATCGAGTCCTGATCGGGCGCGAAGCCGTCGGCGCCGGTCAGCCGGAGGCCGGTGACCAGCGGGGTGCCGATGCGGCGGTGGATGGCGTCCATCGCCTCGTCCAGGCGGTCCTCGGACTCCACCAGCTCGCAGCGGCCGCCGCCGGCCGTCGCCAGCCGGTTCAGGAAGCCGGCGTTGACCGCGGTGTCGATGCCGACGGTGTGCACGCGCAGCCCGGACAGCGCCGCCGACAGGTCGGACAGCAGCGCGTCCTCGTCGCCGACCTGGCCGTCGGTGACCAGCACCAGCACCGGGTCCCGCTCCGGTCCGGCGGCGGCCAGCAGGTCCGTGGCGCGGCGCAGCGGCCGGGCCATCTCGGTGCCGCCGCGCGCCTCGATCGCGGCCAGGTGCTGCACGGCGCGGAAGCGGTGCCGGTCGGTGGCCGCGGACAGGCGGTCGTCCGGGAGGTCCGGCGGGGTGCTGATGTCGTGGTCGAAGGCCAGCACGGCGAACCGGTCGGCGGCGGTCAGGGTGTCGACGATGCGGGCCGCCGCGCGCCGGGCCGCCGTCATCTTCCAGCCGCTCATGCTGCCCGAGCGGTCCAGGACCAGGACCACGTCGCGCGGGCGGACGGCGCCGGTCGGCTCCGGCGGGAGGACGGTCAGCAGGAAGGTGCCGTCCGCGCCGCCGCGGTCCGCCGCGCCGTGGCCGGCGCCGTCGGTGAGGCCACGCTCGGCGCCGCCGTCAGCACCATCGCCATCGCCGACCACCGCGTCCCGGATCACCGCGTCCCGGGCCACCACCAGCGACGTGGCCGCGGCCTGCCCGCCGTACCCCAGCCGCAGCACGAAGTCCCGGTCGCAGCGCGCCCCGGGGTCCAGCCGCACCACGTGCCGCGCGCCGTCCTCGGCCGCCGACACTCCGTGCAGGCTCGACGCCAGCCCGGCCAGCGGCAGCCTGGTCGGGTCCACCGCCACCTCGATCGAGAGCCGCACCGGGTTCGGGAAGCCGGGCAGCAGCACCGGCGGGCTGATCCGCGAGGCGTCCGGGACCTGGTCGGTGTCCGCGGCCGTGCCGTCGCCGACCGCGCCGCCGGGCAGCGGCGCGCCGGGGATGTAGCGCGGAGCGACGACCAGCGGGAAGCGGAACGTGGCCTGCCCGTCCTCGTAGGGCAGCCGGCCGGACAGCGTCGTGCGCACCACCACCCGCTCGCCGGGCATGATGTTGCCGACCCGCAGCGTGAACACCCCGGGCCGCTCCTCCTCGGCGATCGAGGCCCGGCGGCCCTCGGAGACCGCCTGGTCGTACTCGGCGCGCGCGGTCTCCCGCTCCTTCACCACGCCCTCGACGACGCGGTCGGCCGTCTCCATCCGCAGCCGGGTCACCGCCGCCCGGTCCGGCAGGGGGAAGACGTACGTGGCCTCCAACGGCTCGTCGTACGGGTTGTGGAAGCCCTGCGCGAGCTCGGTGCGCACGGCCAGCCCGACCACCGCCGCGCGGACGTCGACCAGCTCCAGCGGCAGGTTGCCGCGTTCGGTCCGCAGCGCGCCGAGGCCGCCCTCGGGCGCCAGCCGCGGCACCTCCTCGGCGACCTCGAAGACGTCCACGGATCCGGTTCGAACAGTCATGCCAGTTCCCCCTTAGGAAGATCGGGAAGTCAGGACTCCGACAACCCGAGTCGATGCAGCAGGTCGAGCAGCGGCCGCGCCGCTTCGGCGATGGCGGCCAGGTCGGCGGCGTCCGGCCCGGGGCCGGGGCGCGCCGTCAGCAGCAGCGTGACGTCGGGCGCCAGGCGGACGCCGGACAGCAGGGACGGGACGGCTGGGAGCTGCCACGACAGGTCCTCCTCGGCGGCGGCCTCCTCGTCATGGCCGGCGGAGGCCGTCGCGGGGCGCGCCGACCAGAACCGCCGCCGCGGTTCGGTGAACCCGTCAGCGTCCGTAGTGTCCGTAATATCCGCATCCGTTCCGGCGTCGTCCGCCTGACCGGTCGTTCGCTCGTCGTCGAGTCGGTCCAGCACCTCCAGCTCGTTCTGCGTGAAGAACGCCTCCATCGCGTCCAGATCCCCGTCCACGGGCAGCAGCGCGATCCGCTCCACCGCCGCCGCGTCGGTCCCGAGCAGCCGCTCCTGCACCTCGGTCAGCGTCAGTCCGGCCGCCTGCAACCGCTTGATCGCCACCAGTTGCGCCAGGTGCCGCCGGCCGTAGAGCGCCGTCCGCCCGCGCATCGCGGCCGGCCGGTCCAGCAGCCCGATCGAGGTGTAGTAGCGGATGGTCCGCACGTCGGGCACCTCCCTGATCCGGCCGTTGGGCTGGGCGGCGGGCGCGCCGGAGGCCAACGCCGCCGCGGTCAGCCGCGCCAGCCGGTCGATGGTCCACCGCGCCGGTTCTCCGTTCACGACTCCATCGTGACACTGTCATATGACAGTGTCAACGTCGAATGTCGGATCACTCGCGGCGACCTCTGTGGAGCAGCACCGCGAAGCCCTGATACGGTCCGGCGTGTGGCGGTCAGGCTGAGCTCGCGTGCCCCTGTTCCCCGCACCGCCGCGCTGCTCGCGGTCCTGGTGCTGGCGCTGTCGGCCGCGCCGCCGCCGGCCCGCGCCGCGGACCCGGTCCCGGCGGTGCCGGACCTCGACGTGGTCTCCTACGTCGTCGCCGACTACGACACCGGCCAGATCCTCGCCGAACAGGCGCCGCACCGGCAGCTCTACCCGGCCAGCACTCTCAAGGTCCTGACCGCCGACACCCTCATCCCGCGCCTGTCGCCGACGCTCGCCGTGACGCCGAAGGCCTCCGACTTCGCCGCCGAGCCCGACGGCAGCGTGGTCGGCATGACCGCGGGCGTCACCTACACCGTCGCCGATCTGTGGCGCGCCACCTTCATCGACTCCGCCAACGACGCCGTCGCCGAACTCGCGCACCTGGCCGGGGGACTGGACACGACCGTCGCGCTGATGCAGAAGCAGGCCCGCGCGCTCGGCGCCCACGACACCGTCGTCGCCGACGCGGACGGCTACGACGCCAACGGTCAGGTCACCAGCTCCTACGATCTCGCGCTGCTGGCGCGCGCCGGCCTGCACAACGCGGACTTCCGCTCCTACTGCGCGCTGAAGCAGGCCACGTTCCCCGGCCCCGGCGGCAAGGGCATCGCGCTCAAGAGCCACGACCCGATGCTGATGACCTACCCGGGCATGATCGGGATCAAGGGCGGCATCACGACCAAGGCCGGCCACACCTACGTCGGCGCCGCGACCCGCGACGGCCACACGGTCATCGAGACCCTGATGCTCGGCGGCACCGACATCTTCGATCAGGCCGCGAAGCTGATGGACTGGGGGCTGGCCGCCGACGGCCGCGTCAAGGCCGTGGGCACGCTGGGCACCGGATCGGGCGCACAGGTCGGCGCGCCGCCGGCGACCGCGCCGACCGCCACGCCGACCACGCCGGCCGCGACAACCTCCGCCGCGCCGACCACCCCGACCGCTCCGATCGCGACGAGCCCGGCCGCGACCACCCCCGCCCCGACCACGCCGCTCACGCCGGCCCCGACCGCGCCGGACTCCCCGGACACCGCAGCGCCGTCGCAGACCTCGTCCTCACTCGGCACGAGAACCGGCAACGAGAACACGGCCTCACCTGGCAGTGGCGTCGACTCTTCACTGCCCCCGTCGGTAGTGGTCTTGCGGTACACCCGGACCGGTGGCTCGTCCTCCGACTCGGCGACCTCCCACGCCCTGTGGCTCGGCCTGCTCGCCGCCGCCGCGGCCCTCGCCGTCCCGCTCGGGGCGCACGCCGCCGGCCGCCGCAGCCGCCGCCGGTAACCCTGACCGCTGAAACGCCGACGGCGCCCGCTCCCTGAGGGACCGGGCGCCGCTCGCCGGCGCGGAATGCCTGACTACTGAGTGCCTGACTGCCGAGTGCCTACTTCCCGGTGGCGTTGAACGCCATGACCGCCTGGCCGGCGGTGTAGAACACCTTGCCGTTGCCCGCGGTGATCGTCGTCGGCGACTGGCTGGCCAGCAGCGCGTTCGCGTACAGCCACTTGGGCGCGCCGCTGCTGGCGTCGACCGCGTACAGCGTGCCCTTGTAGTCCACGCAGTACACGTTGCCGTCGGCGGCCGCGAACGGGCTGTCGATCTGGAACTGGTTGGGCCCCTTGGCCTGCCACAGGATCTTGCCGGTGGTGGCGTCCACCGCCGCCAGGTACTCGTCGGCGGTGACCAGGACCCGGCCCTTGCCGTCCAGGATCGGGATGTTGACCAGGCTCGGCGAGCCGTCGGGGTCGCCGATCTTCGCCTCCCAGGCCAGCGTCCCGTTGGCGATGTTCAGCGCGGTGAGCTTCTGGCCCCCGATGAAGACGAACTTGTCCGTGGCGGCGAAGAAGTCCTCGCCGGCCGAGCCGAACACGCCGTACTTCTGGTCGTAGTGCCAGGACTCCTTGCCTCCCGCCGTGACGTCGAGGGCGGTGATGGTGTTGGTGTTGTCGTTCCCGGCGGTCTTGGCGCCGACGAAGATGAGGTTGCCCTTCGGCGGGACGTGCACCGAGCCGATCTTCGGGGTGTTCGCCTTCCACAGCAGCGTGTGCTTGTTCTTGTCGACGGCGAACACCCCGTCGCCCTGCACGTTGATGTTCGCCGTGATGATGATCTGGTCCCCGAGCACGCCCGCGGCGCCCTGCGGCGACCACTGCCGGTCGGCCTGCGGCAGCGTCCACAGGACCTTGCCGGTGGCCATGTCGATCGCGTACACCGGCTCGTCGCCGACGTGGTTCATACCGCTGGTGTAGACGGTGTCGCCCTCCAGCGCGGTCAGGATGCCGACGGTGCCCGAGCCGCAGTCGATGTCCGGCCACTTCGTCTGGCCCTGCATGTTCAGGCCGTGCGTCTTCTCGGTGCCGAGCAGCAGCAGCACGTCCTTGCTCAGCGCGGTGCCCCAGATCTGGTCCGTGGTCTGCGCGGTCCAGGAGGTCGCCGCCTGGTTGCCGCCCATCGTGGTCTGCGGCGGGTTGTTCGGGTCCTGCAACGGCGGGTTGGTCGTGGTGGGCGCGGTGTCGGCGGTGGTCGGCGCGGCGGCCGAGGAGGAGCCGCCGGAGGTCGGCGGACCCGAGGTCGGGCCGCTGGAACCGGCCGTGGTCGGCCCCGAGGAGGTGGTCGGGTCGGCCACGGGCGAGTTCTTGTCCCCGGACAGGGCTATCGCCGCCGCGGTCCCGCCGCCGAGCACCACCACGCCGCCGCCGACCAGGCCGACCAGCGCCCGCCGGCTCAGCTTGCCGCCGCCGGGACCCCCGGGCCCGCCCTGGCCGTTCGGCCCCGGGCCCACGCCCATGACCCCGCTCTGCGCGGTCGGGCCGTACTGCTGCGCGTAGGCGCCGTGCGGCGGAGTGGTCTGATTCGGACCGGTGCCATAGCCCTGGTTCGGCCCATACTCCGGCTTGGTCGGGTTCAGGTGCCCGGCCGGCCCGGTGGCGGTGCCCATGTGGGTCATCACGGCGCTCGCCGCCACGATCGCGTCGGTGTAGTCCGGCGGCAGCCAGCCGCCGGTGGTGGGCGCCGGGGCGTTGTGGGCCAGGTAGTCGGCGATCTGCTGGGTGGTGGGCCGGCGCGCCGGCTCCTTGCTCAGGCAGGCGCGGATCATGTCCAGCAGCGAGTCCGGGACCCCGGTGATGTCCGGGTCGGTGCTGACCACCCGGTAGAGCAGGGCCGGCGTGGGGCCGTCGCCGAACGGGCTGCGGCCGGTGGCGGCGAACACCAGCGTCGCGCCGAGCGAGAACAGGTCGGTCTCGGGCCCGACCCGGATGCCGGAGGCCTGCTCCGGGGACATGAAGCCGGGCGAACCCATGACGGTGCCGGCGGTGGTCAGCGCCGTGCCCTCGGTGGCCCGGGTGATGCCGAAGTCGATGACGTACGGGCCGTCCAGCGCCAGCAGCACGTTCGCCGGCTTCAGGTCCCGGTGGATGATCCCGGTGCGGTGGATCGCCGATATCGCCTCCGTCAGGCCGGCCGCCAGCGTCCGCAGCGCCGGCTCCGGCAGCGGCCCGTGCCGCTGCACCGCGTCGCCCAGCGAGATGCCGGCGATGTACGCGGTGGCGAACCACGGCACCGGCGCCTCGGTGTCGGCGTCGACGACCGCGGCGGTGAACGCCCCGGACACCGACTTGGCGGCCTCCACCTCGTTCCGGAACCGGATCCGGAATCCGGCGTCGTCGGCCAGCTCCGGGCGCACGGCCTTGACCGCGACCGTCCGGCCGCCGGTGGACCGGCCCAGGTACACCTTGCCCATGCCGCCGCTGCCGAGCACGCCCAGAATGGCATAAGGCCCGATGCGTGTCGGATCCCCCGCGTCCAGCGGTTGCATGCTGACCCCCACTTTGAAATCGATGTCGAATCCCCGAATCCGGGACAGCAGGATAGGGGTTCCGCCTGGAAGGAATCACCCCAACCCCCTCCGCAAACCTAGTAGATCGGCTCGACTCGACGTCAACGTATTGCAGAATCGAGACCTGACCGCGTGCATCGGGCCCGATCTCCGTGAACGGAGATCGGGCCCGACGGAGGAGCTGACACACCGACAGCTTCGCGTCAGTGATGTGTCATGGCCTCCACGCGCAAGATTCTGCGATCGGTCCGGGCGCCGCCTCAGGGACCTGGCAGCCCCGCCCGCCCGGCCGCGCCCGAGGCGCCCTGGACCCCGGCCGCGCGCCCGACCCCGGCGGGCACCTCCGCCCCGGCCGCGCCGTCGGTTCCGGTTCCGGTTCCGGTCCCGTCCTCGACCTCGTCGTCGAGCACCGGCCGCAACAGTTCCGTATAGCGGTCCAGGGCCGCGAACAACACCCGCAACGGCACGTCCGGGCGCACCGCGCGGTCGATGAGCTCCTCGAGCTCGGCCCGGCCCATGGCGGCGATGTCGGCTTCCTGGATGTCCACGCCTGGAAAACGCCGCGCGCGCCGCCGCGTCACGCGCCCGCCGCGGGTTTGTTCGGAGCGACAAACGGCGCCCGCCCCGCGTTGTGGCGGGTACCAGCCGCCCCGCCGGCCCTGGTGCGCGACCGGTCCGGCTACCCGGTGTAAGGTCCCTGTTGTTCCCACTCACGGATCGTCAGATAGTCGCGCTCGATCAGCTGCGGGTCCGGGGCGCTGAGGTAGACGAAGCCCGGCGAGGTCCCCGGGCCCCGGGTCACCGGCAGCTCCATCCCGGCGCCGGCCGCCGCCGACACCGCGACCGCGGTCGGCAGCGCCTCCAGCGCGCCGGCCCACTGCGGCGAGGGCCGGACCGGGCCCGGACGCCGGTTGATCAGCGCCACCCGGCGGATCGGCTCCGGCCAGCGCTCGGGCAGCCGCGCGGCCCGCTGCAGGGTGTCGCGGGGCTGGAGGATCCCGGCGGCGAGCAGGCCCACGGTCGAGTAGCCCAGGAACTTCTCGGCGACCCAGGGCAGCGTGTCGTCGCCGAGCCCGGCGCCCGGGTCGACCAGGACCGGGCCGCGGGCGGTCAGCACCACCCGGCTGTGCGCGGCGCCGTGCCGGACGCCCAGGGCGTCCAGGGCGCGCAGCACGTAGCTGTGGATCGCCGCCACCTCCGGCGCGGCCGGGTCGGCCGGCTCCTCGAAGTCGGAGATCGGGGTGCCGGTGGCGGCCAGGTCGCGGACCTCCTTGACCCGGCGCCAGGTGTCGGCGACCAGGTGGACGCCGTCGATCGACACGGTGTCCACGACGAACTCCGCGCCGGCCAGCCGCTCCTGGACCAGGACGCTGTGGTGCGCGCCGCCGAACACGGTCGCGGAGACGTTCGCGGAGCCGCCCGGGCCGCCGGTGCCCAGCAGCGCCGAGACCGCCGCGTGCACCTGGGCGGCGTCGGCGCAGAACCGGGCGCGGTCGGTGCCCGCCCCGGCGCCGTCGGCCGGCCGCACCACCGCCCCGACGGCGCCGAGCTCGGCGTCGGCGAACCAGGCCACGGCCTGGTCGGCCGCGGTCACCAGGCAGCCGCGGGGCGCGTCCAGGCCGGCCTCGTACAGGCGGCGGGCCATGGCCTGCCGGTCGTGGCGGGCCTCGGCCAGGTCCGGGTCGTCGCCGGGCAGCCCGGTCAGCCGGGCCAGGGTCTCGGCGGTGGCCGCGCCGCCGGCGTGGCCGGCGACGACCCAGGCCACGCCCAGGTTGCCCAGCCGGGTGGCCAGCCGGCCGACGTCGTGGTCGTAGCCCAGGTCCAGGGCGTACTCGTCGGGCCGGAAGCCGCTGTCCAGATACGGTTCCAGCGCCGGCCGGCTCTTGACGTGCACGCAGTCGGCGCCGCGGTCGGTCAGCTCGCGGGTCAGCCACCGGCCGCCGCCGACGCCGTCCACCACCGCCACCCGTGGATTCATGAGCCGCCCCCCACCTCGTACCGCACCGGGCCGCGCGCCGGCGCCGCGACACGACTCTAGGCAGAATCGCAGAGCCCTCATACCCACCCGTTCGGGTAGGTGATCACCCCGGCCCGGCCGCCGGGCCGGCCCGCGGCGCCCTACCCCAACGGGCAGTTGTCCCGCCCCGGCGCCGCGACCAGGCTGAAGGCCATGAGCTCACTCGTCATCGGCAACCGGCTGCCCGGGCCGTTCGCACACCGTGTGGTGTGGTTCGCCCGGAGCGGCGACGTGGTGGTGTTGCCGTCGCATCCGACGGGGGACTTCCTGGACCGGGTACGGCGGCTCGCCGCTCTGCCGGCCGGCGAGCCCCGGATCGCGGTCCCCCCAGCGGGACGTCAGGGTGCCGAGTGGCTCGACGACGACCGGCTCGCCGTCCCGGGCTTCGTGGGGGAGCTTCGGATGCTGGCGGGTGCCCGCGGCGTGGACCGGGTCCTCCCGGTCCGCGGCGACGCGGCGGTCCATCGCCTGGCCCGTGCGGCGGGCCTGGACGGACCGCCCGGCGCCGCCGCGGACCCCGCCGAGCAGGACGGCGGGCTGGTCGGCACTCCTTCGCAGTTCCGGGCGGTGGCCGGCGGCACCGCCACCCCGATCCCCGAGGGCCGCGTCTGCGCCGGCCCGCGCGAGGCCGAGGACTTCGTCTGGCGGCTGCTGTGCGGGGGCCGCTCGGCCCTGGTGCGCACCGGCCGCGGGAGCGAGCCGGGGGCCGCCGACGAGCTCATCGTGCCGGTCGGCGGTCGGCCCGGCGCCGACGCCGGGACCACGGTCGCGATCGGCGACCGCGAGACCCTGGCCGAGTACCTGGACAAGAACTGGCGGCGCTACCGCGGGGACGAGGCGTCCCCGGTCGTCGTCGAGCACTACATCCTGGACTGCGGCCGGCTCCACATCGAGTTCCTGGCCGCCCCCGAGGGGGTGTCCGTGCTCTTTCACGGCCACGCCCCGGCCGCCGCGCCGCGCGACGCCCTGGTCATCCCGCCGCGCCCGGAGCTGGTGCCGGACCTCGCCGACTTCATCGGCCAGGCCACCCAGGTGATGGCGACGGTCCGGGACCTGGGCCACATCGGGTACGGCAGCCTGGACGCCGCGCTGACCCCCTCGGGCCGGGTGCTGTTCACCGGGCTGACCTGCGGGCTGTCCGCGGCGACGCATCTGGACGCGGTCGCCCGGCTGGCGGTCGGCACGGACTATCTGGACACCAGGGTGCTGATCGTGCGCGACCGGGTGCGGTGGTCCGCGCTCGGCGCCGCCGAGGAGGTGCTGGCGCGGGAGGGACTGGGTTTCGACCCGCGGACCCGCACCGGGGTGCTGCTGACCGGTGACGACCTCGGCGCGGCCCTCGGCGCCGGGGACGGCGCGGTCGGCGGCGTCCGGGGCCCGGCCGGCGTGTTCGGGCCGGCCGGGCCGTCCGGGCAGTTCCTGGCCGTGGGCCGGGACCACGCGCACGCCGGCGAGCTGGAGGCCGGCGCCCTGACGGCGCTCGGCGCGGCGGCGCCGGCGGGGTGAGACCGGGTCGGGAGGGCGGGCCGGTGCCGACCGGCGGTGACCGCCGAGCCGACCGATGAGCGGCCGCCGTGGCAGGTGGCGGGTCGCATGATGGCGGCCGAGTCCGGGCGCCGGTTGGTGGGACCGGCGCCCGGGCGCATTCGCGTTCCCCGGGTCCGGGCCCGGGCCCGGACCCGGACCGTGACCCGGACTTGCAAATCAGAGCCCTGATGTTCATCCTCGAACAAGGGACGGCGGGCCGAGCGGGCCCGCGCCGGCGGTACGGGACGGAGAACAGCATGACGATCGAGGGACGGCAGGCGAGCGGGCAGGCCGATCCGACGGGGGATCAGGCGGGGGAGCACGAGCGGGAGTACGAGCGGGAGTACGGGCGGGACTACGCGGGGGAGTACGCGGAGCATTCCGGAGCGGGGACGGGCCCGGGCCCGGATCCGGATCCGGCATCGGACGTGATGGCCGCCGGCGCCGCACTGCGCCTCCGCCACGGCGCCCTGGAGGGCCGGCCCGACGAGTTCCAGCTCGGCGGCCGGACCTGGACCCTGATGCCCGGGGTGTTCGCACCGGTGCACACGATCACCACGCAGGCGTTCACCGAATGGCTGCCCTATCCGGCCGGCGGCTCGTTCCTGGAGGTCGGCTCGGGCACCGGCGTGACCGCGGTGACCGCCGCCCTGTCCGGCTGCGCCCGGGTCACGGCGGTCGACATCGCGACCGCGGCGGTCGCGAACACCGAGGCCAACGCGGCCCGGCACGGCGTCGCCGACCGGGTGCGGGTGCTCAAGAGCGACCTGTTCGCCGAGATCGGGCCCGACGAGCGGTTCGACGTCGTCTACTGGAACTCCAACGTCATAGACGCGCCCGCGGAGTTCGAGTACCTCGACGAGCTCCAGTGGGCCTTCTTCGACCGCGACTACGCCACGCACCGCCGCTATCTGAGCCAGGGCCCGCGTCTGCTCACCCCCGGCGGCCGCCTGTTCCTCGGCTTCAACACCCTGGGCAACCTGGAGCGGTTGCAGGTGATGGCCGACGAGCTGGGACTGGGCCTGCGCACCTGGCGCCGCCAGGGCGGGGCCCTGAGCGGGATCGGGGTCGAGGTCAGCCTGCTGGAGATCGTGGCGGGCTGAGCACGGACCGCGGCGGCCGCTGCCGGTGCCGCGGCACCGGTCGCCGCGCCCGCTCAGACCCCGACTCCCGGCGGGGCGGCCCGCCCCGGGGAGAGCACGAACCGGGCGATCTCCACCCGCGAGCCGATCTCCAGCTTCCGGAAGATGTTGCGCAGGTGGAACTTCACCGTCTCCGGGGAGCAGCGGATGCGTTTGGCTATCTGCTGGTTGGTCAGCCCCTGGACCACCAGTCGGGCCACGGTCTGCTCCCGGTGGCTGAGGCGCTCCCAGTCGCCGGTCTCGGCGTCCCCCAGGTCCGCGGCGCACTGCGCGATCTCCGCGGCCGAGTCGGGGCACTGCCCCAGGACCGCATTCAGATCCGCCCACAGCGACAGGTACTTCTCCGAGGCCGCGGGATCGCCGTGCAGCAGCGCCACGCCCGCGAGGTTCCGGTACGCGGCGGCCTCGCCCTCGCGCCAGCCGGTGCCCAGGCCCAGCTCGACGGTGCGGTGGTAGTGCTCCTCGGCCTGGTCCAGCCGGCCCCCGGAATACGCGGCCAGTCCGAGGTTCAGGTGCATCGCCGCCTGGGCGCGCAGGTCGCCGGCGTGCCGCGCGGCGGCCAGTCCGATGCCCGCCATCCGCGTCCACTCGCGCAGGTTCCGACGGGCGTGGAAATAGCCGCGCAGCGCGTCGGAGACGATCCAGCACACGGTCTGGTCGCCCTTGCGGCGGTGGTGGCGGACCAGGGCGAGCAGATTGTGGCGCTCGACGTCGAGCCAGATCAGGGCGGCGTCGCGGCTGGTCGGGCCGGGCGGGCCGGCCTCGGCCGGTCCGCCGGCCGGGTCGGGGCCGGGATCGGCGTCCGCTTCGGAGCCGGGGCCGGAGTCCGAGCCGGAGTCCGAGCCGGAACCCGAGTCGGGACTTGAGCCGGAACGTGAGCCGGATCCCGACCGTGAGCGTGAGCCGGAACTTGAGCCGGGGCTTGAGGCTGGGCTTGAGCCAGGACCCGCGACCGAGCCGGATCCGCTTCCGGTCCCCCGCGTTCCGGCGCCGTCCGCGAGCGCCGTGCCGTCGGTGCGCGCGGCGCCGCCGGGGTGCGCCGCGCCGTCCCGGGGCAGCCGCACCAGACACGGATTGATCAGGTCCGCGGCCGTGTGCAGCCGGTTCAGCACCCACTCCAGATGGCGGGCCTCGGCGGCGCGCACGTCTGCCGCGTCCTCGTCCGCGGCTAAGCGGTCGGCGGCGAACAGCCGGGCCAGCGAGTGCAGGCTGTAGCGGCCGGGGGCGGCCTCGGCGCGGACCACGCTGCGGTCGGTCAGCCGGTCCAGGGCCTCCTGGGCCTCGTCCCGGGCCAGCCCGGCGGCCTGGGACGCGGCCTCGGCGCAGAAGTCGTAGCCGCGCAGCAGGCCCAGGCGGCGGAACACCTTGCGGTCGCCGGCCTCCAGGGCGTCGTAGGAGGAGGTGAGGACGCCGTGCACGGTGATGTCCCCGGCCCGCAGCCGGCGCAGCCGGCGGCCCTCGTCGCGCAACTGGTCGCAGAGGTCCTCGACGGTCATCTGCGGGCGGGACAGCAGCCGGGCGGCGGCGATCCGGATCGCCAGCGGCAGGTGGCCGCACAGCGCCAGCAGATCGGTGGCGTCCTCCTCGCCGGTCCAGCGCGCGCCCAGGATCCGGGCCAGCATCGCGGCCGCCTCGGCCTCGGGCATCGGGCCCAGCCGCAGCGGCACCGCGCCGGCCAGCCCGCCGAGCCAGTTCCGGCTGGTGACGATGGCCAGCGCGTCCGGCCCGGCCGGCAGCAGCGGGCGGACCTGGGCCTCGTCGGCGGCGTCGTCGAGCACCATCAGCACCCGCTGGCCGGCCAGTGCGGTCCGGAACATGCCGACCAGCTCGTCCGGATCGTCCGGGAGCGGGCCGTCGGCGCCCAGCGCCCGCAGGAAGCGGCGCAGCACGTCCGGCACCGGGGCCGGGGTGCCGACGTAGCCGCCGAGGTCGGCGTACAGGTGGGCGTCCGGGAAGGCGCCGCCGACCAGCCGGGCGGCCCGCACCGCCAGCGCGGTCTTCCCGGTCCCGCCGGATCCGGTGACCGCGAACAGCGCGGCGGCGTGCGGGGGGAAGGAGCCGGAGTCGGTGAGCGCGGCCACCTCGGCCGGCCGCCCCGTGAAGTCGGTGGTGTCCGGCGGCAGCAGCCGGGCTCGGGTCGGCGCCCAGCCGAGAGCTCCCCGCATGCTCCCCCCTGGGATCAGAGGCCTGATTCCGGCGCGAGCGCGGCAGACCGATGTCGTGTGAACCAATGTTCAGTTCTTGTGAAGACTATCGCACCGAGGGTCACGACGGCTACTCAGGATGACGCCGGAATCGCTGAGGGTGTCCGATCAGTGTCCGAACGGCGCCCGATCGGTGCTCGATCAGCATCCGATCGGCGTCCGAACCGAGTCCGAACCGAGTCCGAACCGGCTCCCGACCGGTGGCTGCACCGGGGCGGGGCCGGGCGTGCTCCCACCGCGCCCGGCCCCGCCGGCTCACCGGTGTTCCTCGCTCATCAGCAGGAACGACCCCAACCCGTGGAAATCGTTGGTCGCCTTGGTCCGGGCGATGTAGTACGCGTAGTCGCCGACGTTGGTCCCGACCGAGATGGTGGTGAGATTCGTCATACCGTCCGTGCCGAGGGAGATCCGCGCCAGGACGCCGTTGTAAGCCTTCTGGGCCACCGCGGTGTAGCCGGCGTCGATGTAGCCCTTCCGCGCGGCGCGGTCGAGCGTGTAGGCGAACATGCTCGAACACGAGGTCTCGGTCCAGTTCCCGGCCGCGCCGGGCTGGTCGATCACCTGGTACCAGCGGCCCGACGCCGGGTCCTGATACCGCTGCAGGCCCGCCGCGAAGTGTGTCAGGCTGCTGATCAGCGCGGCGCGTCCCGGCTGGGTGGCCGGTACGTCGTCCAGCGCGGTGACCAGCGCCATGCCGTACCACCCGTTGGCCCGGCACCATTGCTCCGGCGACAGGCCGGTGGCCGGATTCGCCCAGCCGGCGGTCTTGGACTCGTCGTAGGCATGCTGGAGAAGGCCGTCGGGCTGCTGCAAGTGGTTCGCGTAGACGGTGAGCTGCTTGACCGCCTCGGCGTCGGTGTAGGCGGAGTCCCCGAACTCCTTGCCGTACTCCAGCAGGAACGGCACGACCATGTAGAGGCCGTCGTCCCACAGCTGATGCGCGCGCGAGGACGTGTCGGCGTGCCAGAACCCGCCGTCGGCGGTGCGCGGATAGGTGTCCAGCCGCTTGCGGATGGTCGCGGCCGCGACGGCGTACTTCGCCTGCCCGGTCTCGTGATGCAGGATCACCAGCAGGCGCCCGGCCAGCATGCTGTCCAGGCTGTCGAAGCTCTGATTGATCGTGCCGTCGGCGGCGACGAACCGATCGACCCACGCTTTGAGGTAGGCGAGATAGGACGCGTCGTGCGTCCGCAGATACACCTGGTACTGGCCGTACAGGTACAGCCCGACCGGATACGACCAGCCGCCGATCGTCGAAGCGGTGAAACGTTTCATGGTCGAGTGCACGACCGCCACCGACCAGTCGGTGGCGGCGGCTCCGCTCGACGCGGACCGTGCGTTCACGGTCCCGGCTCCGCCCCACGCCAACACCGCGGAGACGGCCAGTACCAGGGGGGTTCGCAGAACTCTCCGAAGGGGTCTTCGCATAACGCCGCATCCTCTCGATGCCTCGGGGAGGTGCCGTACGATATACGATCTAATAGCTCTGCGATAATGTGTCAAGGTTCTTAACTCATGGGATTTCGAGGCCCGTGAGCGCTCACGGCGAAGGATGTCGAGCCGCGCTCGTATACCGAAGGGCCGGCCGAGCGGAGGCAAGCGCGCACGGATGGACGCTCAGCGGCGGAGGGCGGCGTCCAACAGGCGGGTCAGTTCGCCGATGCGTCCGCCGCCGGTCGGCGCCACCGGATAGCGCTTGAGCACGTCGACGAGGACTGGGGTCGCGTGGTGCGCCGCCTTCGTGACCCATTCGTCGCCGACGGCTCGATCGTCACCGGCGGCGAGCTCGGCCGCCCTGGCCGCGTGCGCTGCCGACCCGAGAATGTGCTTGACCTGGGTGGCGTTCGGCAAAGGGTGCAAGTAGGCGGCGCCCGCCGCCGCCATCGCCGCCCGCGCTGCCTCGGCTGCGGCGCCGTCCGCTTCCTTGGCTGCCTTGAGCGCTGCCCAAGCCGCATCGCGCAACGGTTTCCCACGCTTTCCGCCGCTGGCGAACTCCCGGGCGGTGTTGACCGCGTCGCGAGGCCGCGTATCGTCCGGCCGCTCCGCCTCGAAGATCTCAAGCGCCTCCTGTGCACACGCCTCGGCGAAGGCGGTGACCTCGCGCAGATCCTCCATGCTCAGAACGAACTCGGCCGCTTCGGTTGCCATGGCTCCATCTTGCTGGACCGTCAGAACGAGATCAGCGCCGGGACGACCGCCCGGTCCTCGCCCGGCGCCAGGTTCCGGTTGATCGCCGTGGTCGGCCGGCGCGGGGCCGAGAACGAGAAGCCCAGCGCCGCCAAGAACCTGCGGCCGGGGCTCCAGCCGTCCACCACGTGCGCGTTGACCTGGGCGAAATCGGCGTCGCTCGCCGCGCTGAACAGCGCCTGCGCGGCCGCGCGGCCGATGCCGAGGCGGCGGTAGTCGGGGTCGATCAGGAAGGTGCCGACGGAGACGGCGGCGATGTGGGGGCAGCGGCGGACGGCGTCGACGAAGCCCACGACCCGGCCTCTGGTCTCGATGACCAGCAGGACCTTGTCGTCCAGGTCCGAGCCCTCGGGCAGGGAGTAGAAGGCGCTCTGGACGTCACCGGGGGCCGAGGGCTGGCCGGTGGCGGCGACGAACCAGTCCTCGCAGGCGATGAACAGGGCCAGGACACCGTCCTCATCGGCGGGCTCCAGGTCGCGGACAGTGACGGGATGGCCGTCGACGGCAAGCTCGATGCGCATGCTTCAGTGAAGCATCCGCGCGGGAGCGGGGCACCCGGATTCAGAGTGCTTCATTCTCCGGGAAGCTCCGGGCCACGAACGAGCTGATGTGGCCCCGCATCAGGTCCCGGACGGCCTCGGCCTGCCCGGCCTCGCAGGCCCGCAGGATCGCGCGGTGCTCGGCCGCCTCCTGCTCCCAGGAGTGCAGCGTGCTCCACACCATGCTGGACACCAGCGCCGTCTGGTCCTGGAGCTCGTCGAGCACCTTCACCAGGATCGGGTTGCCGCAGCCGGCGTAGACGGCGCGGTGGAAGGCGCGGTTGGCCAGCGAGCGCTCGGCGCCGTCGGCGGCGGCGTCCGCGCGGTCCAGGGCCGCGGCGGCCGCGGCCCAGTCGCCCTGGCCGGAGGCCGCGGTGCGGGCCGTCGCCACCGGCTCCACCAGCAGCCGCATGTCGTACACGGCGCGCGCCAGCTCCCGGTCCACGATCCGCACCGTCACGCCCTTGTACGGGCTGATCGTCACCAGCCCCGACCCGGCCAGCGTCCGCAGCGCCTCCCGCACCGGCGTCTTCGACACCCCCAGCCGCTCGGCCAGCTCGGTCTCCACCAGCTGCGCCCCGGAGCGCAGGTCGCCGACGAGGATCAGATGCCTGATGGCCTCCAGCACCGACTCCGAGCGGGACGGCAGGGCGCCCGGACGCGGCAGCGCCGGGCGGGCCGACGGGCTGGTCGACGGGCTGAACGACTCCGGCACGGCGGCTCCCCCAAGGACGACGGCGGCGACACCGGCCGCCCGCCGCGGAGCCGGCGGAGACCGGTGTCGCTGAGATCTGATATACGATCCGCCGACGAGACTAGGAGCGGGTCCCGGATCCGGTCAAGCGTTCGCCGCCGCGGTCGGACGCGGTCGGACGCGATGCGGCGGCGGGCCTCACCCCGCCGAACTCGTCGCCTGGCAGTCCGGCTCGACCGGCCACAGATCGGTCCCGCCCTGCGCCGGCGCCAGTCTCACCGCGGCCCTCGCCGCGCCGTCGTGCGCCTCCGACGCCGCCGCGTGCAGCTCGTACAGCGCCAGCGTCTGGTCGAACGTCCCCAACTCCTGATACGGCCAGGAGCTCGGGCCGTTCTCCGCGGCCGGGATCAAGTAGTCCACCGCTTTGCTGAGACTACCCCCGCCCGGCGCCGTGTACGACCACAGATCCACTCCGACATGGCGTCCGACCTCCGCGAGCCGGCACAGCGCCGTCACGTTGAAGTTGCTGTAGTGCCAGGACCGCGTCCGCGACAGCTCCAGCGGCTGGCTGCCGTCGGCCTGGATCTGCACCGCGATCCGGTTCGCCTTCGCCGACTGCGCGATCGCCGCCGCCTGCGACCGCTGCCCCACGTACAGCGCGATGGCGGCGTCCTGCTGGTCCAGCCACGACCCGTGGTTGTTCGTCGAGGCTTCTTCGTCCTTGCCGTTCGTACTGGTCAGCATCCAGTTCAGATACTGGGTCATCCAGCTCTGCAACTTCGCGTGGTCCGTGTGCGTCCACCCCGGCGCGCCGGCGTCCAGCAGCGCGAAGGCGTCCAGAACGTCCACGATCTGGTCGGAGGACTCGATGATGCCGGTGCCCCGGCCCGGCGTCTGGCACGGGATGCCCTGGGCGTAGGCCAGCGTCGGGTTCATCGCCGTGGCCGGGTTGGTGAACCACGTGCGCACGTCCAGCTCGGCCCGCTGGGCGAAGTCGGCGCGCCCGGTGTAGTACCAGGCGAGCGTCAGATCGCGGATCGCGTTCCACGCCACGCCGCGCTCGGTGTGGTCGGTGATCGCGTCCGCACCCGGATAGCGCTGCCCGTCCTTCTGGATGTAGGGGCAGCCCAGCGGGTTGTCCGGCGTCATCGGCTGGCTCGGCCACCAGTAAGGGGCCTGGCTCATGTAGTCGTGCCGGTCGCCGCTCGGCGGGATCTCGGCCTTGTCCATCACCGACCAGGGTCCGGCGGTGAGGTCGGATTCGGCGGTCCGCACCAGCGCGGCCACCGCGGCCGTCTGCGCAGCGGTACCGTGGCCCACGGAGATCCTGGCTCGCACGGCGGCGATCGTGGGGCCGTCGAGCAGGACCGTGTGCGGCACGGCCAGTCTTGGCAGTTTCGGGGGCTTGGGCGCCGCCGAAGCGGCCGTGGTCAGAGGACCGAGGACGAGCAGCGTGCCCGCCGCGGCGGCGGTCGCGGCCAGGAGGAGGCGGCGTTTCTTCACAGGGAGACTCCTGAGCTGGGGCATCAATGGAAGGGAACGGCCCGGGACGCGAATCTGGACTCTACCTCGCATTTCCGGCCGGACACAGACGGTCATCCGATGTTTCACTGTGTTACATCGGGGTGACGCCGTAACCGAGCTTTGTGGCGCGCGACGAGAGGATGATCCGATGGCGACGATCCGGGAAGTGGCGTGCCAGGCGGAGGTGTCGATCGCGACCGTCTCGCGTGCTTTGAACACTCCGCACCTGGTCGCCGAGCCGACGCGGAGCCGGGTCGTGGACACGGCCCGGCGCCTGGGGTACTCCTCGCGGCGCCCGCGCCGGGCCGGCGCGGGCCCGGGGCGCACCGGCTTCGTCGGCGCGGTGGTCCCCGATCTGGCGAACCCGTTCTTTCCGGCGGTGTTGCGCGGGATGCGCAACGCGCCGCCGGCCGAGGGGCGGCATGTGCTCTCCCTCGACGCCGTCGAGGACCCGGCGCTGGAGGCCGACCTGCTCCGGCTGATCGCCCGGCAGGTGGACTCGCTGGTGCTGCTCTCGCCGCGGCTGCCCAGCGACCGGCTGCGGGCCCTGAGCATCCCCGGCCGGACCGTGCTTTTCAACCGTCTGATACCCGGGCTGCCGGGTGTCGTCGTGGACTGCGTCGACGGCATGCGGCGGCTGGTGGCCCATCTGGCGGCCCTGGGCCATCGGCACGTCGGCTACGCCGGCGGTCCGCGCGCCTCCTTCGGCGACGCCGAGCGGCGGCGCGGCCTGGCCGAGTCCGGGCGGACCGGGGGGCTGCGGGTGGTGGATCTCGGAGCGTTCCCGCCGTACTTCGCCTCCGGCGCGCAGATCGCCGACCGGGCACTGCGCGAGGGCGTCACGGCGGTCATCGCCTTCAACGACCTGATGGCGTTGGGCACGATCGTGCGGCTGCGCGAGCGCCAGGTGGAGGTTCCGGAGCGGATCAGCGTGACGGGCTTCGACGGCATCCCGCTGGCGGCGGCCAGCACGCCGCGCCTGACGACGGTGGCGCCGCCGCTGGGCCGCGCCGGACAGACGGCGATGGCGTTGCTGGACGCCGAGATCGGGCCCGGGGTGCCGGGGGCGACGCGGTGGCGGGTGCTGCCGGTGCGGCTGGTGGTCGGCGGGTCCACGGCACCGCCGCCGGCGCCGTCGGGCGGAGCCGGTTCGCGGAAATGAGTACCGTAGGCCGGCGCGGTCCGCTAGCCTCGCTGCGATGCGTCCGTGACCGGTGATCCGAGGAGGAGAACCAGGATCCGGGCGTGGGATCGACATTCGGTGTTCGAGGACGGGGAGGGATCATGACACGCGGCGGCTCCGCCATCGTCGCCTCCCGGCACCCCTTCGACGTGATCCTCGTGTCTTCGCCGGCTCGGCGCCGGCTGCGCGGCCTGCGTTGAGACTCCTCCCCGGTGTGATCGGCCTCTGATTTCAGAGGTCTGATTCCGACGTGGCTCCGTGCCCCCTTTTCGTTTCCGGGCACGGCCGAATCCGGGTATCGCGCTGTCCTGATCCGCCGCGAGCATCGCTCGCGGATCTCACAGCGATTTCTCGAAGGACCGATCGTCATGCGTTCCCAGCTGTCCACGCAATCCCAGACCCAGCGCGACCAGGCCCGGAAATCCCTGGCCCTCGTTCGCAATATCGGCATCCTGGCGCACGTCGACGCCGGCAAGACCACCGTCACCGAGCGCGTGCTGTTCCTGACCGGCGCCGTCCACAAACGCGGCGAGGTCCACGACGGCACCACCGTCACCGACTACGACCCGCAGGAGCGGGCCCGCGGCATCACCATCTTCGCCGCGGCCGCCAGCTGCCAATGGGACGGACACTGGCTGAACCTCATCGACACCCCCGGACACGTCGACTTCGCCGCCGAGGTCGAGCGCTCGCTGCGCGTCCTCGACGGCGCGGTGGCGGTGTTCGACGCGGTGGCCGGAGTGGAGCCGCAGAGCGAGTCCGTATGGCGGCTGGCCGACCACTACGGCGTTCCGCGCATCGCGTTCGTCAACAAGATGGACCGGCCCGGCGCCGACCTGGACGCGGCGCTGGAGTCGATCCGGCAGCGGCTGCATCCGGTTCCGGTCGCCGTCCACCTGCCGATCGGGGCCGAGGGCGACTTCGTCGGCGTCGTGGACCTGGTCGGTATGCGGGCCCTGACCTGGGACGCGGACGGCGGCGGCGAGCTGGCTGCCTCCGAGGTTCCCGCCGAGCTGCGCGACGAGGCCGCGCGGCGTCGGCGGGCGCTGGAGGAGACGGTCGCCGAGCGGCACGCGGTGGCGTTGGAGGAGTTCGTCGAGCAGTCGCGGCTGTCCGCGGGGACGCTGAGCCTGGCGTTGCGCGATCTGACTGCGTCCGGCGACGTCGTCGTCGTGCTCTGCGGCGCGGCGTACAAGAACCGCGGCATCGAGCCGCTGCTGGACGCGGTGGTGGCCTACCTGCCTTCGCCGTTGGACCGGCCGGCGATCGCCGGGGTCGAGGGCGGCGTGGCGGGTTCGGCGGCGGTCTCGGCAGCGGGTTCGGTGGCGGGTTCGGCGGCGGGCTCCGGCGCGCGCCGGCGCGAAGCCGATCCCGAGCAGCCGTTGGCGGCGTTGGTGTTCAAGGTGCAGTCGACCGGCACGGGGCGGTTGACCTACGTGCGCCTGTACTCCGGCACGCTGCGCAAGGGCGACTCGCTGCTCGACGTCGCCGCCGGGCGGACCGAACGCGTCGGCCGGATCCTGCGGGTGCAGGCCGACCGGCACAGCGAGGTCGAGCAGGCGGTGGCCGGCGACATCGTGGCGCTGGTCGGGATCAAGGCGGCCGGCACCGGGGCGACGCTGAGCGCGCCGGACGCGCCGATCCTGCTGGAGGCGCCGGTCTCGGCGGATCCGGTGGTGTCGGTCGCGGTCGAGGCCGAGCGGAACGCCGACACCGAACGCCTGGCGGTCGCGTTGGCGCGGGCCGCGGAGGAGGACCCTTCGCTGGTGGTCCGCACCGACTCCGAGACCGGCCAGACGCTGCTGTCCGGGCTGGGCGAGCTGCATCTGGAGGTGGCTGTCGAGAAGATCCGCCGTGACAAGGGCGTCGCGGTGACGGTGGGGCGTCCGCAGGTGGCCTTCCGCGAAACCGTCGTGCGAGGGGTGACCGGCTTCGTCTACCGGCACGTCAAGCAGGACGGCGGGTCGGGCCAGTTCGCTCATGTCGTGCTCGAAGTGCATCCGCTGACCGAGCGGCTCGGCGACACCGGATTCGTCTTCGAGTCCGAAGTCGTGGGCGGGCGCGTCCCGCGCGAGTACATCCGCGCCGTCGAGGCCGGATGCCGGGACGCGCTGGCCGCCGGTCCGCTCGGCGGGCACCCGGTGACGGGTCTGCGCGTGGTGCTGACGGACGGGGCGACGCACGTGAAGGACTCCTCCGAGATGGCCTTCCGCACGGCGGGCAAGCTCGGGCTGCGCGACGCGCTGCGGGCCGGAACCATGGCGCTGCTCGAACCGGTGGTCGAGCTGACCGTCAGCACGCCGGAGGACGGCGTCGGCGCGGTGCTCGGCGACCTGGCCGCCCGGCGGGGGCGGGTGACCGATTCCACGGCGCGCGGCGCGACGGTCGTGGTGACGGCCACCGTGCCGCTGGCCGAGGTGTTCGGGTACGCGACGCGGTTGCGGAGCCGGACGCAGGGCCGCGGGACGTTCACGACGCGGGCGGTGGGATACGCGCTCGCGGCGGGTTCGGGTTCGGGTTCGGGTTCGGGTTCGGGTTCCGGTTCCGGTTCCGGTTCGGGCAACGGTTCGGGCTCGGCGCAGTGAGATGAAGGGCTCGGCCGGTCCGCTCCTTTAGGGGCGGGCCGGCCGAGGTCCTTCATGCGCGCTACTCAGCTCCCGATGCCCTCCCAGCCGCGCCGCGTCGGGCTCTCGGCGAGGCGGCGCGGATCCCTGCTCCGGTAGACGATGTACGGCCGGAACAGGTACTGGACCGGGGCGCTGAACATGTGCACCAGCCGCGTGAACGGCAGCAGCGCGAACAGCAGGAGGCCGACCACGGCATGGATCTGGAACAGGACCGGGGCGCCGGCCATCAGCGAGACCTTGGGGTTGAGCGTGAACAGGCTGCGGCACCAGACGGCGATGGTCGAGCGGTAGTCGTAGCCTTCGTGGATGCCGGCGTGGGTGAGCTTGGCGACCATGCCGAGCACGATCGCGGACAGCAGGACCACGTACATCAGCTTGTCGTTGCGGGTCGTGGCCCGGAACACGGCGGCGGTGGTGCGGCGGCGATAGATCAGCATCAGGATGCCGATCACGGCCAGCGCGCCGGCGGCGACGCCGCCGAACAGCGACAGCAGGTTGTACCAGTGCTCGTCGAAGCCGATCGCGTCGGTCCAGGACGCCGGGACGAACAACCCCATCAGGTGGCCCACCAGCACGAACAGGATGCCGTAGTGGAACATCGGCGAGGCGATGTTCAGCACCTTGCGTTCGTAGCTCTCCGAGGAGCGGGTCGTCCAGCCGAACTTGTCGTAGCGATAGCGCCAGACGAGGCCGGTGACCAGGATCGCGACGGCGATGTAGGGGAGCGCGCCCCACAGGAACGTCTTCACGGCATCCCTCCGTTTCAGTGGTCGGTCAGCGGTCCGGGGTCAGCACCGGCAGCAGGTCGAGGTGCCCGTACGGCCGCAGCGCCGCGGTGGCCGGATCCAGCCCCACGGTCTCGGTCGCCGGTCCCGCCGCGGCCAGCGCCCGCGCCGCGGCCCGGTCCTTCGGCGACGGCCCCGGCAGCGTCGAGCACACCGCGCCGAGCACGTCCGCGTACGGCGTCCCGTGCTCGGCCAGCGCCAACCGCAGCAGCTCCAGCCCGGGCCGATGACGCAGCAGCAGCGCGCGATCCCCGGTCGCGGCGGTGAACTCCAGCACCACGGGCAGGAAGTCGGGCAGCTCGGTGTCCGCGAAGTCGAGTCCGGCCTCCCGATAAGTGGCCTTGAGCTCCACCAGCGAGGCACCGCGCCGCCGGGTGTCCCCGTCCAGCCACCACGTCAGATACAGGCTGTGCCGGTTCTTGAAGTCGAACACCTCGACATAGTGCGCGGCCAACTCCCCGGCCGGCAGCGCCGCCACCCGGTCCACGAACCCGGTCAGCTGCCGCGCGGCCCGTCCGCCGACGGCGGCGAGTGCGGAGCGCACCAGCGGCAGCCGGGCCCACCATTCCGAACCAGAGCCGCAGCCCGAGCCCGAGTCCGAACCCCCACCCGGATAGTCGAGCAACCACGCCGCCGCCCGAACCACCACCCGCTCCCGATGCCCCAGCCCCGCCGTCACGCGTCCTCCTCCCGGTCCGCCGTCTGCCGCCGCCGCATCGCGTGGAAGTCCTCCAGCGTCACCATCGGCAGGTTCTTTGGCCCCGAGTCGTCGCCGAACGGCCCGTTGCGGTCCAGGTCCGAGGTGTCGTAGTCGTCGACGCTGCACCCTGAGGCAAGTGCGGCCTCCTCCATCGCGTGCGCGTCGGACATCGCCGCTGTCGGGATCACATACCGTTCCTCGTATTTGGCGATCGCCAGCAGCCGGTACAGCTCCTCGATCTCCGCCGACGGCTCCGCCGGCCGCTCCCCGAGGTTGACCTCCCGCATGTACGCCCGCATCGCGGCCAGCCGCCCCAGCGCCGCCCGCACCGGCACCACGTCCCCGGCGGTGAACAGCTCCGCCAGGTACTCCACCGGGATCCGCAGCGCGTCGATGGCACCGAACAGGTTCCCGGCCTCCTCGCCGTCGTGCCCGGACTCGGCGACCGCCTCCACCACCGGCGACAGCGGCGGCACGTACCAGACCATCGGCAGCGTCCGGAACTCCGGGTGCAGCGGCAGTGCGACCCGGTAGTCGCAGATCAGCTTGCGGACCGGCGAGCGCTGCGCCGCGCCGATCCAGTCGTGCGGGATCCCGGCGGCCTCCGCCGCGCGGACCACCGCCGGGTCGGCCGGGTCCAGGAACACCCCGAGCTGCGCCTCGTACAGGTCCCGGTCGTCCGTGGTGCGTGCGGCGTCGGCGACCTTGTCGGCGTCGTAGAGCATCACACCGAGGTACCGCAGCCGTCCCGGGCAGGTCTCCGAGCACACCGTCGGCAGTCCCACCTCGACCCGCGGGTAGCAGAACGTGCACTTCTCCGCCTTGCCGGTGCGGTGGTTGAAGTACACCTTCTTGTACGGGCACGCCGTCACGCACTGCCGCCAGCCCCGGCACCGGTCCTGATCGACCAGCACGATCCCGTCCTCGCTGCGCTTGTACATCGCCCCCGACGGGCACGAGGCGACGCACGCCGGGTTCAGGCAGTGCTCGCAGATCCGCGGCAGGTAGAACATGAACGCCTGCTCGAACTCGAACTTCACCTTCTCCCCGACGGTCGAGGCCTGCGCGCGCATGCGCTGCACCACGGGGTCCTCGGGCCCGTACTCCGGTGCGCCGCCGAGGTTGTCGTCCCAGTTCGCGCTCCACCGCACGGTGTCCATCGGCTTGCCGGTCAGCAGCGAGCGCGGCCGCGCCACCGGGTAGTCGGTGCCCAGCGGCGCCTGCTGGAGGTCGTCGTAGTCGTACGTCCACGGCTCGTAGTAGTCCTCGACGGTCGGCAGCACCGGGTTGGCGAAGATCTCGGCGAGCTTCTTGAGCCGTCCGCCCTGCTTCAGCTTCAGCCGCCCGCGCTTGTCGAGCTCCCAGCCGCCCTTCCACTTCTCCTGGTCGGCGTACCGGCGCGGATACCCCAGCCCGGGCCGGGTCTCCACGTTGTTGAACCAGACGTACTCCACCCCGCGCCGGTTGGTCCACGTCTGCT
Organism: Catenulispora yoronensis; assembly: GCF_039531695.1. NCBI lineage: Bacteria > Bacillati > Actinomycetota > Actinomycetes > Catenulisporales > Catenulisporaceae > Catenulispora > Catenulispora yoronensis. The sequence goes on from NZ_BAAAQN010000046.1 coordinate 40,462, forward strand.
TGCACGTCACCGAGCACGCCGAGCAGCCGATGCACTTGTCGAGGTTCATCACCATCGCGATCTGCGCCATCACCCGCATCAGTACTGAACCTCCTGCGAGCGGCGCCGGATCACGGTGACCTCGTCGCGCTGGTTGCCGGTCGGGCCGAGGTAGTTGAACGCCCACGACAGCTGCCCGTAGCCGCCGATCAGGTGGGTCGGCTTGAGCATCACGCGGGTCAGCGAGTTGTGGACCCCGCCGCGCTTCCCGGTGGCCTCGGTCTTGGGCACCCCGACCGTACGGTCCTGCGCGTGGTGCATGTACACGGTCCCCTTCGGCATCCGGTGCGAGACGACCGCCCGGGCCACCACGACGCCGTTGCGGTTCACCGCCTCGATCCAGTCGTTGTCCGAGACCCCGATCGCCGCCGCGTCCTGCGACGACATCCAGATGCTCTGCCCGCCGCGGGACAGCGAGAGCATGAACAGGTTGTCCTGGTACTCGGAGTGGATGGACCACTTGTTGTGCGGCGTCAGGTATCGGACCGTGACTTCTTTCTGGCCCTCCGGCCCCAGCCGCGGCTCCCCGAACAGCCGGTTCATGTCCAGCGGCGGCCGGTAGACCGGCAGCGCCTCGCCGAACTCGTGGATCCAGTCGTGGTCCAGGAAGAAGTGCTGGCGGCCGGTCAGGGTGTGCCAGGGCTTGAGGTGCTCGGTGTTGAGCGTGAACGGCGCGTAGCGGCGACCGCCGGACTCGCTGCCCGACCACTCCGGCGAGGTGATCACCGGCACCGGCGCGGCCTGCGTGTCGGCGTAGGTGATCTGCTTGCCCTCGTGCTCGGCGGCCAGGTGGGCGAACGGTGTGCCGACCCGCTTCTCCAGCTCGCGGAAGCCCTGCACCGCCAGCCGGCCGTTGCTGGTGCCGGACAGCCGCAGGATCGTGTTGCACGCCTTCACCGCGGTGTCGAGCAACGGACGGCCGTCGGCCGGGCCGCCGCGCACCACGCCGTTGAGCGCCTTCAGCGCCCGGACCTCCTCCTCGGGCACGAATTTCAGGCCCTTGACCGGCAGCCCGAGCTTCTCCACGTTCGGGCCCAGCGCGGCCATCTTCGCCGCGACCGCCGTGTAGTCCCGCTCGACGACCGCCAGCCCCGGCATCGTCCGGCCCGGCACCGGCTCGCACTCGCCGAGCTTCCAGTCCAGGACCACGCCGCCGGGCTGCGCCACTTCGCCGGGGGTGTCGTGCTGCAACGGGGAGGCGACGACGTCGTACCGGGTGTCCAGGTGCCCGGCGGCCAGCTCGCTGAAGCGCCGGGCGATGGTGTGGAAGGCGTCGAAGTCGGTCCGGGCCTGCCACGGCGGGTCCACCGCCGGGTTGAAGGAATGGACGAAGGGATGCATGTCCGTGGAGGACAGGTCGTGCTTCTCGTACCAGGTCGCGGCCGGGAGCACGACGTCGGACAGCAGCGCCGAGGACGTCATCCGGAAGTCCAGCGACAGCAGCAGGTCGAGCTTGCCTTCCGGAGCCTGCTCGCGCCATCTCACGTCGCGCGGCCGCACGTCCTCGCGGGCCTCCTCGGCCCGGAGCGAGGACTGCGTGCCCAGCAGGTGCTTGGTGAAGTACTCCGCGCCCTTGGCCGAGGAGCCCAGCAGGTTCGACCGCCACAGGGTCAGCACCCGCGGCCAGTTCTCGGGCGCGTCCGGGTCCTCGGCGGCGAAGCCCAGCCGCCCGGCCTTGAGCTCGTCGACGACGTGCGCGGCCGGCTCCTTGCCGGCGGCGCGCGCCTCGTCGGCCAGGTCCAGCGGGTTCCGGTCGAACGTCGGATACGACGGCATCCAGCCCAGGCGCGCCGAGCGGGCCAAGCAGTCGGCGCCGCTCATCCCGGCCAGCGCCCCGGAGGCCAGCGGCGAGGTGAGCACCTCGGAGCGGAACTGGTCGTAGCGCCACTGGTCGGTGTTCAGGTAGAAGAACCCGGCGCCGATGCCCTGGCGGGGCGGACGGGACCAGTCGTTGGCCGAGGCCAGCGTGGCCCAGCCGGTGGCCGGGCGGCACTTCTCCTGGCCGACGTAGTGGGCCCAGCCGCCGCCGTTGCGGCCTTGGCAGCCGGTGAGGGCGAGCAAAGCCAGGAAGGACCGGTAGATGGTCTCGGAGTGGAACCAGTGGTTGGTGCCGGCGCCCATCAGGATCATGCAGCGGCCCTGGGAGCGCACGGCGGTGTCGGCGAACTCGCGGGCGATCTTCACCGCGCGGGCGGCCGGGACCGAGGTGATGGCCTCGGCCCAGGCCGGGGTGCCGGGCTGGCCGGCGTCGTCGTAGCCGGCCGGCCAGACGCCGGGCAGGCCTTCGCGGGCGACGCCGTACTGCGCGAGCAAGAGGTCGAAGACGGTGGTGACCAGCGGGCCGCCGGGGTGCAGCCGGATCGCCGGGACGCCGCGGCTGTGGACCTCGCCGCGGCCCTGGCCGTGCGCGCCGCCGTCGGTGTCGAAGCGGGGCAGCAGTACTTCGGTGCCGGTGGCGCCGGGCAGGCCGTGCAGGCTCAGGCGGGGTTCGACGCCTCGCAGGTCCAGGTTCCAGCGGCCGGCGCCGGAGTCGGTCCAGCGGAAGCCGAGCGAGCCGTTGGGGACCACCGGGCGGCCGGTGGCGGCGTCGAGCAGGACGGTCTTCCAGGCCGAGCCCTCGGAGTCCTTGGAATCCCCGGAGCTGTCGGTGCTGTCGGAACTCTCCGAGTCTTCGCGGTTCGGGAGGTCGGCGGCGCGGACGAACTTGTCGGGGACGTAGTAGCCGCCCTCGTCGTGCTCGGCGAGCGTCACCAGGAACGGGAGGTCGGTGAACTGTTTGACGTAGGTGTCGAAGAACTCTGTCTTCTTCTTGACGTAGTTCTCGGTGAGGATGACGTGGCCCATGGCGATGGCCAGGGCGGCGTCGGTGCCGGGGTGGGGGTGCAGCCATTCGTCGGCGAACTTGGCGTTGTCGGCGTAGTCGGGGGCGACGACCACGACCTTCTGGCCCCGGTAGCGGGCCTCGGCCATCCAGTGGGCGTCGGGAGTGCGGGTGACCGGGACGTTGGAGCCCCACATGATCAGATAGGCGGCGTCCCACCAGTCGCCGGACTCGGGCACGTCCGTCTGGTCGCCGAACACCTGCGGAGAGGCCACCGGCAGGTCCGCGTACCAGTCGTAGAACGACAGCATCGTGCCGCCGATCAACGAGATGAACCGGGCGCCGGAGGCGTGGGAGACCATCGACATGGCCGGGATCGGCGAGAAGCCGGCGACGCGGTCGGGGCCGTGGGTCTTGATGGTGTGGACGTGCGCGGCGGCGACGATCTCGGCGGCTTCGTCCCAGGAGGCGCGGACCAGGCCGCCCTTGCCGCGGGCCTGCTGGTAGGCGCGGCGGCGCTCGGGGTCGCCGACCACGTCGGCCCAGGCCGCGACCGGGTCCCGCAGCCGGGCCTTCGCCTCCCGGTAGTGCTCCAGCAGCACACCCCGGATGTAGGGATGGCGGACGCGGGAGGGGGAGTAGGTGTACCAGGAGAAGGAGGCGCCGCGCGGGCACCCCCGGGGTTCGTACTCCGGGCGGTCGGGGCCGACCGAGGGATAGTCCGTGGCCTGCGTCTCCCAGGTGATGATGCCGTCCTTGACGTACACCTTCCACCGGCACGAGCCGGTGCAGTTCACGCCGTGGGTGGAGTGCACGATCTTGTCGTGGCTCCAGCGGTCCCGGTAGAAGACGTCGCCTTCCCGGCCGCCGCTGTACCGCACGCTGTGCAGGTCCGGGGCCGTACGGCCGCGCCGCAGGAACTTGCCGGTCTCCAACAGGAGCTTGTCCGGCTCCTTCGATGCGTCGCGTGCCACCGCGCCTCCCGGTGTGTGCCGTTGACGGTCGGCTGTCTCAAGCTGTGTAGTCACCCGTTCACGGGTCGCGAACCAGGGCGTCACCTGTCCGGCCCAGCAGGAGAGCGGGCCGGGGCGGGGCGGGAATGGTAGCGAGGTGGACAAAAAGGTCGCCGGGTTCTGGACCGGGCTGCCGCCGGCCGGCGGCGGGATCGTCATGGCCACCGGGATCGTCTCGGTGGGCCTGCACCTGGCCGGTTCCGAGGTGCTGTCCAAGGTCCTGATGACGCTGGACATCGCGGTGTGGCTGACCTTCGTCGCGGTGTTCACCTCCCGCTTCCTGACCGAGCGGTCGCGGTGGCTGACCGAGGCCGCCACGCCGCCGGCGCTCACCGGGATCGCCGGGACCTGCGTGCTCGGGACCCGGCTGGCGCTGTTCGGCTGGAAACCGGTCGCGGCGGCGCTGCTGGTCGGCGCGGCGCTGGTGTGGCCGGTGCTGCTGATCGCGGTGGTGCGGCACTGGAAGCGCGGGATGCCCGGCGCGGTGTTCCTGGTGACGGTCGCGACGCAGGGCTTGACCGTGCTGGCCGCGACGCTGGCCGGACTGTGGTCGCTGGCCTGGCTGGCGACGATTGCGGTGGTGCTGCTGCTGTTCGGGCTGGTGCTCTACGGCCAGGCCCTGTACCGGTTCGACCTCCGGCAGGTGCGGACCGGCGCCGGGGACCACTGGGTGGCCGGCGGCGCGCTGGCCATCTCGGCGCTCGGCGCCTCGAAGCTGACGGCGTTCTCCGGCTGGACCGGCACCGGCCACTCCCTGCTGCGCTGGCTGACGCTGGTGGTGCTGGCGGCGGCGCTGGCCTGGTACGCGGTGCTGGCGGTGGCCGAGGTGCGTTGGCCGCGGCCCGGATACGACATCCGGCGGTGGGCGACGGTGTTCCCGATGGGGATGTCGGCGGCGGCGTGCCTGTCGACGGCTACGGCGGCGGGGGTGGGGTGGCTCGATCCGCTGGGGCGGGTGCTGCTGTGGGTGGCTTTCGCGGCGTGGCTGGTGACGGCGTGCGGGCTGGGCGTGGCGTGGCGGAGGTCGGTGGTGGGGTGAGGGGGGCGGGGGTGGGGTGGCCGGTCCGATGGCGCTCCTTGATGTGCAACTCACAGGTTGCGCGTCCGGGGCGGCATGTGCAACTCTGGAGTTGCACGAGAAGTCCTCAGAACCGGCCGCACCGGCCTCCGGGGCCCACCGGGCCGCCTACGCGAAAGAGAGCACAGCCATGACCACCGATATCCAGGACCGCATCGAGCGCGAGACCCTGATCGCCGCCTCCCAGGACCGGGTCTGGTCGCTGGTGACCGACACCGGCTTCTGGATCGCCTCCACGGGCGTGCCCGCCGCCGTCGGCGAGGTCACCGTCACGCACCACGACGAGTACGGCGACTTCCCCGTCCGCGTGGAGAAGGTCGAGCCCAAGAGCTACGTCAGCTACCGCTGGGCCAGCGCGTTCAGCGGCCACGAGCTGCGCGAGGGCAGCACCACCCTGATCGAGTTCACCCTCATCCCCGAGGCCGAGGGCATCCGCCTGCGCGTCGTCGAGAGCGGCTTCTCCGTCCTCGACGCCCCCGAGGAGCAGCGCCGCGGGGCGCTGAAGGACAACACCGAGGGATGGCCGCAGGTGCTGGACGCGTTCAAGAAGACCGCCGAAGAGGCGGCGTGACGGAGGAGGGGGACGTCGTCGGCCGCTCGGCGCGGGCACGGGGCGCGCCGGGCGGGGGCGGGGGCGGAGGCGGAGACGGGGCCGCGCCCAGCAGGGCTCTGGCTGTTTCCGCGAGCATGCCACGCCCCGGTAGCGTGGCCTCCATGGCGAGGACAGGCGGTGCGGCGTCCGGCGGCGTCGCGGCCGAGCCGGTCGACGAGGTGCTCGCCGCCCTCGCCGACCCGACCCGGCGCCGCCTGCTCGACGTGCTCGCCGCGCGCGGCGCCGCCTCCGCCACCGACTTGGCCGGCGAACTGCCCGTCACCCGCCAGGCGGTGGTGAAGCATCTGGCGGTACTCGACGCCGCCGGGTTGGTCACCGGCCGCCGCGCCGGCCGCGAGGTCCGCTACGAAGTCCGCTCCGCCGCACTCGACGCGACGGCACGGTGGATGGCGACCCTCGCCGCCGACTGGGACCGCCGGCTCGCCCGGATCAAGGCGGTCGCCGAAGCGGCCGAAGCTGCTGAGGCCGCCGAGGCGGCGGCGAAGGCGCTCGACGCGAGCTGCGACTAGTTCCCCTTTTTCCGTTTCTGGCTGACAGCGACTGAAAAGGTCGCCATCACTGGTCGGGCGGTGTCCGGACTCCGACATCGCCCGGCTCCCCATCGGCGTGTCCGCGCTCTGCGGCCGCCGCGCGCGGTGCCTCACCTCCGCGGTGCCTGACCTCCGCCGTGCCCGAATTCCGTAGTGCCCGAATTCCGTGCCTGACCTCGGCAGTGCCCGAACTCCGCAGTGCCCGAATTCCACGCGCGCGGCGGTCCACACCTGCATCCACTCCTGCGGTACTCCACCGCGCATCCTCCTTTCCGAAACGGAGCTGCACTGTGTCCGCGATACCTCCTGCCCGCGTACGACTCACCACGCGGGAACGCATGATCCTGTTCGTCCTGCTCGGCGCCGGCTTCATGCTCGCCGTCGACTTCTCGATCCTCAACGTCGCGTTCCCCGACATCGGCGCGGGCATCGGCCTCAGCCGGGACGCGCTGCCCTGGATCACCACCGCCTACATGCTCCCGGCCGCGGGCTTCACGCTGGTGTTCGGGCGGCTCGGCGACCTGGTCGGGCGCCGGCGGCTGTTCCTCGGCGGCATCTCGCTGCTGGTCGCGGCCAGCCTGCTCGGCGGGTTCGCCACCGGCCCGGCGCCGCTGCTCACCGCGCGGGTGCTCCAAGGCTTCGCCACCGCGATGGCGACGCCGGCCGCGTTGTCCCTGCTCACCAGCACCTTCACCGAGGGCGCGGCCCGCGACCGGGCCCTGGGCCTCAACGGCGCGCTGCTGTCCGGCGGCTTCACCGTCGGCGCGATGGCCGGCGGGAGCCTGGTCAGCCTGCTGAGCTGGCGCGCCGCGTTCTTCATCAACGTGCCGGTGGCCGTGCTGATCCTCGCCGTCGCGCCGGCGCTGCTCGTCGAGGGCGCGCGCAGCGGGCAGGTGCGGCTGGACCTGCCCGGCGCGGTCACCGTCACCGGCGGTCTGCTGGCCGGGACCTATGCCGTCATCGAGCGGAGCTGGGCGGTCGGCGCGGTGGCGATGGTGCTGCTGGCCGTCTTCTTCGCCGTCGAGCGCCGCGCGCCGGCCCCGCTGGTCCCGATCCCGGTGCTGCGGCGGCCGACCGTGCGGTGGGGCAACGCCGGCGGGTTCGTGGCCTTCACCATGGAGCCGGCCATGATCTTCCTGATGACCCTCTACCTCCAGGGCACGCTGCACCTGTCGCCGCTGGCCACCGGCTTCGTTTTCGGCGTCCCGGGCCTGGCCTCGATCGGCGCGGGCGTGGCCGCCGGCCGCTTCATCGGACGGCACGGCGTCCGCCGGGTGCTGGTCGCCGGCCTGGCCGTCCAGGGCCTGGCGACGCTGCCGCTGCTGCTCACCGGCGGCAGCCGCTGGGCGCTCGCGATCCTGGTCCCGGCGCTGTTCGTGGGCTTCTTCGGCCACGTCTCGGCGATCGTCGCCTACACCGTCACCGGCACCTCGGGCCTGCCCGACGCCGAACAGGGCCTGGCCACCGGCCTGACGCTGATGACCCAGCAGGTCGCGATCACCTCCGGCATCCCGATCCTGAGCGCGGTGGCCGCCACCCGCTCCGGCGAGCTGGCCGGCACTCATCTCGCGCTGGCCGTCGACGTCGTGGTCACCCTCGGCGGCGCCGCGCTGGTGTGGGTCGGTCTCAGGCCCCGGACACCGGCCGCTCCGGACCCGGCGGCGACGGAAGCAGAGATGGAACACCGGATCGGTGCGGCCTTCACGAACACTTCAGGTGCGGCTGCCACGCTGTCATGATCCGGTGTATCGCGCCGCTGTCGACGGCGCGATCCACCGGTCTTTGCTTCCGGGTCCCGGCTTTCGCAGGCCGTTGTGTTTGCTGTGTTCGTGTTCGTGTTCGTGTCCGCAGTGTTCGCAGTGTTCGCTGTGTTCGCGAGGGCCGGGACCCTTTTCCTGCCGGAAGCTAAACGTCGCAGTACTCCCGCGCCGCGGCGTCGCCCCACCGCCCGGCGGCGTACCGCACCGCGCCCACCGCCGGCGCCTCCGTCACCACCGTCACCGGCCCCGGCGCGCGCTCCCGCACCCGGGTCAGCAGCCTGACGTGCCCGGCGGCGGCCACCGAGCCGCCGATCAGCACCGCCGGCGCCTCCAGCCCCAGGCGGCGCGCGGCGGCCGAGGCCATCCCGGCGATCTCGTCGCCGAGGACGTCGATCAGCAGCCCGGCCACCTCGTCGCCGGCCTCCGCGGCGGCGAACACCGCCGGGGCCAGCTCGGCCGCCCGGCGGTCCGACTCCTCGCCGCGGTGCATGGCCAGGACCACGTCCAGTACCCGCGGTCGCCCGAAGTGGCTGGTGACCGCCTCGACCAGGCTGGTGGCCGGGCCTCGGCCGTCCTCGGCGCGGATGGCCCACCACAGTGCGGCGCGGCCCAGGTCCCCGCCGCCGCCCCAGTCGCCGGACTCGGCGCCCAGCGCCGGGTAGGTCGCCATGCGGCCGTCCGGCGCCACCGCGACGCAGTTGATCCCGGTGCCGCAGACCACTGCGACGCCCGCGCGCCGGTCCGACCCGGCCCCGGCGTAGAGGACGGCGAAGGTGTCGTTGGCGACGTAGACCTCCTTGGCCCAGCCGCGCGCCTCGATCTCCGTGCGCAGCGTCTCGACCTCCTCGGGGAGGTCGGCCCCGGCCAGGAAGGCCGCTATCCCGCGCACCGGACCGGCCACGTCGCCCGGCGCCAGCAGCTCCCGCACCAGGCCGGCCAGCACCGCCATCGCCGCCGGCACCCCCAGCGCCTGCGGCCGGAACGGCCCGCCGACCGCCCGCCGTACCTCCGTCCCGTCGAGACGGACCAGCCGGACATCGGTCTTGCTGTTGCCGCCGTCGACCGCGATCAGCAGATCGGAGCCGCGCAGCGTGGAGTGGGGAGCCATGGCGGGCACTTTATCCGCACGACGATCAACGGAACAGCGTGGTCCGCGGCAGTTAGGGGGCGTTTCGGCGTTTGGGGTTCTTGACGTCGGCATCGAGGTCGGCAGTGAGGCCGGCTTCACGGTCGGCATCGATGTCGGCCACGTTGCGTTCCGCGCCCGTTCCCGCCCGCGACGCCCCCGCGGCCCGGCGCCGCTCCGCCGACTCGTTCCGAACCTCGTTCGGATTGATGCCGACCATCGTCAAACCGGCGCGCGCGAAGCTGGTCATCACGACCCACCCGCAGCGGCAGGCCAGACAGCGGACCCGCTCGCGGCGCCAGACACCGGACAGATGCCGGCCGAGGTCGGAGTATTCCTCGAAGACCAACCGGTCGCGGTCGGCCAAGGACATGGCGGTGCCTCCTGAAGATGCTGCCCCCGATGTGATCTGGGTTACAGACATCTTGCTGACCCGTCGCGAAAAGTCAACGACGGGCGACGTTTCGGCTACGTCCACGGAACTCAGCGACGATTTCCGGCCTATTCCTCCCCGAATTGGACACTTCCTCCCCGCGCACGACCGTCACGTCATAGATCCCACTACGCCCATAAACCACCCGCTCCTCAGCCCGCGCCGTCAACACATCGCCCTCCGCGACCGGCGCCAAGAAGCTGATATCCCCACCAGCCGCCACCGTCGCCGGCCCACGACTGTTGCAAGCCAACGCGAAAGCCGTGTCAGCGAGCAAAAAAACGTACCCACCATGACCAATGCCATGCCCGTTCAACATGCCCCCCGCCACCCGCATCCGCACCACCGCCCGCCCCACCGCGAGATCGACGAGCTCGATCCCGAGACCCGCCGAGGCCCGGTCGGCGTCGAACATACGACGAGCGGCAGCCAGACCGGCGTCGCCCGGGTCGGAACCGCCCAGGTCATCGGCATGGGGTTCGGCATCGGCTTCGCGTTCGGCTTCGGTCCCGGGTTCGAGTTCGGGTTCAGGTTCGAGTTCGAGTCCGGTCCCAGGTTCGAGTTCGCTGTGCATGTGGGCGACCCTACGTCGTCCCGCGCACGTCGATCCCGGCGGCCTCGCGCAGCTCGGCGTACGCCTCGGCGAGGGTGTCGAGCGAGTAGTGCGCGTTCAACCCTCTCAATGCTTTGAGGACTATACCCAAAATGGTACAATAAGGGTATATCCACATGAAGCAGGACAACTCCACACCACGCGTTAGCCCGTACGCCCGTATCTCGGATACGGATGAAGAGCGTGCCCCCGGTCTTGACCGGCAGTTTCGCACCGTACTGCCACTCATTGAGACGCGTGGTGGAGTCGCCACGCGGGAGTACATCGACAACGACAAGTCAGCGTATAAGCCAGAGGTCATCCGCGATGAAGGCTTTGAACCCTGGCTTCAAGACTTCATCGCAGGTCACAACGACGGCATCGCTGGGTGGGATCTAGATCGGATCTTCCGGCAGCCCGCTGACCTGGAACGCGTGATCAAGGCGTACTGCGACGCCTACTTCAAGCAGAAGCGACCTAAGCCTGTGCTCTGGCTCCCCTCCATGAGCATCGACCTCACGGACGAAGACGGCCAGATGATCGCCCGGATGCTCGTGAACATCGCCAACCACTCCAGCGCCAAGACGGTGAAGCGGGTGACTAACTTCTATCGGGACGAAGCGCTGAAGGGAAACGTCTTCAGCAACTACCCGGCGTTCTATCGGAACCAGGATGGGTCGATCAACGAGAACAAGGCCACCATCACGCACAGGGCCATCGCAGATGTCTTCGCCGGTATTCGTCCGACAGCCATCGCCGAAGAGTGGCGTGAGAAGGGCATCACGACGGCGCGCGGTGGTCGCGTGACTGGCGAAACCGTGCGCCGCATCCTGATCGCCCCAGGCATCGCTGGCCTCGTGGAGTACAAGAAAGAGCTCCAGCGCGACACCGAGGGTCAGCCGATCAAGCGCAAGGACGGTGGTCTCATTGACGTCCCTACCTGGGAAGTGCTCTGTGAACTCTTGAAGCCGAAGCCTGATCGACGTCGACCAACCAAGGCGCTCCTTAGCCCTGTCCTGCGTTGTAGTCTCTGCGGCGCCCGACTGGTTCGCGTGCGTCGGAGTGACCGCTATTTCACTTACAACTGCCAATCCAAGGACGCAGGCGGGTGCGCTGGCGTGGGCATCTCAGGCCCACGGCTCGATCAACAGATCACGGCCTTGGTGCTGGCGTACCTCGATCAACCGATCGAGCCGACTGAACCTGAAGCTACTCCCGATACCTCCCGTCTTGACGAGGTGACGGCGAAGATTGCTGAACTCATGACGGCGTACCGAGCTGGTGAGATGTCGGGCTCCATCGTGTTCCCCTCGATCAAGGAGCTTGAGGACGAACAGAAGAAGCTGCGCTCCCAGATGGCGCAGCAGGTACGGAAGATGAAGCAGGTCATGTCAGTGGCCGAGGAGTGGCCGACGCTTGCGTTTGAGCGGAAGCAAGCAATCATCCGGGAACTCTTCGAGGCGATAGTTATAGCTCCTGCTGTAGGGGTGCGCGAAAAAGGCCGTCAGATGACATACAATGAGGGCCGCGTGACTCCCGTGTGGCGTCAGCCGTTTAGTAGCTGACGAACTTTAGCTAGACGACTCTTCGTCGGTTTCGGCGCACGGGCAAGCTGCTTTGCAATCCAGTCCCGCTCTTTAACGAGGGCGGGACTTTTGGTTTGCCGCTGCTCGGCTGGCGATAGTGTCGGGGCTTGTTTGACGGTCATAATCTATGGCCAATTATATTACAGGCCGGCCGGTAAGTCATCGGCTATTGCGAACGTTGCCAATTCCACCATATCCACCTACGCATGTTGTGTGTAATTAATAAAGAGTGGCCGTGGATCATCGGCCGAAAAATCGAGCAGTGGAGCAGAAAGATGGCAATCGTTTCGCGCAAGGTGTCCGACCTGAGTAATCAGGACGGCGCCGATCACGAGTTCGCTACTGTCGTCGTACGGCAGCATCCCGAACTCGACCAGCCGAAAGCTTTGGACGTGCTGGCCTCCGAGGTCGAGGCGTTCAAGGAAATCGGCGACCTGGTGGTGTTGGAGGTGAGTCTGCCGACCGGCCACACCAAGAACATCGCCATGAAGCTGGCCGACTTCAACAAGCTGGCCCCGAACATGGGTGAAGTTCTCAAGAACGCTCGTGGCACGAGGGGACGGCTGCCCGGTACCCGCATCGGGAACGGCGGGTAATCCCTCAATCTCCGCTTCCTGCCAACGCTCCCGGTAGTTGAGACGGAAACACCCTCGTCCTGGTAGCTCCTAGAGGGCTGTCGGGGCGGGGGCTTTTACCTATTCGACTTCTAGAGCTGACTTATTGGTCTGCCTGCATAGTCGTCAGCGCCTGCTTGAAAGATGCAAGTAGCGAGACCTCAGTAGCCTGATCATCAGAGTTCTTGGCGCATGGTGACTGGGGAGACGTGTATACAAAGTAGTTAGTTCCCACTTGGAAGACCGTCGTGTTGTCGACTTTCAGCGTTCCGCCGTCCGGCATAGCTAAGCTCTTCCTCTCAGTGATTAAACCGAAAGCAGGCTCATTTTTGAGATCGCACCAACCAGGCTTATTCAGCATTGTATTCGAGGATATTTTAGCCATAGGGGTAGCCGGATAAGACGTGTCATAAAGATAGACCGCATCCTTAATATCGTCACTTAGCTTAATCTTAATACCCATCTCTTTGATGTCGAGGTAGGTTGCTGCGGGAGCGGGTTGCGTCGTCGGCGTTGTTGTTGGAGTTGGGGTCGTTTGAGTCGATTGCTTCTTCTGTAGATCAGCTATCTGATTGTTCTTGTTGATGATGTCAGCTGAGAGCACGTGGTTTTGCTGTGCGAAGTAGATAGATAAGCCAAACCCAACAACGGCCACCAGGGCAAGAACGGTGAAGCTAAGCAACCTTAACGCGCCTCGGTGGCCCATACCTAGTAACTCAAAGACTTAATGATAAGAAGTGCGTCGTTGTAGGAGCTATCGGATTGGAAATCACTCACAGGCTTAATGATGGCATGGCTAGATGCGTCGTAGTAGGCCATTGAGATTACAGTGTAGGTCTTGCCGCTTGATGAACTCGTGTTCTTTCCAGTCGGCCACGTGGCATAACGTGTTGACGTAGTACCTACAATACCCTCGCTTGTAGTCGATGAATTCGTTGGAGCACCATACGTGCCGAAGCCGAGAAAGTAGTTACCACCGAGCGTTGTAATTGGTGTAGCTAAAACTTCACCATTGCCGTATGGGCCGTCACCAAGACCGCTTACGCCTGTATCGATAGTCACTGTCAAACCAGTAGGGCTTGATAGTTTCACTTGATCTGATCCTGGCGTGATATTGCCAGTGGTGCCGTTAGGCGTACTCGTATTTGTCAGCTTCCATGTCGACGGGTACTTAAAAGTAGCCTTCTCATAATTCAACGTTGCACTCTGCCAACCCGCATAAGGATCAGCTGGTGGGGTTGGCGTCGTCTTCGCTGGAGGCGTCTGTTGCTTTTGCAGGGTTGCTATCTGGTTGTTCTTGTTGGTGACGTCGTTAGATAGCTGGCGGTTCTGCATCCAGGCATAGATCGAGTAACCGATACTGGCTACGGCTACAAGCGCCAGAACGACGAGCAACGTTGTCTTCAAAGTGCTGCGGTTACTTGAACCGTCTTGCTTCAGTGGGTTATGGAGTGGTGCTTCATTCATACTTCTCTGAAGAATAGCATAAAACGGATAGAAATCAATATCTAGGCCGAGCGCTGGCTAGTTCATAATTCTCATGCTTTGGATTTTGAATCAATTGTTTTAAAGTAATCCACCAGACACGTCTCTTTGCTAATCACGAAGGGTTTCGGCATTCCGCCGCGCGTCCCCCACTAGCATCCGGGGAAAGGGTGAGAACCTTGGCAATCAGAAAAACCGGAAGGCGGACGCGCTTGCGTATGTTCATCTTCCGCAAGACGACGGGCTTGGTGCTTGCCTCCTTGCTGCTTTCGCTCGTTGGAGTGATGGGCAGCTCGGGGACGGCGTACGCCTACGACATCACCTGCGGCGCCTACGGCCAAACGCCGAGTTTCGCATGCGTCAGCTACACGGGCTACACCGGTCAGCAACCGTGGGGCTACCCCGTGGATGCCAACGGTCACAACTGCACCAACTATGTGACCTACAGGCTCTGGCAGAACGGTGTAACAAATCCCGGCAACCTTGGCAATGCCATGGACTGGGATGAGAACGCTACGGCCTACGGCATCCCAGTCAATAACACGGCCGCCACAGGTGCGGTTGCTGTTTGGGAAGCATATTCCGGGCCTGCGCTTGAAACCGGCCATGTCGCATACGTCGAGGCGGTGACTTCCACCTACATCGACATCAGCGAGGACAACTATGGCGGAACAACGATGAAGAAGCGGTTCTATGTCGGTCAATCCGGCTGGCCGGACCACTTCATCCACTTCAAGGACGTGCCCAGTACACCGCCACCTCCGCCCCCACCTCCCACAACCCTGAACGGTTCCGTCGTTCCCATGGCGGGCCACTGGTGGTCGGGAGACAGCGGCCAGGATTTCGCCTATGTCACGAAGAACGCAGATAATGGGTTCTCCGTGGCGATTCAGGAACAGACCTCAGCAGGTCTGCAATGGAAGGGTGTGGTGTGGACTGAACCCGGTTCGTCCGGGGTGCAGTTCAACAACACGCTGTTCATTCCGGTGGATGTCAACAACGACGGGCTGCTTGACCTGTACTACGCCACGTCGGCCGACTGGTCACAGCCCGGTTTCACCATCGGGTACATGCAGAACACCGGCAGTGGTCTCACCTACGGTGGCACCAAGCAGACCTTCTCCAACTTGGCCCTGAACGATGTCAAGTTCCTGGCCGGGAAGTGGTCGTCCAACGGTGGGCCTGCGTTCGCCTACGTCACGAAGAACAGTGACAATGGTTTCAGCGTCGCGACCTTCGCGGCAGACTCGTCAGGTAACCTGTCGTGGCAAGGAGTGAAATGGACTGAGCCCGGTTCATCCGGGGTGCAGTTCAACAACACCACCTTCACTCCCATCGACGCGACGGGAAGTGGTGTGGACGATCTGCTCTACTCCAGCTCCACCAATCCGAGTAGTCCCGGCTTCTCGACTGGAGAGATGGCGAACGACGGAACCAACCCCTTCACGTGGGCGGGTACCAAGATGACTCAATCCAGCTTGGCACTCAACCAGGTTCGGTTCATCCCGGCTCATTGGGATGGCCCGGGACGAGAGGCATTCGCCTACGTCAGCCAGCGTCCTGACGGTGGTTTCGACATGGCGGTTGAAGGCTTCGACTCGTCGGGCAACGGGAGTTGGCAAGGCATTTGGTTTAGTGCTCCCAACGTTCCGTACGCGTCAACCGTGCTCGTTCCTGCTGACACCAGAGGCAATGGCTATACGGATCTGTATTACGCTACCGTTTCAAACGGTGGCAGTGGGTTCGATACGGCCGTGGCGTACAACTACGGCAACAACTCGGGATTGACCTACGGCGGACAGCAGTGGGATCAGACGGGTCTGGCACTCAACCAGACAGTCTTCCTGCCGCAGTTCTAGCGACCACGCTGAGCACCCGTGAGTGAATACCCTCAACAGATGGCGCGGCTGGCCGGGCGATACGTCGCCGCCAGCGACGACGCCTGGCTAGCAAGCCACAACTTAGAAGACTCGCTCCTTTTACGGAGCTTGAGGCGACGAAACCTGCTCGGTGGGAGCAGGCTTTTTTAATGCCCGAAGCACGGGTCTCGCGTGGATGGTAGAAGCGGCCGATCTACCTCGCGCCGGCGGCGAGGGCTTGAAGACAGCGACTAAGCGTGTCCGCGGAGCTGACTGAGTCCTACTAGAACACAATTTATTCAACATGGCATAATATGCATCTCAACAGGGGTCATCCTGCTCGATTGTTGCCCTTGACATGGCCCGTTCCCATAGATTGCACCACTCTACCCCTGTTAGCTAACGTCGTAAAATATAGGTTGTGCGACCCATGATCCCAGTAGATATTATCGCAAATCGCGCCAATCTCTACTCTTCACCTCGAACTTAACGCTAAATGATGGGTTCTGTTCCATGAAGATCTCGATATCACGAAGGATCTGATTAAGATTAATCCGAGGCTCCTCCCGATCGTAATAAGCATCTACAGTAGGGCCAATCGACTGCCGCCCTTGTTTCGCATTCTCTGCCATGATGCGTAGCCAGTCCACCAGTTCCGGCATAGAGGTGTTACCTTGAGCCTTGCGGTAGAGACTGCTGTATAGCCCGGTCGCTTCGTATCCACGGTGATTTTCGTAGCACACATAAGCCTTGCCGTATCGGGCTGGCACTTTGGACCATGGTAGATTGTTGGCCAGCTTGAAGCGAACGCCATTGAAAGAGCGTCGCTTCGCCTCCAGCTCTTTGATATTTCGC
Organism: Catenulispora yoronensis; assembly: GCF_039531695.1. NCBI lineage: Bacteria > Bacillati > Actinomycetota > Actinomycetes > Catenulisporales > Catenulisporaceae > Catenulispora > Catenulispora yoronensis. The sequence continues at coordinate 56,866 of NZ_BAAAQN010000046.1, forward strand.
CCATTTCCTCTAGGGCGCACACCAAGGATGGATACAAGATACCTCCACTCATTATCAGTAAGGTCGCTGGGAGCCGACGCGACGGGCACGGACTCTTCAGGGCTTAACTGACCACTCATTTGCGCTTGTACTGCTTCCCGTAGCGCCGCGTGACGTACTCCTCTAAAGCGTCCTCGATGACCTGCCAGGGCTTGCGTTCCTCGACGTAGGCGAGATCTCGTAGTTGCTTGTGGCGTGACGGGTACATGTGGAAGCCCCGGTTTACGGGCGCTTCGTTGGTGTCCACGGTCGCCAGGCGAACAGGCGCCATCTCTTGCGCGGTAGGTACGGCCGACTCATCGGGCACCGCGGTACGCGGATGGTCGCTGGTTTCTACCTGTTGTGGTGCGGCTGTTGATTGAGCTGGAGCTACGGGCTCGGCCGGCGTCGGTTTAGGTGCCTCGGGATCAACTTGCGGGATGGCGACGCGAGGTGTACTCGCCTTCCGCTCGCTCAACTGCTTCTTGAAGTCTCTACTTGCCATTGCTCAGGATCTCCGCGACCCGCTTATACCCTTGTGCGGCTGGGCTCTCCGGGTCATAGAGCACTACCGGTTGATTCAGTTGCTCGGCTTCATCGACGGCTGTGGACTCCACGATGAGCTGAGGGATCACGAGGTCGCTGTACGCGTCGCCTATCCCGTCGAAGACGGCTGCGGCCGCGTTGGTGCGCTTGAAACGCGTCACCAAGATGCCCCGAAGCCGAAGGGCTGGGTTGTAGCTCCCTACCGCGCGCTCGTACGCCTCGATGGTGCGAGCCAGGCCGTCAGCGCTGTACGCGCTCGCCGCTGCTGGGATCACCAGCTCGTCGGCCGCCGCTAGGGCGTTGATAGTCATGTAGTTCATGCTCGGCGGGGTGTCCATGATGATGAAGTCATAGCGGTCATCCAGCTCAGCCAAGAGACCCTTGAGCGCCATGATTGGGTCGGGCGCTGTCGGGTCGGCCCCTCGAAGCGTCGCCATACCGGTTTCGGTGCGCGAGAGCTCTGGATGCCCTGCAATCAGATGTAGGCCGTCAACGTCAGTGGTGAGGACGGCCGAAGCGGGCGCAATCTCGGTGCTGACGAACAGATCGTTGAGGGTCACTGGTACCTGTGCCGGATCGACACCTAAGCCCTTGGTCGCGTTGGCTTGCTCGTCCAGGTCAACCAGGAGGGTTGTCTTCCCTGCCTGCGCCAGAGCTGCCGCAAGGTTCTTAGCGGTGGTTGTCTTCCCTACCCCTCCTTTATGGATGGCGATTGCTATCTTTTTGGCCATTATTCATTTATTCTCCTGCACTCAAATTAACACGCGCGAACCTAAGCGTGCAATAGTCAACGCGCTCACTCATGCTTGAATCATTATTCTCACGCGTGAGTGCGTTAGAACGTTAGAGCATGAGAATGTGCGTGCAAATGCTTGTATTCTCACGCTCTAATGCATTAGAATAAGAGAGTAAGAGGAAATGCGAATGGAAAAGAACGCGGCAATTATCTCACCAGATTTCGTGAGTCAGCTCTCTAAGGTCTTCGTGACCGAGCGGCTAGGGATCAGGCCAGAGCAACACCAACTGACGTCAGAGGCGACATGGGTACGTCTCGCCGAGCGTCTACTTAACACGCCTGCACCGAAGACGCGCAGGATTAACAAGAGGAGGGGAAAGCGATGAACACACCGACACTGACCGATGACCACAAAACCACAAGTAGTGAAGTGGGCAAACCCACTAAACCGCTAGTGGTCAAGTACACCACCCATCTGCCACCAGCGTGGATCAAGTGGGTGAAGCGTGAGGCTGTAGAACGCGACATGAAGGACTACGAGGTTATGCAGCTCGCTCTCGACACCTTCCGCCGAAGCCAACAGGCCGCTTGATTATCTTCTCCAAGAGCGCATAATAGAAGCGGCATGAGCGAAGACCAATTCACGCGACTATTTAAATACATGCAGGAGCGTTTCGATAAGATCGACTCAGAGCTAGAGACTAAGGCAACCACTGAACAGGTCGACAAGATCTATCAGACACTCGATGGCATAACCGACCGACTTAATACCCAGGAATCCGAGATGGCAGCTCTTTTGGTACAAGACCGAGAGGCTTGAACAGAAAGCCGCCTAGTGCAGCCGATGCCGGCCACCGCAATCTAAAGATCAACGAGATGCCGTTTGAACGTGTCCTTCAAGGACGCGACAACGGCTTCTTTGTTTTTCCGATCACTATTGGCCACATCGCAGGCCAGGTCGTACAGCTCGTCCGGGTGCATATCGAGCCACCGGCCGTTCTTCTGGGCGAGGAGCTGAGATAAGACCAGTGCCATTCGCTTGTTGCCGTTGGCGAACGGGTGGTTCTTAATTACGAGGTAGAACAGGACAGCAGCTCGGTGAGCAAGCGTCCAATAGACGTAGCGACCATTGAAGTGAGTGAAGGGCTGGTCTAGGCAGCTCTCAAGCCGTCCAGGAGTGCGCACATCGAAGTCCATGGGTTCGTCGTAGTCGAGGAGGTCTTTGAGCCTTAGAGCTGCATACCGAGCCTCAGCTACAGTGACCTGTTTCATGTAAGAGCGAGGCGCAAGAGTGTCTTGCGATACCGCTTAACCGTCCGCTTCACAGCACGATCAATCTCAGCCTTTTGCTGAGGTGTGAGCGTATCGATAGTAGAGGCGTTGTGTTGCATAGTCTTGATTATAAATTAAGGTATTGCCTTTTACTAGAGTAAACACTTAAAGTCGTTGCAAATTCCACGCCGCCAATCTATACTAGAGGTACGTCATTACTCGTTCTTCAAAGCCAATCGGACGGGTGGTGGCCATCGGTTATGGGGGTATCGTTCAGATCCAAAGCAAAAACCACAGAAAAGTATTGCACTTTCTGTAGGCTTAGTTTATTATGGTAGTAGCTTTGAAGAACGAGTGATTAAGCCCCCATGCGGGGCTTTTTCTTTTGTCTTCGCATCCTGGTTGAACCGAGCCTGAACAACTAACTTATTCAACCCCGCGAGGTGGGGTAGCTTTGTGCTGCCTGAAAGCGGGAGAGGGGAAACACCAACATGCAAACCATAGGAGCAGCCATTACCGCCCGCGAAGCCTTCTATAGAAATAAGGCAAGCGAAAGCTCTTCCAGTACTTCTATAGAAGAAACGTCAGCCCATAGGGGGGAGTCAGGTAAGGCAGTAGCCACCGTGGGGGAGATCCCGGAGGCGATTGACGTCCTCATCGACAACAAGATGTTCCGCAACAAGTTCAAGGCGCTCATCCGCAAGGGCCACCTTCGAGACCTGCTCGACCTAGCTGAGGTTGCGCAGGGCAAGGACACGCCGAGCCACTGGTTCGCCCGCGCCACCAGAACGACACCAGTACCGGGGAAAGAAGGCAAACCAACCCACTGGGAGCGCTCGCTTAAGTTCTTGGCCAAGCTCCGCCAGGTGCGCCGCATCGCCCACGAGATTGGGAGCCGCATCAAGGTGCCCGCCGACAGCATGAACGCCGTGTTCAAGGCTGCATGGCGCCACCAGCAAGGAGCCGTGCGCTTTGCCGTGACGGCAGCTGAAGTAGGGAAGAGACATCCCTTCGGACTGTTCTGCAAGCTCGCCATACCGCGCCAAGCCGACACCTCCGCCGCGTAGTGTCCTGTGAGCTTATGAGAGCGACTGTGGGGCGTTGAATCGCTCGGTGTGACGTTTGGATGCGTCTCGACCCGGAACCCACCCTTATAAGCCGCCTGAACGCCGCAAAGATCGAGCAGTCCTGCTACCCACCGCGGTGGGGCATGAACCGGCCGATCAACTCGCCGCCGGCCACGTCCTGTAGGTCAGGTCTGTTCAATGTGCTCCGCGACCACGCCTTGATCAGCCTTCTTCAGTTTCACATACTCCTTCCAGAAGGATTCGAGTTCATCGTGGGCCTTCTCTAAGAACTGAAACTCTTCCATGCGCTTCTGATCATCGTTCCAGCCAGCTCGGAGCGTAGAACCCTTTTTATGCGCAAAATCGTTGCGTAGTTTGTTGAGTTTTTCAGCAAGCCTGTGAGGGAATTTCGGATGCGCCTTGTGAACAAGCTTCAGTTTACTGAAGAACGAGAGTTCGTCAAGAACAGTAGCGCCTGACTCGTATTCGATATAGCCATTGAAGAAGTCGATCAGCAGCAACAGTTCCAAGCTTCGCTCGTAACTTGCGTGAATTTGAAAGATGTACTTCCTTAGCTCATTTAGTAGAGGCGGTAGATAGTCTTCAGGGTCGGCATCATTGAGTTCGTCAAACTTACGTTTGATTCTCTCAACCTCGCTGACAATTTCCTCTATCTTCATGATGGCTCTATTTATACACGCTGGCTCCAATAGGTCAATCGGCGGCCATGTTCAAAGCTGCATCAGTTGCGGGATCAGTTCGCCCAGGAGAAACACTCGTACCATCTCTCGTTGCTCCTCGGGCAGTGCCCGGATGATCCGCTCGATCTCTCGCTTACGAGCCTCGCGCTTCACGACAAACACCACGAACGGAAAGAAGTCCTCTTCACTACGATGGTAGACACGCCAGTATCCCGCGACTTTCTCGCGGAGGCGTATAGGCGCTTCAGTGCCAAGGTCAATCTCTAGGAAGTAGCTACTACTGCGCCTCTGCGCCGGATAGTCCACGGCTGCCAGTAGGTCAGCTCGTATAGGTGGCAGGGAACGTTCTACCTCCCACTTGCGCACCGTGAGAACGCCCGTCTTTTCGGCGCGGCGTAGCTCAAGGTAGGTGTCGGCAATCATGAGGGCGTGGTCATTTACTGCGGTCGATTGCCTGCCCTCGACGCCGAGGAGCGTTCGGCCCAACCTGCCGAGCTTGTAGACGTAGGGTGAGTTCCCCCCGCTTTCACCGGCCGTGCGCCTGCCGACACGATAGAGGTAGCTGTCACGCGTCAGGCGCCCTAGAACCTTGTTCGTCACAGTGCGCGAGACGTCAGCAAAAAGCAGCTCGGCGAGGTGCGTCGAGGCGAGCTGTGTGAAGCTATATGTCAGCTTCAAAACATCCAAATCTCTATGCGATAGTTCCATGTCGTGTCCCCCTCGTGTGATACGTGCTGATAGGTGCAGGCGTCGCCGCAGGTCAGCTGGCCTGCCGGGGTGGTCGTACGGCAACGGCTGAACAGCGGCTGTGCAACGGGGTTGGTTACCCGGCAGCGGCCTCGATGCGAGCCCGCCAGTCTTCAGCCGAGCGGGCAGCGCTATCGAGATGATGCTTTATGAACGACGCCTCTTGTTGCGTGGTGGCCTCGATCATCGCTTCTTGCATCGGATCGAGGTCACTAAAGCTTCCAGCGCTGCGCTCGATGTCCCGAAGCGCGTCGGTCAGATACGTGCAGCTCCGTTGCAAGTAGGCCAACTCGGCGAGGAGCCCTTGAATGCTTCGCATCAGGCATCCCAGACCTTCCCGCCGAATGGACGGTTCTTCTTGGGCTTGGTCGGCTGCACTCGGGTGCCGCGTCGCTCGGCGATTTCGCGTTCAACTTCGGCAACCGGCCTCGCGTAGTGACTTCTTGAAAGTTGCCGTACCTTGTCGGTGAATCCGGTTGGTTCACGTGGCGGCAACGTCACCCCTGTTACTGGTGAACTGACACCCTCGCTCGTGGCAAGACGCATGATGACTTCAAACTGTCGCTGGTTCATGAAGTCCTCTTCTGTCACGCTCTTACCGAACTGCCTCGCGAAGTCCCGGGCGTCCTCGACCGAGGTTTGGAAGACCACTGTCGAACGTGCGTTGCTTGCCGTGGCGTCCTGGAGTTCCCGAGAAAGCTGGCTGCGGTGCTGATGTGCCACTGTCATAGCGAGGCCCTTGCTCCGTGCCTGAGCGAACAGTTCTTCCGGCGCAATCGGTAGGTTGATAACGTCCTGGAACTCATCGACGTAGCTCATGGTTGGGTTCTGCGGATCGGCCGCACCGGCCTGCACGGCGCTCCAGACAGAGTTAAGAACCAGGCTGCTAAATAGCCCAGCCGTATCCTTTCCCTCCGTCTCGCGCCCAGTGTTGACGAGCAGAATCTTCCGACCCTGGATGATGTCGCGGAGGTTCACCGTGCTGTTGCTCTGCCCGATGATGTTCCGTATCGAGCGACGGTTGTTGAGCTGCCAAATGCGGTCAGAGATCGGCTTGAAGTAGAGGTCACGCTGCGCCCTGGGAAGGTTGGTGATTTCCTGCCACCAACCGGCAAGCTCCTCGATGTGTGAAACGCCTCGGATCAGACGGTCGGCAAAATCCTCTTGGTCGGCCCTCGGCACGCTAAGCGGCCCGATGTCGGCGAACGTCATGGGCCGGTCGGCACCCTCGCTCATGAGGAGCGTCAGAATCAGGTGGTAGAACCCCTGACGTACACGCACCCCTCGGGCGTCCTGCGGATACAGGTGGTCGAAGAGCCGTTGAATATCCGCAGCGACCATGTAGGGGTTGCCCTGCAAGATGTTGAAGCCGACCGGGTAGTCCGTATCGGTCACATCCAGCAGTACGACGTCTTGAAGGCGGCGTTCAGGCACTCGGTCGAGTGCGGCTTTGAACAGATCGCCCTTACCTTCGATGAGGATGACCCCGCGGCCGGCCTCCATGTCCTGAGTAATCAAGTTGCTCAGTAGCGCCGTCTTACCCGACCCCGTTGGCCCGACCACTTGAAGGTGCTTCGCCGACTCCACTGGATCGAGGGCAAGCAACCGTTCGTCGCCGGGGAAGTTAGACCGCGCGATTACTCGACCCGTCCTCGGAATCGCTCCGGTCGCGGCCAAGTGGCGCGTCCTGCTACGGGGAAGGCCAGCGATGTACGGCGCACCGAGTGGCCAAGAAATCAGGGCCATCAACTCAGATGCCGACAGCTTGGCGGGATACACCGCCAGTGGGCTTGCCTGCTTGATGCGCTCCATCAAACGCTTCTCAGGTGTGAGCCGTCGCTTGAAGCCGTTATGAGAACCGGCACTGCTTGCGAGGCTGTGACGGAGCCTGGCAAGGAGCGTATCCGCGCGCCTGGAGCTGGTGGCTTGTGCTGCCACTCGTAGTACCCCGAGGAAGTTTGGTTCACCGAGCTTGGCGCGGCGGTCGGCCACCTCGTCCTTACCGGCCTCCAAGCCCGAGCCGATGAGCCCCCCGATCACACTGAAACGGTCGCTTCTAACCGGCTTGCTCGTGGTGGGTAGATGCTCCTTGACGGCAGGCGCCACAACCCACTGAAGAAGGAGCGCTTCATTCGGCCCGAGCCCCTGCATACTCGTGAGGAGGCTCGTAGAAAGAGAGCTAGCACTCGGGATGCTCAAGGTACGACTTGGGTTGGTGTGACCAAGCTCCACCGCGGCCGTCCACTGGTGGGGCAGTTCTTCGGTCTCGGGTGTCACCGTTAGACCGGGGATGAGCGAACGTAGTTGTGGAACCACGAAGTCAACGTGAGCACGCGGGATGTGGAGCCGGTGCATGATGCCGCGATCCGTCGCCCAGACCTCGAACGCCATCGAAGGCAGGTTGAACAAATGGCTAGCGCCGCTGCGCCTTGTGCCGCTTATCGCGCGGAGCCACGTCAGCACATGGTCAGGGTCGAGGTTGCTAGGGAAGGTCAGGCGAAAGGTGAGCCGATCACCGGGTGAAGTAGCCATGTTCTTGAGTCCCATCAAGCCAGCGCTGGAGAGCAGCGCCATAGCAACAAAGCTGGCGAGGTAAAACGTTGGACTCATGCTCATTCTATTTTCTCATATGAACATGAGTATGAGGTGTGTAGTTTTTACCACCGCGTCATGCGGTGGTAGATGAACCCGAGCACCAGCACCACGACGAACGAGCTGACGAGATACGGCACCAAGGGCGCAACGGCGATCCACAGCACATGAATCGTCACGGCTGCAAGCAGCAGGGTTGCGAGAATGGATCGTGCCTTCCTCATGACGATCACCTCCATACTTGTTCCGGCTGACCAGCCGCGCATGGACTGGTCGCTAGGAGCCGACAACCTCGACCAGGCGCCGGCTGCGAGTTGGAAGGGGACGCACTTCCCGGCGTCCCCTTCCAGGTAGGCCGAGGTGACTTCGGCCCTGTGTACGGCTGCATTCCTCGACGGTTCTTCGCCGACTGCGGGAGTCCGTAGAACTCCCGCTTCTCCGGCTCGGCCGGCGGCGACCTCTGGACGTCGTGACCAAGCGCGTTCAGCGACGCCGGTAGTTCTGCCGCTCTACTGCCATCCGCCCAAGCACTTCGTTCATGACCTCGTTGTCGTGAACGCTGTTGCGGGTGTACGTCTCGATCAGCCGCGCTCGGCGTCGGTGCTCCGCGCCACCGGCACCACCGCGCCGGTAGAACACGTACGCCGCGACGCTGACCGGCGTCCCGAAGATGACGAGCAGTTCCAGAAAGCCCAACCACGCCATGACACTCACTCCTTAGATGTCCGTGACCAACCGCGCTCCGCGGTGGTCGCGTGATTCCGGCGACCTAGACCAGTCGCCGGCGGGGAACAAGGAGGGGGCGTTTCACTGACCCCGCCCCATCCGACTTAGCGGGACGACTCACGCCGCGCCCTCCGGGCAGTCGCCCGGAGCTGCTTCACGGCCTGGCGCTTCCGGTGGCGCTGGAGCTGGGTGGCCTCGATCTCATCCCAGAACCCGAGTGGGCGTTGTCCGCTCCGGCCTCGCCGCTTGCGCCCGTCCAGGAAGAACCCGATGACCACGCTGCCGACCGGCCACGCCAGGACGACAGCACCCAGAGCCAGCGCCCCGAGCAGGTCGCTAGCGCTCACCATCGCCCCCGGCCACGGCCGAAGTCCCGGATGTCCCGAGCCGTGGTGCGCGCAAATTCCTGAACGATGGGGATCAACAGAGAGGCGACGTAGGCGTCTTCGCCCGCCAGTTCACGGGCGAGCTGCGCAATGTCGGTCACGTCCTCCATGCCGGACTCGGTCAAGCGCTTGCGCACGATGGCCTTGACCTCTTCTTGCTTACCGGCGCTCACGAGCTGGAACAGCTCGATGTCGGCCTGTTCTACGGCGCGCTTCTGGCGACGGCTCGGCCTGGCGACTTCACCGCGTCGCCTGGCCTGCTGCATCCCTCCGCCGAACAGTTCAAGTTCGCTGCCCATGGCCCTGGTCTCCTCGTTCTTCCCAGACGCGGGGCTCGGTGCCTCGCGTTATGAGGAGGCTCGGCCACAGGGCGGCGGACAGTACAGGACAGCAGGGCCGACACTTTAAACTGTCACCTGCTGTCCGGTGCCGTCGGATGCACTAACCAGCACCGATGCGACCTTCCGGAGAGTGCTACGTGAGCGACGTTGACGAGCTGGTGGCGACGTTCGAGGCCCTGCGCGTCGGTGACGGACTCACGGCAAAGAAGCTGGAGCAGTTCGAGGGCCGGAAGCTCCTCGACCTCCTCACCCCCACGGGTAGCGGAGATGTCGGGCTTCAAGTGCTCGACCAGCTCATAGATGACCTATCCAAGCCGCAGTTCGCTTGGACGCTGGATCACGTCGGTACGAGAGTGCAGCGGTCAGAGATCCCCCGATCCGTTCGGGTTGCCCTCGCCGTAGGAGATGACCAACAAGGCCAACCCCTACGTGACCATGGTCAGCTCGACGACCGTCGAGACTGGGCATCCCTGGTCGCTGGTGAGAGAACCAAACAAGATCTCTTCTTCCAAGCAGGTGGCCCGAAGACGCACACCCGCTATGAAGCCTATGGGTTCAGGGCACTCGCTCGTCTGATCATTTCCCGCGCTGAAAACCCCGCCTTCCTGGAGGCGACGCGGCAACAGCTCGCCAATCCATCCCTCATTGCTCCCGTCGCAAACACCGAAGACCCGCTCAACCAGGACGACACCAAGGGATTGATAGAACCCGGCAACCAAGTGCCCGCCGGCCTCGCCGACAAGACACACGCCTTCTTCCGTGACCTCCGCGGTGCCTTGAGTCGCTACGAGCTACCACCTCCGGCTGACAATCCGGAGAACCTGACCTGGCTCCAAACGCTTCATGGCATGTTCTTGACGAAGGGACGGAAGAAGCCACTCCCAGCCACGGAACGGCAGTACATGCTACGTGTAGCGGTGGTGAGTGTCGCTGTCCTTGTGATGGCTGCGCTCATCCTTGGCGTAGCGGGAGTAATGCGACTCTGATGCTTAGTTAGATCAGTGTCTTCTAACAGGGACGAGCATCATTAGATCATTGACTAAATGATCTTGATATGTTATAAATGGGAACATTGTCTTAAACGGCAAGCACCCGTGCCTAGCTGGTCTTCGGATTGGACACTCCGCCTACTTGTGTAGCGGGTGGTGTGTCCAATCCGAATCGATCGAGAGGCACCACTTCATGTTGGAAGAAGCCAGAGTCCACAGCATACTGACCGACGCGGGTTTCGTGTCCGCCGTGCCTGTCTACTACTGCGGCCAGCCCGCCTGCTGCAAGGTGGCCGACCTCAAGGACGCACTGTTCAACACGACGCGCGAAACGGTCGTGAAGCTGCCTGTCACTACCGGCGAAGGCAACAAGTTCTCGCTCACCATCACGATGGCCCGTCCCATCTTCACGCCTTTGGGCGAGTTCGATGACCCGGATACGGAGCTCCTTCCGGACTGGTACATCGAGGGTGAGAACTCGGCCCCTGATGACCAGATCGGCGAGAAGGTACGCGTCTACTTCTACGGTGAGCCTGACGGCGTCTTTGACAACGCGTACATCCAGACCATGCGCGACAACGGCTGACCCTTCCTACATACCACCCTGCTCTACACAGCGAAGAACACCCCGTGTCCGCTGTGCGGTTGCGGGGTGTTCTTCGCTTTCTGGGCCTCGCGCGCCTACTCCGCCGTTTGAACCGTCGCGGTGCCGTCGTTGTTCTGGGCGATCTTCACGACAGCGAACCCATGCTTGTTGAGGGTCTTCACGCACCCATCGCAGTTGTCGGGGTCGAGCCCCGTCATGATCTGCCCGCTGGCGACGCCTGGTCGCTCCCACTCACCGGTGACGGTTCCGGTTTTGCCGCACTCGGGGCACGTAGCTGAAGTGACGGACATTGGTACCCATCCGCTCTCGTAGATCGTGGTTAGTGCTGATCAGCCATCGTATCCCCAGCAACGACACACTGAAGGTCGCTGAGTTCAACCCACCGAAGCACCTCGCCTTGAGCCTCGGTCGTGGTGCTGACGAGCGCGATGGGGACACAGCACACGTCGATCGGGGGCATGTTGTCGGGGAGGTCTTCAGGGTTGGGTTTGCAGTACGAGGGCAGCACCACGACGCTTGAACTCGGCTCATCACGAACGCGCACCACGTCGCCCTTATCGAAGCGTTCAATCATCAGAGGCTCCTGAGGCCATCACGCACGCGCGTGATCAGGGCGATGTCGGTTTCAACCTTGACCGGCGTCACACTTGAACCTTTGGTCTTCCGACGCTGAGGGAGCGGCCCGGGAAGCCTCGGAATCTCCAACTCTGCCCACACCCACTTGCCGCCGCCCTCGGGACGGTAGAAGCTCCACCGCTTCGCAAGCGTTTGCACGATGAACAGCCCTCGGCCGCTCTCATCGAGGTCTTCGAAGTTGCTGACGCTAGGCGCGGTGGTATCCCGATCCCACACCTCCACGACCAGGCCGTGACGCAGGACGGCCAATCTCACTTGGAGCATGGCGAGGTCTGTCAGCTCCGTGAAGCGCGGTGATGGCCTGGTGATGCCGGTCTGCTTCACGGCGTTCGTCACCAGCTCAGACGCGATGAGTTCAGCGTCGTCGATCAGGCGATCAAGACGCCACTGCTTCAAGGTGGAGGCGACGAACAGCCTGGAACAACCGACTGCCGTTGCGACGGCCGCAAGGTTGATCGAGCTCGTCATGCTCGGCCGCGGGCTACCCATGGCCGGCTGCGGCTTGGTCGCGTTGTTCATGCTGCCCGCTGACGGGCGTTCGATCATCGCAGTCATTAGGGGTGCCGCCTTCCGCATTCGGCCCTGGGTTCTGGCGCGCTCGATCACGGATCGTTGCCGCACAATCAAGGAGGTGATCCGCGAACCTGAGTTGTTCCTCGCGGCTGATGTCGCCTCGGAGGACGCCGACCACAAACCGACCCGTGGTTGCCGCAATGACGTTGATCTGTACGAAGATCAGCTCGTCGCGCTCGTCCACCTGCAAACTCCCATGTCGCGCTGGTGGACGGACACAATTTCACCGTCCGTCTCAGGAGCGTAGGGAGGAACCGGAGGGTATGACCAGAAAGTTTCTCGGGATTTCTCGAAGTGCCACTAACGAGTGAGGCGGAGAGAAATCAGGAGACGTCTTCGGGAGCTTCAGGGGCCAGATCTTCGATCACTCGGTTGATGATCGCCCGTGCGCTCCGACCGTAGCTGGCAGCCCCCGCCAGCGACTCGAAAATGCCGCCGTACAGGGCAATCTCTTGCGGCTGGGCAAGGTTCAGCTCGGCGGAGAAGGTCTCGACCATCACGCGGTCGCTATCCAGAATCCAGAAGCCGTGAGCCGGGGCGACCACATACGGGGCCTCAAACCCGATGATCCCGAGCTTCACGTTCGGCAGCGACGTCAGGGAGACAAGCCGGTCAAGCTGTCCGATCATCACGTCGGGAGGGCACAGTCGGTAGCGGAGCGCCGCCTCAGTCAGCACGAAGTGGAATCGCTTGTCAGGGCGGTACAAGACGGCTTGACGCTGCACGCGGGTGGCAACGGCCTCGTTGATGTCGTTTCTTACCTTGAATACGCTGATGCTCTGGCCGAAGCGGTACCGCGCGTACTCGGCCGTTTGAAGAAGCCCAGGAATAAAGGTGGACTCGAACGCCCGGAAGAGTCGCGTACGCGCATCGAGTTCGGCGATCTCTTGTTGGTGGGGTTTCAGCCCACCCCTTAGCTGCCGTTGCCACTCGGCGTGTTGGACTTCGAGGGTGTGCAGTGACGCGAGGAGCGCTTCGGCTTCACCCTCGCTGCCCGTCGCGCTCGTCCAACTACGAATGTCGTCATCCGTGGGTGTTTGACGGCCGTTCTCTAGCTTGCTGACCTTAGACGCAGGCCATGACAACGACTCCGCGAGCTGTCGGCCGCTGAGTCCAGCGGCAGAGCGAAGCTCGCGGAGTCGTTTGCCCAGCGCATCACGTGCCTCATGCACGTTGGTGACGCCGGTTGTTCTACTCGGTGGCAAAGTCATCCCGCCTGGTGGCGCGATGCCAGGCAGCATCTCGCCAGTAGTTGTGCTCCACAATCACGGTGGGGTCTTCGATAATTTCGCCTCCCAGGAAGTTCTCATCGTCATCGAAGTGCATCCGCACCAGCTTGGACGAGTCGAACAACCAGTAGTCGTAATCCGGGAGGCCGGCCGCATCAGACCTGGCGAGGTACCGGATGTCTTCACCGGCCGCGTTGGTGTGTTCCGAGCAGAACACGCCGAAGCGGCTGTAGTCGGTGAGCGGCATCGTCACGACCCGTACGCGCATGAAGCGACGGCCTTCAAGCGTGGCCTGGCGAATCATGGTTAGCCAGTTCTGGAACCAGCCGAGGTCAACCGGCTCGCCCGCGACGAACTGACGCAGCGCTTCCGACTCGTTGGCGGACTTGTAGTGGTCGCGCGTTTCAAGGCGAAAGGCCGTGTGCTCGAAGTCGCGGAAGAGCTGGCTGAACTCGGGGCCGATGATCAGGCTCAGTGCTCTTCTCCCTGTTCCAGGTAGCGGCGGGCGTACATCTTGAGCACGTCTTCTGGGATCTCGATCAGGGTTTCGTGGTCGGGCACTTCACCGATGTCCGCGAGCGCCTGGGCGTCGGTCACCTTCCACCCCTGGGCGATGTAGGTCACGCGGTCGGTGCGGTCGGTCGCGAACAGGGTGGGCGACTGCCCTTCCTGCGAGTTGGGATCTTTGCCGAGGAACCGAGCACGCATCGTGCCTCCTTGCTCGAAATTTGGCGAACCGTTCCCGGTCATAGTCGTTGGTGTAGAGCGCACTCGTCAATGACACCGTGGTAGCGGCCGACGTAGGGCGATATCAAGAGCATGAAGAACCCCTCGACCTGCCGTTCGAGACGAAGAGGGGTGCGTCACTGGTGGGGTGCGGCGTCGGGCCGATTCAACTAGCATCGTTGTCTGACAGGGGTGCACATGAGGCGTCCGGCACCCCTGTGACCAGCCGAAACGCGCGGAACGCGTCAATCAGTCTGGGTGTAGTCCACAGCGCATTGAGGCCGCTCGGATTCGGCAACACCCACACCCCCGTCTCCCCGAGCACCGCCTCCTGCCGCCCCATCACCGCCTTCGGCGCGTCGAACGCCACCCGGTACGCCCCGATCCCGACCACCGCCAGCCACCGGGGGCGGTACTCCCGCACCTTCGCCCGCAGGGCCTGCCCGCCGGTCCGGTACTCCTCGGCGCGCAGCTCGGCGGCGCCGGCCGTGGCTCGGTCCACCACGTTCGTGATGCCGAAGCCCAGGTCGAGGAGTTCTTCTTGGTCCGACGGCGCCAGCTGCCGCGGGGTGAAGCCGGCGCGGTGGAGGGCGGGCCAGAAGCGGTTGCCGGGGCGGGCGAAGTGGAAGCCGGAGGCGGCTGAGAGCAGGCCGGGGTTGATGCCGCAGAAGAGGACTGCCAGGTCGGGGGCGATGACGTCGGCGAGCGTGCGGCCGTTCGCCGACGCCAGCTCCTCGCGGCTGAAGCGCATGGGGTGACTCTAACCGGCCGATCTTCGCTCGGCCCGCCGCGCCCCAGGTAGCGCGCGCCACCGTGACTAGCGGGCCCCGGCGAGTAAGAATCCTGAGTATGTCGGCATCGGAACTCCCAGTCCTGAACACATCAGACCCCGACTACACCCGCGACCCTTATGCGTTCCTAGCCCCATTACGCGAACAGGGTCCAGTAGTCCGCGTCGTCCTGGACGGCCTGCCGGTCTGGCTCGTCGTCGGCCACGAGGAAGCGGTGCAGGTGATGTCCTCGCCGCGGGTCAGCAACGACGGCATCCGCAACGCCGGGCCCGAGGCGCGCGCCGTGTTCTGGTCCGGCGCCGCGCAGCGTGGCCTGCAATCCCACATGGGCCGCCTGGATCCGCCGGACCACACCCGGCTGCGCCGCCTGGTCCAGCAGGCCTTCACCCCGCGGCGGGTCGCGGCGCTGGAGCCGTGGATCCGCCGGATCACCCGCGACCTTATCGCCGCCTTTCCCGCCTCCGGCGAGGTCGACCTCATCGCCGCCTTCGCCGCGCCGCTGCCCATCACCGTGATCAGCGAGCTGCTCGGCATCGCGCCGGAGGAGCGGGCGGACTTCCGGCGGTGGGCCGACACCTACATGCACTCCGACGAGACGCAGGAAGAGGTGATGGCCGAGGCCGGGCGCAAGGTCGGCGCCCTGCTCGGCGGGCTGCTGGCCCGGCGGCGCACCGAGCTCGGCGACGCGCCGCTGGACGTCGAGCACGAGGGCACCCTCACCGACGGCCTGATCCGCGCCCGCGACCAGGACGACCGCCTCGACGAGCGCGAGCTGCTCTCCCTGTGCTTCCTGCTGCTCGGCGCCGGCTACGACACCACGCTGAACCTGATCGGCAACGCCTCGCTCACCCTGCTCTCCGAACCCGCACGGCTCCAGGCCCTGCGCGCCGATCCCGACACGCTGCCCGCCGTCCTGGAGGAGATCCTGCGCCTGGACCCGCCGGTCAAGGCCGTGTTCCTGCGCTACCCGCTGGAGGACGTCGAAGTCGGCGGCGTCCGGATCGGCGCCGGGGAGCCGGTCATGGTGCACTTCAGCGCCGTCAGCCGCGATCCGCGCCACTTCGACGACGCCGACACCTACCGTCCCGGCCGCGCCGCCGCCTCCCACCTCACCTTCGGCCACGGCCTGCACTACTGCCTCGGCGCCCCGCTGGCCCGGCTGGAGGCCCGCGTGGCCTTCGAGGAACTGCTGCGCGCATGTCCCGAGCTGGCGCTGGCCGAACCGGTGGAGAAGCTGAGCTGGATCCCCAGCCGGCTGTTCCGCGGCCTGACCGCGCTGCCGGTCCGCGTGACGCGTATCGACCCGGCGTGACGCGTATCGACCCGGGCGGATAAACCCCCTGATCCGGCCGCCCGACGCGGAACTCAAACCCCGCATGACAGGACATCCGGAAGTTAAAATGTCATAACATTCTGTTGACCGGCCGTTCCCCGGGGAGGAAGCTCCGAACAGTGGTCACCACCCTCACCCGCGACGACGGAGGCTGGCATGACACTGATGGGCCTGGTCGGCGTCGGACGCATCGGAGCCTTCCACGCCGCCACCCTGCACGCGCTGCCCGACGTCGAGGTGGTGGTCGCCGACGCCCAGGCCGGCCGGGCCGAGGCGCTCGCCGGGTCGCTCGGCGCGCGCTGGGCCCCCGACGTCGGCGCGCTGCTGCGCGAGGGGATCGCCGGACTGGTGATCGCCACCCCGACCGGCAGCCACGCCGAACTCATCGACCGCGGCGTCGCCAACGGCACCCCGGTGTTCTGCGAGAAGCCGGTCGCCGACACCGGCGCCCGCAGCCTGGAGATCGTCAAGAGCGTGGACAAGCACGGCGGCCGCGTGCAGATCGGCTTCCAGCGCCGCTTCGACGCCGGCTACGCCGCCGTCCGCGCCGAGGTCGGCCGCGGCGCGCTGGGCCGCGTGCACACCCTGCGCGGCCAGACCTGCGACCCGGCCCCGCCCCCGGCCGCCTACATCGCCACCTCCGGCGGCATCTTCAAGGACTGCAGCGTCCACGACTTCGACGCCATCCGCTGGGTCACCGGCCGCGAGGTGCTCTCGGTGTTCGCCGCCGGCTCGCAGGGCGGCGAGCCGTTCTTCGCCGCCTCCGGCGACGCCGACACCGCCGCCGCCCTGCTCCGCCTGGACGACGACGCCCTGGCCACCGTCACCGCCACCCGCTACCACGGCGCCGGCTACGCCGTCACCCTGGAGGTCCAGGGCACCGGGGGCACCGTCGGCGCTGGCTTCGACGACCGGCTGCCGCTGCGCCCGGTCGGCGACGCCGACGGGACCTGGCCCCGGGGACCGGCGCAGACCAGCTTCATGAGCCGCTTCCACGAAGCGTATGTCAGGGAGCTGCAAGCCTTCGTCGACTTCGCCGAGGGCCGGATCGACAACCCCTGCACCGTCGGCGACGCCCTGGAGGCCCTCTACGTCGCCGAGGCCTGCGACCTCTCCCGCGCCGAGAACCGGCCGGTCACCCTGGCGGAGGTGCGGCGATGACCGCCCAGCACGACCCGGCTCCGGACCCGATGAGCCCGGACCCCACGAACTCGGACCCCACGACCCCGGACCCCACGACCTCGGACCCCACGACCCAGAGCCCTGAGCCGCTCAAGGCCCGCATCGCCGGAGCCCCGATCTCCTGGGGCGTCTGCGAAGTGCCCGGCTGGGGCCACCAGCTCTCCGCCGACCGCGTGCTCGCCGAGATGCACGACGCCGGCCTGGCCGCCACCGAGTTCGGCCCCGACGGCTTCCTTCCCGCCGACCGCGCGAAACGGCGCGCGCTGCTGGAAAAACACCGCCTCACCGCGATCGGCGGCTTCGTCCCGGCGGTGCTGCACGAACCCGGCCACGACCCCTGGCCCGCGGTGAAACAGGCTCTTTACACAGCCTTCACCGGCGGCGCCGACCTGCTCGTGCTGGCGGCCGTCACCGGCCGGGACGGCTACGACTCCCGGCCGGACCTGGACGACTCCGGCTGGCGCCGACTGTTCTGGAACCTGGACCGGGTCCGCGAACGCGCCGCCGAACTGGGCGTACGGGCCTGCCTGCACCCGCACGTCGGCACCATGATCGAGACCGGCCGGGACGTGGTCCGGCTGCTGGAGCGCTCAGCCACCCCGCTCTGCCTGGACACCGGCCACCTGCTCATCGGCGGCGGCGATCCGGCCCGGCTCGCCCGCGAAGCCCCCGACCGGATCCTGCACACCCACCTCAAGGACGTCGACGCCGCCCTCGCCGTCCAGGTCCGCGACGGCACGCTGACCTACCACGACGCTGTGCGCGCCGGCCTCTACACCCGGCTCGGCGACGGCGACGCCGACATCGCAGGCGTCGTGGCCGCCCTGGAAGGGAACGGATATCAGGGCTGGTATGTGCTGGAGCAGGACACCGTCCTGGACTCCGAGCCCGACGACGGGACCGGCCCGCCGGACGCCGTGCGCGCCGGCGTCGCCTATTTGGAGAGCCTGCCATGACCTATGACGTCGTCACCATGGGCCGCGTCGGCGTGGACGTCTACCCGCTCCAGGTCGGCGTCGGCCTGGAGGACGTCGAGACCTTCGGCAAGTTCCTCGGCGGCAGCGCGACCAACGTCGCCGTGGCCGCCGCCCGGCACGGCCGCCGCACGGCGGTCGTCACCCGGGTCGGCGACGACCCCTTCGGCCGCTTCGTCCGGCGCGCGCTGCGCGGATTCGGCGTCGACGACGCGTTCCTGGCGGAGGTCGCGGGGCTGCCGACCCCCGTCACCTTCTGCGAGATGTTCCCCCCGGACGACTTCCCGATCTACTTCTACCGCTGGCCCAAGGCCCCGGACCTGATGATCGCCCCGGACGAGCTGGACCTGGACGCCATCGCCGGGGCCGGAGTCTTCTGGGCCACCGTCACCGGCCTGTCCGCCGAGCCGAGCCGCTCGGCGCACCACGCTGCCTGGCAGGCCCGGGCCCGCCGCCCGGCGACCGTGCTCGACCTGGACTACCGGCCCCAGTTCTGGGACTCGCCGGCCGCCGCCGGCCGGGCCGCGCGCGTGGCCCTGCCGCACGTCACGGTGGCCGTCGGCAACCTTGAGGAATGCCACACCGCGGTCGGGGAGCGCGACCCGCACCGCGCCGCCGAGGCGCTGCTCGGACTGGGACCGGACCTGGCGGTGGTGAAGCTCGGCGCGGACGGGGTGCTGGCGCGTACCGCCGACACGACGGTGGAGGTGCCGACGCTGCCGGTGAAGGTGCTCAACGGCCTCGGCGCGGGCGACGCATTCGGCGGCGCTTTGTGTCACTCTCTGTTAGAAGGCTGGCCGTTGGAACGCGCGCTGCGCTTCTCCAGCGCCGCCGGGGCGCTCGTGGCCGCCCGGATCGAGTGCTCCACCGCGATGCCGACCACCGCGGAGGTTCTCGCGGCGTTGGAGGACGGCGATGCGTGAGGTCGCGTCGCTCGGGTACCGCGGATTCGCCAGGCACCGCAGGCAAGCTGAATGCGACAAGCAAGTCACGCGCGACAGACCCGCCAGGCACGACAGGCACGCCAGGTATGACAGGCACCTTGAGCAGCCGGCCCGGCGGTGTGGCGTCGGGCCGGCCATACCGGCGGCCTTCGCAGTGTCCGGACTCACTCGCGCATCGATCGTCGCTCCCGATCCCGGAGGTCGTCCATGCCTGATGTCGCGGCTCTGAGAAAGGTCCGTCGCACCAGAGCCCACCAACCCGAGGCGATCGCCTCCGCCGCCGCCCACCGCGCCCGCCGGCCCCTGCTCGCGGCCGGGGACCGGCTCATGCTGCTCGCCGCCGACCACCCGGCGCGCGGCGCGCTCGCCGTGCGCGACGACCCGCTGGCCATGGCCGACCGCGGCGAACTGCTCGACCGGCTGGTGGTGGCGCTGGCCCGCCCCGGCGTGGACGGCGTGCTCGCCACCCCGGACATCGTCGAGGACCTGCTGGTGCTCGGCGCCCTGGAGGGCAAGGTGGTCCTCGGCTCGATGAACCGCGGCGGCCTGGCCGGCTCGGTCTCCGAACTCGACGACCGCTTCACCTCCTACGACGCCGCCGGCATCGCCCGCTTCGGCCTGGACGGCGGCAAGATGCTGCTGCGCATCGACCTCGACGACGCCGACACCGTCGCGACGCTGGAGGCGTGCGGCCGCGCGGTCACCGAACTCGCCGCGCACCGGCGCGTGGCGATGATCGAACCCTTCATGGCCCACCGCGTCAACGGCCGTCTGCGCAACGACCTGTCGCCGCCGGCGGTGATCCGCGCCTGCGCGATAGCCGCCGGCCTGGGCACCACCAGTGCGTACACCTGGCTCAAGCTCCCGGTGGTGGAGGACATGGAACGCGTGCTGACCGCCACCACCCTTCCGGTGCTGCTGCTCGGCGGCGACCCCGACGGCGCGCCGGAGGAGACGTTCGCGGCCTGGGAGAAGGCGCTCGCGCTGGAGGGCGTCTACGGGCTGGTCGTCGGCAGGGCCCTGCTTTACCCGCCGGACGGTGACGTGGCCGCCGCCGTCGACATCGCCACCGCGCTGGTCAAGCCCGGGGGCGGCGTATGACCGCGACTGGCGGAACCCCGGGCGCTGCCGGAGCCGGAGCCTCCGAAGCCGGAGCCTCCGAAGCCGGAACCCCGGGTGCTGCCAAAGCCTCCGGAGTCGGAACCTTCGGCGCCACCCGCCGCCTCACTGTCGCCCAGGCGCTCGTCCGCTTCCTCGCCGTGCAGCACACCGAGCGCGACGGCGTCGAACACCGCCTCGTCGAGGGCGTCCTCGGCATCTTCGGCCACGGCAACGTCGCCGGGATCGGCGAGGCGCTGCTCGGCCTCGAACTCGACGACCCGGCGCTGCTGCCCTACCGCCAGGCCCGCAACGAGCAGGCGATGGTCCACACCGCGGCCGGGTTCGCCCGCATGCGCGACCGCCTGTCCACCTACGCCTGCACCACCTCCGTCGGCCCCGGCGCCACCAACCTCGTCACCGGCGCCGCGCTGGCGACCGTGAACCGCCTCCCGGTGCTGCTGCTGCCCGGCGACGTCTTCGCCACCCGGCCCGCGAACCCGGTCCTGCAAGAGCTCGAAGATCCGCGCAGCCACGACGTCTCCGTCAACGACACCCTGCGCCCGGTCAGCCGCTACTTCGACCGGGTGAACCGTCCCGAGCAGCTGCCGGCGGCGCTGCTGGCCGCCATGCGCGTCCTGACCGATCCCGCCGACACGGGTGCGGTGACGCTCGCACTGCCGCAGGACGTGCAGGCCGAGGCGTGGGACTGGCCGGAAGCCTTGTTCCAGCACCGGGTCTGGCACGTTCCCCGGCCCCGCGCCGACAGCAGTGCCCTGATGCGCGCCGTTGCGGCGATCGGGCAGGCCGAGCGGCCGCTGATCGTCGCTGGCGGCGGAGTCGTCTATTCGCAGGCCACTGATGCCTTGCGGGACTTCGCGGAGGCCACTGGTGTCCCGGTCGCCGAGACCCAGGCCGGTAAAGGCGTTCTGCCCCACGACCACCCTCTGTCCCTGGGTGCGATCGGCGCCACTGGCACCTCGGCGGCGAATAGCATCGCCGCGCGGGCCGACGTCGTCATCGGCGTCGGCACTCGTTGGACCGACTTCACAACCGCCTCGCACACTGTCTTCGCCGATCCGGACGTCCGGTTCGTCAACATCAACATCGCGGCCTTCGACGCCGTGAAGCACGCGGGTATATCAGTGGTCGCCGACGCCCGGACGGCGTTGGAGGAGCTCACTTCCGCGCTGTCCGGCTGGTCCGCGAAGGACGACCACCGCGCCGAGGTCGCCGCCGCCCGCGACGGCTGGCGGCGCCGCGTCGCGGAGGCCTACCGCTTCGGCAACGCCCCGCTGCCCTCGCAGATCGAGGTGATAGCGGCGGTGAACGATGCCGCCGGGCCGGCCGACGTCGTGGTCTGCGCCGCCGGGTCGATGCCCGGCGATCTGCATCGGCTTTGGCGTTCCAGCGGGGACCCGAAGACCTACCACGTCGAATACGGCTACTCCTGCATGGGCTACGAGATCGCCGGCGGCCTCGGCGTGAAGCTGGCCGCGCCCGAGCGCGAGGTCTACGTCCTGGTCGGCGACGGCTCGTATCTGATGCTGGCGCAGGAGATCGTGACCGCGGTCGCCGAGCATGTGAAGCTGATCGTGGTGCTCGTCGACAATGGCGGCTTCGCCTCGATCGGTCGGCTGTCGGAGTCGCTCGGCTCGCAGCGCTTCGGCACCGCCTACCGGTATCGGACGCCCGCCGGCCGGCTGACCGGCGGTCCGCTCCCGGTGGACCTCGCTGCGAACGCCGCGAGCCTGGGCGCGCGGGTGGAGCGCGCCCGGGACGTCGAAGAACTCGAAGACGCCCTGGCCCGGGCCAAGGCCGCCGACCGGATCACCGTCGTGCACGTCGAGACCGATCCGCTGGCCGGTGCGCCCGATGGCGGCGCGTGGTGGGACGTGCCGGTCGCGAAGATATCAGGGCTCGAATCAACGAACGCTGCGCGAGCCGCGTATGAAGACGCGAAGAAGGTTCAACGCCCGTACTTGTAACACCACAACGGTTACGGATGTGGAGGAGGCACGTATGGAACGTATAGAACGTATGGCGCGGAGATCGCGCTATTCAGCGGACCGGCTGCTCACGGCGCTGCTGGCGGTGGCGCTCCTGCTGGCCGGCTGCTCGTCGTCGGGCTCGCATCCCAAGGACTCGGCCGGGGGTTCCTGCCCCTACACCTTCGCCCTGATCACCCATGGCGACAACGGCAACTTCTGGAGCGTCGTCTACAAAGGCGCCAAGGACGCCGCGAAGGACACCGGCTGCAAGCTCTCCGAGACCTACGGCTCGCAGCAGCAGGGCCAGGCCGAGCCGGACGACAGCGCGGAGAACGCGCAGATCCAGGACGCGATCAACGCCAAGGTGAACGGCATCATCGTCTCCGACCACGCGCCGTCGGTGATGAACGCGACGCTGGCCGCGGCCGCCGACGCCGGGATCCCGGTGGTGCTGGTGAACGCCGGGTGCGACGACGCCGACATCGCCGCCGCCAAGGCCATCACCTGCGTCGGGCAGCCCGAACAGCTGGCCGGTAAGCAGGCCGGGGCGCGGTTCGCCAAGGAGAACGCGTCGAACGTGCTGTGCGTGGTCCACCAGGCCGGCCAGAACCTGCTCGACCGCTGCGACGGCATCGCCCAGGGCCTGGGCGTCGGCGCCAAGTGCGGCACCGGCGACGCCCCGGCGGCCGGTCCGGCGTGCACCGAGCTGATCCTGTCCACCCCGAACGCCGCGTCCAACCCGCAGCAGGCGATCGGGCAGGTGAGCGCCTACCTCCAGTCGCATCCCGGGGTCAACGCCG
Source organism: Catenulispora yoronensis (assembly GCF_039531695.1). NCBI lineage: Bacteria > Bacillati > Actinomycetota > Actinomycetes > Catenulisporales > Catenulisporaceae > Catenulispora > Catenulispora yoronensis. The sequence goes on from NZ_BAAAQN010000046.1 coordinate 79,871, forward strand.
TGATGACGCTGAACAACGCGATCGGGCAGGCGCTGGTGGTGACCAAGCCGGCGACCGTGAAGATCGCCACCTTTGACCTGTCGCAGGACGTGCAGAACGACCTCCAGGCCTCGCCGCCGACGATGGACTTCGCGGTGGACCAGCAGCAGTACCTCCAGGGCTACCTGCCGGTGCAGTTCCTCTACGTCTACAACAAGCACGAGGGCAACGCGGTCGGTGGCGGCACGACCGTGGCCAGCGGGCCGAAGCTGGTGGACAGCGGCAACGTCAAGTCGGTGGCGGCGGCGATCGCCGCCGGGGATGACTGATGGCGGAGCTGACTGACTTGACGGACCGGGCGGACCGGGCGGACCTGGAGGACCGGGCGGATCCGGCGGACCGGGCGCCCACCGGCGCCGCGGCCTGGCTGGTCAGGGCTCTGCGACGGCCGGCGCTGGGCGCGCTGGTCGGGGCGGTCGCGGTGTTCGTGGTCTTCACCGTCACCGACAGCACCCCGAACCACCTGTGGCTGACCCAGACCGGGTTCCAGGCCTGGGCCCAGCAGGCCGCGTTCTTCGGCATCATGGCGGTTCCGGTCGGGCTGCTGATGATCGGCGGCGAGTTCGACCTGTCGACCGGCGGGATGACGGGTTTCTCGGCCATCATCATGGCGCTGCTGGTCGGCACCGAGCACTGGAACGCGTGGGCCGCGGTCGTGGCGACGTTCGTCTTCGGGGCGCTCGTCGGGCTGGTCAACGGGCTGGTGGTGACGCGGTCGGGGCTGCCGAGCTTCATCGTCACGCTGGCCACGTACTTCGTGTTCCGCGGGCTGAGCGTCGGCGGTGTGCTGAAGGTGAACCACGGCAGCACCTCGATCGGGCTCAGCGGCACCAGCCATCCCGGGCTGGACAGCGCCCGGGACGTGTTCGGCGGCTCGTTCGCGCACAGCGATGCGTTGCGGCAGGGGTATCAGACCGCGATCTTGTGGTTCGTCGGCGTGACGGTGGCGGGCGGGTGGCTGCTGGCCCGGACCCGCTTCGGCAACTGGGTGTTCGCGGTCGGCGGCGATGCCGACGCGGCGCGCAAGATCGGTGTGCCGGTGGCGCGGACGAAGATCCTGCTGTTCATGGGGACGTCGACGGCCGCGGCGCTGGTCGGCGTGATCTCCTTCTCGCAGACTCGCACGGCCGTCTCGGAGCAGGGCGTCGGATACGAGTTCTACTACATCATCGCCGCGGTGGTCGGCGGCTGCCTGCTGACCGGCGGGCACGGTTCGGTGCTCGGGGCGGCGCTGGGGGCCTGCATCATCGGGATGGCGTTCCAGGGCGTGATCTATTCCGGCTGGGACAGTTCGTGGAACTTCACGTTCCTCGGCGTGATCCTGTTCCTGGCGGTGGCCGTCAATACTCTGACTTACCGGCGAGCGATGAGGGCGCGCGGATGAATGAGCGGGCGCCGCTTTTGGAGGCGGAGTCGGTCGGGAAGTATTTCGGGAGCGTGCAGGCGCTGCACGGCGTCTCCTTGTCGGTGCGCGCCGGGCAGGTGACGTGCGTGCTCGGGGACAACGGCGCCGGCAAGTCCACGCTCATCAAGATCCTGTCCGGCGTGTTCCCACCGGACGCCGGACAGGTACGGGTGGACGGTGCGCAGGTGCGGTTCCACAGCCCGCGCGAGGCCCGCGCCGCCGGAATCGCCACGGTGTTCCAGGACCTGGCGATGGTGCCGCTGATGGCGGTCTGGCGGAACTTCTTCCTGGGGTCGGAGCCGACCCGGGGCTGGGGGCCGTGGCGGCGCTTCGACGTGGCCGAGGCGCGGGAGCGGACGCGGGCCGGGCTGGCCGCGATGGGCATCGCGATACGCGACCCGGACCAGCCGGTCGGCACGCTCTCCGGCGGGGAGCGGCAGTCGGTGGCGATCGCCCGGGCGGTGCACTTCGGAGCCAGGGTGCTGATTCTCGACGAGCCGACGTCGGCACTGGGCGTGAAGCAGGCCGGGGTGGTGCTGCGGCGGGTGGCGCAGGCGCGGGAGCGGGGGTTGGGGGTGGTGTTCATCACTCACAACCCGCATCACGCGTATCCGGTCGGGGACCGGTTCGTGGTGCTGCACCGGGGGCGGCTGTTGGGGGACTACGCGAAGGAGGAGGTCACGCGGGAGGAGTTGGTGCGGTTGATGTCCGGCGGGGCGGAGCTGGAGGCGCTCGGGCACGAGTTGGAGCGGGTGCCGGGGATCGACGTGGGGGAGGGGGAGGTGAGGAATCCGGGGTCTGCGACGGTTGACCGCGTGGCGTCCGGGCAGAAGGCAGGACTCGAAGCGGAACCCGACCCGGAAGCGACCGCGCCGGAGCGGTCCGCACGGGAGACTCCCGATGCCGCTGACGAATCCGCGTCGGAGGTGCGGGCGGCGCGCCGGCCTTTTGATGGATCGCTCGATGGATCGTTTGGCGGATCGCTTGGCGGATCGCTTGAGGGACCGCTCGACGGACCGCTCGATGGACCCGGGACCGATCCGCCACCGCCGGCTGAAGCGCTCGACGAACACAGCTGATCGAAGGACCTGTCATGCCCCTGCCATTGCCTCGGCCGATGACCCTTGGCGCGATCCGCGTCGCTCGGGAGGCCGCCACGTTGATTCGGCGCTCTGCGCAACCTCGTCGGCTGCGGCTTCGGCCGTTCGCGGCTGATTCGGATTCTGATTTGGGTTCTGATTCGGGGGCGGGAGCGGATTCGGGCGAGGGGGCGGGTGTGGGGGCTGGTCCGGGTGCGAGGTCGGCTGCCGGTGCCGATTTGGTGGCCGGTATCGATCCGCGGGTGGAGCAGCTGGTGCGCTCCTGGCTCAAGGCCACCCACTCCGACCACGCGGTGGTGGGGGAGGAGGACGGCGGCCTGGAGGAGATGGACCTGTCGCGGCCTACGTGGTTCATCGATCCGGTGGACGGCGCGACCAACTTCGTGCGCGGGATCCCGCACTGCGCCTGTTCGCTGGCCTTCTGGGACGGTCAGCGGCTGGCGCTGGGGGTGGTGGCGGACGTGGCGCGTCGGCGGATCTACTGGGCCGAGGCCGGGCGCGGCGCGTACGAGGGGCACCGGCGGCTGCGCGCCTCGCCGGTGCGGCGGCTGGACCGGGCGGTGCTGGCGACGGGGTTCCCGCCGACCAGGGCGTTCGATCCGGACGACAACTTGGCGGAGTTCTCGTCGGTGCTGCGGCGGTCGAGGGATGTGCGGCGGACCGGGAGCGCGGCGATCGATCTGGCGTGGGTCGCGGCCGGGCGGCTGGATTGCTATTGGGAGCAGCGGTGCGGGCCGTGGGATTGGGCGGCCGGGGTGTTGTTCGTGCGGGAGGCCGGGGGGAAGGCGACGACGTATGCGGGGTTGGAGTGGCATCCGGGGGATGCGGATCTGGTGGCTTCGAACGGGCCGGTGCATACGGCGTTGATCGAGTCTTTTGTGGATGCGCGGGTGGGGGCCGGGTTCGGGGTGCGGCCGCCGCAGGTGAGGGTGGGGAACGGGGCGGGGCTGGGGAATGGGGCGGGGGCTGCGAGGAAGAACGCGGATGCTGAGGACCCGGATGGGCGGTCGGGGTCGTCAGGTCGGTAGCTCTCGCAGTTTGCGGATGGGCGAGGGGAGTATGCACAGGACCGCGAGCGTGGAGCCGATCGTCGAGATCCACAGGGAGCTGCGGACTGAGACGGCTGAGGCCAACCAGCCGCCGGTGAGCGCGCCGATCGGTCGGATGCCGTAGTTGACGGTCTGGAGGACGCCGGAGATGCGCGAGCGGAGCGTGTCGGGCATGACGGCGGTGACGTAGGCGCCGGCCGAGGTGTCGAGGACCATGATCGCCATGCCGGTGAGGAACTCGGTGGCGAACAGCATCAGCACTATGACGCCCTTGGGCCCGGCGGCGAGCGGGACGAGCGCGTGGGGCGCGGCGAACGCTACGCAGCCGACGACGATCGAGGTGCCGATACCGATCCGCGCGACGACGCGGCTGGTCAGCGTCGCGCCGACCAGCCCGCCGACGGCGCCGGCGCCGAGGACGAGGCCGAGGAGGCCGGGAGAGATGTGGAGGTAGGTGACGGCGTAGAGGACGAAGAGGGCTTGGAAGATGAAGTCGAAGAAGTTGAGGACCGCGACCGCGCCGAGGAGCGCGCGGATGCCGGGGGTGCGGAGGACCCAGGTGAGGCCACTGAGATAGCCGGCGGCTCCTTTTTGAGGTCGTTCAGGGGCCGGCTCGACGGGGGAGATGCGGCTGAGGGCGAGGGCCGAGGCCAGATAGCTGAGGGCGTCGGCGACGAGGGCGAAGGGGGCTCGGCAGAGCTGGACCAGGAGCCCGCCGAGGCTGGGACCGCTGCAATAAGCGAAGGCGCGGCTGCCGTTGTTCCACGCCGAGGCTTCGACGAGGTCCTTGGGCGGGACCATGGCGGCGAAGAGGGTGTTGTCGGCGACGGAGAAGAAGACTTGGAGGACGCCGATGAGGAGGGAGGTGATGAGGAGCTGGGCGAGGGTGAGGACGCCGAGGGCGTAGGCGAGGGGGATGGAGGCCACGGCGGCGAAGCGGCCGAGGTCCGCGATGAGCATGATTTTGCGGCGGCTGGGGCGGCGGTCGGTCCAGATGCCGATGGGGATGGAGAGGAGGAGGGCGGGGATCATCGGGGCGGCGGTGAGCCAGGCCATGGTGGTGGGGGTGGCGGTGAAGAGGAGGATGGCGGTCAGGGGGAGGGCTATGCGGTGGATTTCGTCGCCGGTGAGGGAGATGGTGTGGCCTAGCCAGAAGCGGCGGAAGGTGGGGTTTTGGGGGGTTGGGGGGTGGGGGTGGGGGAGGCGGATGTGGATGTGGATGTGGAGGTGGGATTTTTTGGGGAGGTGGAGTTTTTTGCTGCGGTGGAGCTTTTTGGGGTGGTGGAGCTTTTTGGGGTGGTGAGGGTGGTCGGGAAGACTGGTTGTGGGGTTTTCGGCCGAGTCTTTGGTGGCTTTGGTGGTTTTGGAGGTGGTGGCGGCGCTCATGAGGCACTGCCGTGTTGGGGTTCGGTGGGGTGGGTCGGTGATGGTGATGGTGATGGCGAGTCTGGGGCGGTGAGCCCTTCGGCCGCGTGGTCCTTTCGGAACGCGATCCGCAGCAAGTGCACCAGTTCGGCGCCCTCAGGCCGGGTCTCCGGCGCGACGTTGCGTGTGTAGAAGGGCTGGACCAGCTTGTCGAAGGCGTCGTAGAGACCGGTGAGTTCGTCAGGGGTCAGATAGAGGAGGAGGTCGCCGAACTGCTCGGCGTCCTGCCACTCGGGAGACAGCCGGTCTGTGGTGCGTAGGGCACGCGCCAGGTGCTCGAAGTATTGGCCTGCCAGATACACGCGCAGGTCGGTCGCGGCGGCGGCGGCCGCGGGTTCCAGTCCGCGAGGGACGTCGGTGAATTGGGTGGTGGCTCGCCATGGCTTTTGACGCCCTGGGCCTGGGACTTCTTCGACGATGCCGTACTTGGCGAGCATTCGTAGGTGGTAGCTGCAACTGGCTACTGATTCGCCGGTGAGTTCGGCGGCGCGGGTGGCGGTGAGGGGGCCTTCGGTGCGGAGGAGGCCGACCAGGGCCATGCGGGTGTGGTGGGTGTAGGCGCGGATTGCTTTGGGGTCTGTTAGGCGGAGGACGTCTGGGTCTTCATGTTCGTGGGCTGAGGTGGGCATGTTTCTAAAGGTAGCTTTCTAAAGGTTTGCTTGCAAGGGAACCTTTAGGTGGGGTGGGGTGGGGTGGGGGAAAGTCAAAAGCCAGTCAAAAGCTGGGTAAAGCAGGCGCCTCCGGCGGGGGCCTCGGATCCCTCGGGGAACTGGCGCCGGCTCCATAGGGGGGTAGCTGCTAGTCCCTGCGCTGGCGGTTTGTGAGGTGGGGGTTCGTTCCCCTCGCTCACGTCGGCAGCCCTACGGGTACAGCGCCGCCGCCCGGGTGTAAAGTCCATGCCCTCACCTTTGAGACCATGTTTTGCAGTTAGGCGTGCATGAACTTGACACCCGGGCGGCGGCGCTGTACCCGTAGGGCTGCCGACGTGAGCGAGGGGAACGAACCGAAAACCCAGGCAGGGGACTGACAATCTCGGCGGCCAAGGTGGGGGAGGGGGAGTGCGGCCGCCGGTTCGGATCTCGATGGTTCCGGGAGGGCCGGTTTGGGAGTGCGGCCGCCGGTTCGAGCCTCGATGGTTTGGGATGGGCGGTTTGGGGGTGCCGCCGCCGGTTCGAGTCTCGGATGTTGCCGGGTGGGTGGACCGGGCGCCGGTTCGCGTCTCGATGGTGGTCGAGTGGAGTGCGGCCGCCGGTTCGAGTCTCGGGCATGGTCGCATGGTCGAGTGCGGCTGCCGGTGTGGGTCTCGGGTGGTGCTGGGTGGGGGCGCGTCCGCTGGTGCGAGTCTCTGTGGTGGCCGAGTGGGGAGTGTGGCCGTCGGTCGAGGCGTCGAGATTCTGGGCAGGCGGTATTGTCGGCGGCCGGTCGGGGCTTGGGCGCGTGGTTCGGGGTGTGCGGCTTTGGCCTTGGGGCGGGCTGTTTTGGGTGCGGGTGTTGGTATCAGGGGCCTGGGTGCGCCTGATCTGGGCCTGGGCTAGCTGTCCTCGAAGTCTGTCACGTCGACTCTGAAGGGGGCCTCGCCGAACAGTGCTACTGCTGCGCGGTAGCCGGCTGGGACTTCCACTGGGGCTACGCGGTGGCGGTGGGGGGCTGCTGGTTCTACGCAGGCGACCAGGTCGCGTTGGAGGACGGCGGCGCGGGTGTTGGCCCAGCCGACGCCGCCGGCTACTTTTGCGGCGGCTTCTTTGCGGGTCCAGAGGCGGGCGTAGCGGTCGGTTTGTTCCAGGAGGTCGTGGCCGCCTGCTACGTAGCGGGCTTCGAAGGGGAGGAAGTAGGTTTCGGACATGTCGACGGGGTTCAGGCCTTCGGCCAGTTGGCGGACGTCCACGCCGACGGTGCGGCGGGGGGTTATGGCCAGGAGGGCGAGGTTGCCGTCGTGGGCCAGGGAGGTGCGGGGGCCGTCGGAGAGTTCTGGTTTGCCGTTGGGGTCGGCGGTGAAGGTGAGGGATTCGGGGGTGGTGGTGAGTTCGTGGGCGAGGATCAGGCGGCGGGCGCCGTGGGCCACTAAGTAGCGGAGGCGGTCGCGTTCGCGGAGGAAGTCGGCGGCGTGCAGGCGCTCGGTGTCGTCGAGCAGGTCCAGGTAGCGTTCCGCCGTGGTGGTGGCGGTCTCGGTGCGGATCACCCATACCTTGACCCGGTCGGTCATGGGCGGACCGCCTGGTGGGTGGCGGAGTCCCGGGTGGGCTTCGGCGGCACGGCGTTGTGGGTCCCCATGGACTTCAATTTTCCGGGGGTGGGCGCTCCAAACCGTGCTGGCCGGGGGCTTTCCCGGGGGGATGTCGGTACGTCGCAATAGTCTTGTTCTGATGTCTCTCTCAGGGTGTGATGATTCCGGTCGGGCTGATGCGCTGGCCGCTACCGAGCGGTGGTTCGTTCGGGCCGGTATGCCGCATTTCGTCGAGGATCGCTTTGACGTCGGGCTGCCCCGGGTGCTGCGTCCCTTCGCCGCTGTGCTGGAGTTGTCGCGGCTGGGGCTGATGCTCGGTTTCTGGACGGTGCGCCGGGTGATCGCCGAGGCGCGGGAGATGGGGCATCTGGCGGTCCGGGCGTTGCCGTTGCTGGCGCTGTTCGGCATGGTCATCTTTTTCACTGCCGACTTCTGGCAGGTGGCGGCCGCGTTGGACTCCGGCTGGCTGTGGGTGACGGCGGCCTTCTTCGTGCTGCTGATCCAGGCGTTTCTCATTGCCCGGCTGCCTGAGGAGTTCGGGACGTTGCCCAAGGCGTGCGCGCCGGAGCGGATTCGGGCCAGCTGTGCCGCGACGCCCTTGGCGGAGTTCGCGCTGACCGGGGCCGAGTTGGACGCGGATCCGGTGCTGGGGCCGGCCCAGCGCCGCAACATGTTCGTGTATCTGCTGCTGAGCCAGACCATTCAAGTCAGTCTGCTGAGTTGGATGGTCTTCTTCTTCTACGTGGTGTTCGGCGCCATCGCGATCCGTCCGGAGGTGCTGACGGAGTGGTTCAAGCACCCGGTGCCGGACGCGCGCCTGCTGGGCGTGCGCGTGCCCGGCGTCAGCAGCGAGCTGCTGCACTCGGCGGTGCTCCTGGCCGGTCTCAGTGCTCTGTATTTCGCGATCACGGCGCTCACCGACGCCGCCTACCGGCGCGAGTTCTTCGACCGGACGCTGGCCGAGCTCGACCGGGCCATCCACCTGCGCGCCGCCTACCTCACGGCGCGCCGCCGGTCGTGACCACGATCTTGCCGACCTGCGCGTTGGATTCCAGGTGGCGGTGCGCCGCGACGATGTCCTCCAGGGCGAAGACCCGGTCCACCACGGGTTCGAAGGCGCCAGCCCGGAGTCCGGAGCCGATGAACGCGACCGCGCGACGTAGACGCTCGGGGTCGCCGGTGATCTCCAGCATCGTGTAGGAGCGGATGTTCAGCGCCGGCAGGCCCAGGTCGAGGCCCGGGTAGGGGGTCGGCTCGCCGCTCAGGCCGCCGTAGACGACGAGCGTGCCGCCGGGTGCGACCAGGCGGGACAGTGCGGTGATGCCGGGTCCGGCGACGGCGTCCATGACCAGGTCGACGCCGCGTCCGTCGGTGGCGTCCAGTACGCGCGCCGCGACGTCCTCGGTGTCGGTGACCACGACCTCGGCGGCGCCGTGCTTCAGCAGGAAGTCGCGCTTGGCGGCGGTGCGGGTCAGCGCGATCGGTATGGCGCCGATCCGGTTGGCGACATCGATGATGGCCAGTCCGCTGCTGCTGGAGGCGGCGTTCAGCAGGATGGTGTCGCCGGGTCGCAGACCCGTGGTTTCGACGAGTGCGCCGTAGGCGGTGAGATACGGCATCCACACCGCCGAGCCGCGTACCGGGTCCAGGTTGTCGGGCCGGGGGACCACGGCCGAGGCGGGGACGATGGCGCGGTCGGCATAGACGCCGTAGTCGTTCTGGGAGAAGGCCGGCAGAGTGCTGATGGGCTGGCCGACCCGCAGGCTGCTGACACCGGGCCCGACCGCCTCGACCAGTCCCGAGGCCTCGTTGCCCAGCCGCGCGGGGAAGGCGCGCACCGGGTAGATGTAGAAGCCCGAGCGGAACAGGACCTCGGCGCGGTTCAGGCCGATGGCGTCCACCCGGATCCGCACCTCGCCGGGGCCGGGATCGCCGACTTCGAGGTCTGCCAGGCGCATCACCTCGGGGCCGCCGAGTTCGTGGAACAGCACGGTTCGGGTCATCGCAGTATCCTTCGAGTCGCGGCGATCTTCTGCTCCTCCAGGGGAGCACAGAAGTACGATCGTGGTCAAACTTTGATGGCCGTCGTACTATGGATGCATGGCCCCGAACGACCGCGTCCCCGCGCATCCCGACCCCCGAGACGTCCCGCTCCAGCAGGTCCTGGAGGCGCTCATCGAGCCGGCGCGCCGCAGCATCGTCGAGCAGCTGTCGGTGGGGCCGTCGGACATCGCGTGCGGCGGCTTCGACCTGGCGGTCAGCAAGTCCACCGCGACCCACCACTTCCGGGTGCTGCGGGAGGCCGGGCTGATCCAGCAGTACTACGCGGGCACGTCGCGCATGAACAGTCTGCGCCGCGAGGAGTTCGACGAGGCGTTCCCGGGCCTGCTGGAGGCGGTGCTGTGGGCCTCGGAGCGGGAAGCGGGGCTGCGCGTGCCGGAAGCGCGCCCATGACTTCCCCTGGCGGCCCGCGCCGTCGCCTGCCCGAGCGCCTGCGTCGCGTCGCCGTGCTGGTGCTGGAGGGCGCGAAGCCCCTTGACGTCGGGATCCCCGCTCAAGTGTTCACCACCCGGGCGAGCATGCCCTACGAGGTCCGGGTGTGCGGCGCGGCGGCCGGGCTGGTGACCGGCGGCGACGGCCTCGCGTACCACGTCGCCGACGGCCTCGGCGCGCTGGAGTGGGCCGACATCGTCTTCATCCCCGGCTACCGGTTCCCCGACCGCGACGATCCGCCGGCGGCCGTCGTCGAGGCGTTGCTCGCCGCGCATCGCCGGGACGCCAGGCTCGCCGCGATCTCCACCGGCGCCTTCGCCCTGGCCGCCACCGGGCTGCTCGACGGCAGGCGCGCCACGACGCACTGGCACTACACCCGCGCGCTGGCCCAGAAGTTCCCGCGGATCCGGGTCGACGAGAACGTCCTGTTCGTCGACGAAGGCAGGGTGCTGACATCGGCGGGCGCCGCCTCGGGCCTGGACCTGTGTCTGCACATCCTGCGCGGCGACCTCGGCGTGGCGGCGTCCAACCATGCCGCCCGGCGCCTGGTCGCGGCCCCCTACCGCAGCGGCGGCCAGGCCCAGTACGTGCCGCGCAGCGTGCCCGAGCCGCTCGGCGAGCGGTTCGCCGCGACCCGCGAGTGGGCGCTGCACCGCCTGCACGAGCCGCTCAGCCTGGAGACGCTGGCCCGGCACGCGGCCGTGTCGGAGCGCACCTTCTCCCGGGGCTTCGCCGCGGAGACCGGGCACACGCCGATGCAGTGGATCATGCGGGCCCGCATCGACCTGGCCCGGGAGCTGCTGGAACGGTCCCAGCGGGGCATCGAGCAGATCGCGAACGACGTCGGGCTGGGCACCGGCTCGAATTTGCGGGCGCATTTCCAGCGCATCCTGGGCACCACCCCCAGCGAGTACCGCCGCACCTTCACCCAGGGCGAGTAGCGCCCGGGCCGCGCGTCCGTCCGGTTTCCGCCTCCCGCGATTGGCGGGATCCTTGCGAACCATGGCGCTCGTGCCACGGCCGCGTCCGGCTCCCGCACGCGACGCTAGTGGGGAGACGAGAGACGAAGGGACACAGGACATGACTCGCATTGCCATCAACGGATTCGGCCGCATCGGCCGCAACGTGCTGCGCGCCCTGCTGGAGCGGGACAGCGACCTCGAGATCGTCGCGGTCAACGATCTCACCGAGCCGGCCGCGCTGGCCCGGCTGCTCGCGTACGACACCACCGCGGGCCGGCTCGGCCGCCCGGTCGCCGTCGAGGACGACACGCTCGTCGTCGACGGCCGCCGGATCAAGGTGCTGGCCGAGCGGGAGCCGGCCCGGCTGCCGTGGGCCGAGCTCGGCGTCGACATCGCGCTGGAGGCCACCGGCCGCTTCACCGCCGCCAAGGCCGCGAGCGCCCACCTCGACGCCGGGGCCCGGAAGGTCCTGGTCGGCGCGCCCTCGGACGGCGCCGACGTCACCATCGCCTACGGCGTCAACACCGCGGCGTACGACCCGGCCGCGCACACGATCATCTCGAACGCCTCGTGCACGACCAACGCGCTGGCCCCGCTCGCCTCGGTGCTCGACGGGCTGGCCGGTATCGAGCACGGTTTCATGACCACGGTGCACGCCTACACCCAGGAGCAGAACCTCCAGGACGGCCCGCACCGCGACCCCCGCCGGGCCCGGGCCGCCGCGGTCAACGTCGTGCCGACCACCACCGGCGCGGCCAAGGCGATCGGCCTGGTGCTGCCGAACCTCGAAGGCCGCCTGTCCGGCGACTCGATCCGGGTGCCGGTGCCGGTCGGCTCGATCGTCGAGCTCAACACCACGGTCGCCCGCGACGTGACCCGCGACGACGTGCTGGCCGCGTACCAGGCCGCCGCCGAGGGCCCGCTCGCCGGCGTCCTGGAGTACTCCGAGGACCCGCTGGTGTCGTCCGACATCGTCGGCAACCTCGCCTCGGCGATCTTCGACTCGGCCCTGACCCGCGTCGACGGACGGCACATCAAGGTGGTCGCCTGGTACGACAACGAGTGGGGCTTCTCCAACCGCGTGATCGACACGCTGGAGCTGATCGCGGCGGGGTGAGCGGTGACGGAATGACGGACTGACGGAATAACCGAACCGCCTGGCGGCCGCGCGCCGTCGGGCGGTTCTCGCGTACCGGCCGCTCGTGCTTCGGCAGCTCCTGCTTCAGCCGCCCTTACTTCAGCAGCTTCGACATCCGCCGGTCGGCCAACGGCTTGCCGCCGGTCTGACAGGTCGGGCAGTACTGGAGCGAGGAGTCGGCGAACGACACCTCCCGGACGGTGTCCCCGCACACCGGACACGCCTGCCCGGTGCGGCCGTGCACCCGCAGCCCGGACTTCTTCTCCGACTTCAGCTCCTTCATCGGCAGCCCGCGCGAGCGCTCGACCGCGTCGCCCAACGTGTCGAGCGTGACCTGGTGCAGCGCCGCCACCTCGGCCGGCGTCAGCTTCGCCGCCAGCTTGAACGGCGACATCCGCGCGGCGTGCAGGATCTCGTCGGAGTAGGCGTTGCCGATGCCCGCCAGCACGCTCTGATCGCGCAGCACGCCCTTGATCTGCCGCCGCTCGCCCGCCAGCAGCCGCGTCAGCTCCTCGACGGTGAACTCCTCCGAGAAGGGGTCGATGCCCAGCCGCGCGATCCCCGGCACCTCCGCCGGATCCCGCACGACGTAGACCGCGAGCCCCTTCTTGGTCCCGGCCTCGGTGACGTCGAACCCGGACCCCTCCGGCTCCGCCATCCGCACCCGCAGCGCCAGCGGCCCCTTGCCGGGCCGCGGCGGCTCGGCGGGCAGCTCCTCGCGCCACCGGATCCAGCCGGCGCGCGCCAGGTGGATGACCAGGTGCACGTCCCCGACGCTGAAGTCGAGGAACTTGCCGTGCCGCCCGACCCCGGTGACCTCGGCGCCGACCAGCGCCGACAGCGGCGGGTCGTAGGTCTTCAGGGCCTGGACGGCCACGGGTGTCGCCGCCGCGACGGCGTGGCCGGACAGGTGGCCGTCGAGGAAGGCCGCGAGGGCTTCGACTTCGGGCAGTTCGGGCATGGAGCAAGTCTGCCCTGTTCGGGGGGCGGACGCTCGTGGGGCCGGCTCGGTCGGCCCGGCCCTCCGACGTCAGCGCGGTTCTACGGCGTCGGCCCGGCCCTCCTGCGTCAGCGCGGTTCTGCGGCGCCGGCACGGCTCTCCGGCGTCAGCGCGGTTCTGCGGTGTCGGCCCGGCCTTCCGGTGTCGGCCCGGCCTTCCGGCGTCAGCCCTGCCCCTGCACCATCAGCTTGAACTCGTCCAGGCTGATGCGGCCGTCGCCGTCGGCGTCGCCGCCCTGGATCCGCGCGGCCGCCTCGGCCTCGTCGACCTGTTCGCCGAGCTCGCCGAGCGCCGCGCCGATCCCGGCGGCGGTGATCTGGCCGTCGCCGTCCTCGTCGAACATGCGGAACAGCGCCTCGGCCGTGGGCTCCTCGTCCTGAGCCATGCGAGCCACCCCTCTCGTTCAGTGATCTGTCCGCGCCACGCTAGCGCGCCGCCCACTCCGGGGGTGAATTCGGCGTCGCGACACGGGCGGTTCAGTGGTTTCCCGCGTGGCGTTGGCTAGATTCCGGGCATCCGCTATCGAACCGGGAGCAGTAGTGCGCAAGTGCGTGTCAATGGTCGCCGTGGCCTCCACCGCCGTCGGTCTCGCCGGGTGTTCGAGCCCGGACCGGGCGCGGGAACCCGCCGGGGCGGCCCACCCGCTGGGCACGGCGGCCGGCGAGAACGGTCAGAACGTCAAGAACGGCCAGGGCCAGGACGGCCAGAACAGCAAGCAGGGTAAGAAGAATCAGCCGGCACGGGGCGACCAGATCCCGCCGCTTGCCGTCGCCGCCAACGTCCCGGGGGCCCATCCCGCGGCCGGCAGCGCCGCTGACGCCGCCGCCGATACTGCCGCCGGCAAGCAGCTTCCCGCCGCCCGTCCCAATCCTGATGGCGGGTTGGAGGGCCTCGGTCTGACCGGCACGACTGTTGCTCCGGCCTCCGGCGCCGCGGTCCCCAGCGGCACCACTTCGCTTCCCGACCACCAGGCAGGCGGCCGGTCTGCCTTGCCGAGACGCGGCTCGCCGGGCAAGGGACAGGCCGCCCCGGCTCCGGCGTCGCCCGCCCCGGCCCCGCCGCAGAACACCGGCTCCGGCTCCTCGGACTCGTCCCTCGCGCAGATCATGGACGCCGTGGTCGCGTCGCGCATGGACGGCAAGGAGGTGCTGCTGGAGATCGCCGGGGACGGTTGCGCCGACTGCCGCGCGCTGGACCAGGCCATGCACTCGCCCAAGGCCCAGGCCGTGCTCGCGCAGTCCTACCACGTGGTCCGGATCGACCCGGGCGGGGCAGGGGCGATTGCCTCCCAGTACGGGCTCTCGGGTCTTTCCGGCGGTTCGGGCGGCTCCGCCAGCTCCGGCATGCCGACGCTGGTCGTGCTGAACCCGGACGGCACGGTCCGCGCCGACTCCTCCCGCACCGGCCGCCCCGCGTTCACCGAGGCCGGCCTGTCCTCCTGGCTGAAGCAGTGGGCCCCGCGATGAAGCCCTCGACGGTCCTGACGATCGCCGCGCTGTCCGGCATCCCCGTGCTCACCGCCCTGGGCCTGGCCCTCACCATGCACCACCGCACCCAGCCGGTGACGTTCTCCGACCAGGGCGTCAACGTCGCGATGCGGCTCTCCGAGGACGGCGGCCGCCTGCTGACCACCTTCACCCCGCAGCGTCCCGGCTTCCACCTCTACAGCGTCGGCCTGCCCGCCCACGGCATCGACGGCCGGGGCAGCCCCACCCGCGTCGAGGTCGCGGGCGCCCTGCGCAGCCGCGGCCCGCTGGTCGCCGAGGCGCCGGTGCGGATGCTGCCGCTGCGGGGCACCGGCGTGAAGTTCCCGGTGTATCCGGACGGCGCGGTCACCACTGTGCTGCCGGTGGCCCTCGACGAGCACGGGCCCGCCCAAGTGGTCGTGAGCTACGCCGCGTGCAGCCCGCAGGAGTGCCTGAGTCCGGTCATGGATCACCCCGTGGAGATCCCCGCGGACGCGTTGGCGGCGATGCGATAGCCGGGTTCGGCCACAGTCGGCTGCCGGGCGTCGTAGCGTGCCCGGTGGCCGCGCTCGATTGCCTGACCCCAGTACGTGCCGCCGAGCATCAGCACCGCGCCGAACACCGTGACGAGGGTCAACCGCTCCCCGCCGAGCGCCACGCCCGCCACGACCGCCCACACCGGCTCGGTCCCCAGCAGCAGGCTGGCGCGGCTGGTCGAGCTGCGCCGCACGGCCCACGTCTGCGCCAGGAACGCGAACACGCTGCAGAACAGCGCCAGGTAGGCCAGCTCGGCCCACGCCGTGCCGCCGGCGCGCGCCAGCTTCGGCACCGCGTAGGCCGCCGGGATCACGAACAGCGCGGTCCCGACGTACGTCTGCACGACGGTCAGATTCAGGGGCCTGATGTCGCGTGTCGTGGTCAGCCGGCCGACCAGGGCCACGTGCCCGGTCCGGACCACAGCCGCCGCGAGCATCAGCAGGTCGCCGGAGCTGGGCGCGTGGAACCCGCCGCTGCCGCTCATCAGCAGCCCGACCGCGAGCACGCATACGCCGGAGGCCGCGAAGTAGGGCGCCGGCAGCGTCCCCCGGCCGCGGTCGAGCAGCGGCGTGAGGACGATCGTCAGGCTGATGATGAGGCCCGCGTTGGCGGCCGAGGTGTGGGCGACGCCGTAGGTCTCGATGATCAGGACGGAGGCCTGGGTCACGCCGAGCACGCCGCCGATGCGCAGTTCGGTCCGTGTCGGGCGGAGCTGCCGCCGCACGGCCAGGACCGCCGACCCGGACAGGGCGGAGAGCGCGTACCGGGCCAGCAGCACGCCCAGCACGGTCACCGCCACGGCCGCCGACTTCGCCGCGAGGTAGCTGGAGCCCCAGACGAACGCGACGAGGAGCAGCGCGAGGTCGGTGCGGCGGTCGGGGCGGTCGGGGCGGTTTGATCCAGGCATGCGCCCATCGTGGGCCGTCACCAATGATGTAGTCGAGCACCAGCTTCTCAACCAATCATGAAGTATCCCTACACTGTTGCCCATGGACGAACGCCAGCTGCGCATCCTGCGCGAACTCGGCGAGCTGGGCAGCGTGTCGGCCGTCGCCGAGGCGCTGCTGGTCACCCCCTCGGCGATTTCCCAGCAACTCAGGCTCCTGCAACGCGCGGCCGCGGTGCCGCTGACCGAGCGCTCGGGCCGCCGCCTCGTGCTCACCCCCGCCGGGCAGGCGCTCGCCGACGCCGCGGTCGAGGTCGAGGCGGCGCTCGCCCGGGCCCGGCAGACGGTCGAGGAGTTCCTGGCCGAGCCCACGGGAACGGTGACGCTGGCCGCGTTCCACAGCGCCGGCCTGATGTTCTTCCCAGCGCTGCTGCGCGCCTTGACCGGCCCCGGTGCACCCCGCCTGTCGGTCGCGGACGAGGACGTCGCCCAGGAGCACTTCCCGAAGCTGACCCGCGCCTACGACCTCGTCCTGGCACACCGCTTCGACCACGCGCCCCCGTGGCCCCGCACCGTCGCGGTCACGCCACTGCTGCACGAGCCCCTGGACATCGCGCTGCCGACCGGCCACCCCCTGACCGCCAAGGCCCGGCTCCGACCCGACGACGTCGCGGGCGAACCGTGGGTTACCGTCCACGACGGCTTCCCGGTCTTCGCCCTGTTCGAAGCCATCGCCACCGCCGCCGGCCGCAGCCCCGAACGGGTACACCGAGTCAACGAGTTCACCGTCGTCGCCGAGATCGTCGCCGCCGGCGGCGGCATCGCACTGCTCCCACGCTGGACGACACGACCGCACCCGGACGTAGTGCTGCGGCCGCTGGCGGGAGTCCGCGCGCGCCGCCATATCGACGTGCTCTACCGACCGGAGCAGGCGGCGCGGCACGCGGTGCGCACGGTGCTGGCGGAGCTGGAGCGGGCGGCTGAGCGGATCCGGCGGTAGGGGGTGGGCGTAGCGGGGCGAATGAATGTTCGTGGCTGTGTGAAGTGAGCCCCTGCGGGGGCGGGCCGTCGCGTGGCGGGGCCGCGTGACGCGCGCTCGTGTGACGCTAGCCGTGTCGCCGACCTCCCGGCCAACAACACGCCGTCGGCCGACCGGATCCCCGGCCGGCCAATCCGCTGCCGCCGCCTACCGCCCCGCCGGCTGCCGTCCCGAGACGGCCAGCGCCCGGTCGAACGCCGAGGCGTCGGCGTCGAGCTCTACCTCCGCCGCGAAGCCGTCGTACTCGCGGTACATCTCGGCGGCGTCGGCGACTGCTTTGGCGACCGTTGCTGCGACGTCGTCGCGGCAGGTGTAGTCCTGGCCGGTCGCGGTGGCCAGGTCCCAGGAGTGGAGTACCAGCTCCATCAGGATCATCTCCGCGATCTGCGGGGCCGGGGTCTGGCCGGAGCCGGTGTCGATCGTGCTCGACCACACCTCGTCCGGGGCCCATGCGGCCAGCGCGCGGTCCAGCTGGTCGCGGTAGCGGGCCGCGTAGTCCGGCTCGGAGGCGAAGTCGCGCTCCATCAGGTCCGCGTCGACCTGCTCGCTGCGGGCGCGGCGCTCGAAGGAGTACGACGTCCACAGCACCAGGTGGTTCAGCAACTCCTTGACGTCCCATTGCGTGCACGGCGTCTTGTCGCCGAACTGCTCCGGCCGCGTGCCGGCCACCACCCGGGCGGCCTCGTCGGCGGCCGACGTCAACTGTTCGTGGATCTTGTTCATGCCGACGACGCTACCCACGGTCACCGAAACCGGTCTTGAAGAAACGCGTCAGTGCGCCGCACTAGTGTGGGGCCCATGGCAGCGTCGCAGGTCGGCCCGAACGCCCCGGTCGTCGCATCCTCCGAGGTGAAACCGGTACAGGACGACAGCCGCGGCATCCTGTATCCGGCTGCCGCGCACACTGTTTTCCAGCTCGACCGCTATCCGGCCACCAGCACCGTGGCCCGCTTCGTCGATCGCTACTGGCTGTCCACCTGGAACCTGCCGCCCGGCGTCCGCCACGAACAGCAAGTGCTGCTCCATCCGGTGGTCAACGTCGTCTTCGAGCCGCACGGCGCCGTCGTCTCCGGCGTCGACACCGGACGCTTCGCCGTCGAGATGAAGGGGAGCGGACGCGCCCTGGGCGTCATGTTCCGCCCCGCCGCCTTCGCGCCCTTCCTGGACGGCCCGCTCACCGCGCTCACCGACCAGGACGTCCCCCTGTCCCGGGTGCCGGCGCTGGCCGACCTCGAACCGCTGCTGGTGCCGCTGGTCGCCGACCCGGCCGTGTCCGGGGAGCGGCTCGCCGCCGTCGTCGACGCCGCGCTGACCGAGCGGATTCCGGCTGAGCGGCAGCCGTGCGAGACCACGACCGAGTGGGCCGAGCTGGCCGTGCGCGACCGGACGCTGACCCGGGTGGAGGATCTCGCGCTCGCCGCGGGAGTCGGTATGCGCACGCTGCAACGGGCGTTCACCGAGCACATCGGCATCGGCCCGAAGTGGTTCCTGCGCCGCTACCGCATTTACGAGGCCGGCGAACGAGTCGCGCACCAGGAGACTGTTGACTGGTCCGTTCTCGCCGCCGACCTCGGTTACGCCGATCAGGCCCACCTGACTCGCGACTTCACCGCCGCTTTCGGTCTGCCGCCGGCGCAGTACGCGGCGACGTCGGCGGCCCGCCGCACAGCAGAAGGCTGAGCTGAGCCGCCGCGCGTCTACTGCATCTACTACGTCTACTGCATGTACTGCATGTACTGCATCTACTACGTCTACTCCTCCTCGGCGTGCGGCAACTTCGCCGAGATCAGCTCCATCACCGCCGAGTCCGCCAGCGTCGTGGTGTCCCCGATCGCCCGGTCCTCGGCGACGTCCCGCAGCAACCGTCGCATGATCTTGCCCGACCGGGTCTTCGGCAGCTCCGGCACCACGATGATCTGGCGCGGCTTCGCGATCGGCCCGATCGCCTTGGTGACGTGCTCCCGCAGCGTTTCCTCCAGCTCGGCGTGCTCCTCGTTCCCGCCGCGCAGGATGACGAACGCGACGATCCGCTGTCCGGTGGTCTCGTCCTTCGCCCCGACGACCGCCGCCTCGGCGACCGACGGATGCGATACCAGCGCGGACTCGACTTCGGTGGTGGAGATGTTGTGGCCGGAGACGAGCATGATGTCGTCGACGCGGCCGAGCAGCCACAGGTCGCCGTCCTCGTCCTTCTTGGCGCCGTCGCCGGCGAAGTAGTAGCCCTGTTCGGCGAACCGGGACCAGTAGGTGTCGACGAACCGCTTCGGATCGCCCCAGATCCCCCGCAGCATCGACGGCCACGGCTTGTCGAGCACCAGATATCCGCCGCCGCCGTTTGGCACCGGCGTCCCGCCCTTGTCGACGACCGTCGCCGAGATGCCCGGCAGCGGACGCATCGCCGACCCCGGCTTGGCCTCGGTGACGCCGGGCAGCGGCGAGATCATGATCGCGCCGGTCTCGGTCTGCCACCACGTGTCCACGACGGGCGTCCGGCCCCCGCCGATGTTCTCCCGGTACCAGATCCACGCCTCGGGGTTGATCGGCTCGCCGACCGACCCCAGCAGCCGCAGCGAGGACAGGTCGAACTTCGCCGGGAGCGCCGAACCCCACTTCATAAAGGTTCGAATGGCAGTGGGAGCGGTGTAGAGGAGGGTGACCTTGTACTTCTGGACGATCTCCCAGAAGCGGCCCTGGTGCGGGGTGTCCGGGGTGCCCTCGTACATGACTTCGGTGGCGCCGTTGGAGAGCGGGCCGTAGACGATGTAGGAGTGGCCGGTGACCCAGCCGACGTCGGCGGTGCACCAGTAGACGTCGGTCTCCGGCTTCAGGTCGAACACCGCGTGGTGGGTGTAAGAAGCCTGAGTGAGATAGCCGCCGGTGGTGTGCAGGATGCCCTTCGGCTTCCCGGTGGTGCCCGAGGTGTAGAGGATGAACAGCGGATGCTCCGCGTCGAGGCCGACTGCCGTGTGCTCCCCGGACTGGGAGTCCACCAGGTCGTGCCACCACACGTCGCGCGCGTCGTCCCACGCCACCTCGTGCCCGGTGCGCCGCACCACGAGCACCTTCTCAATGCTCGGCGACGCCCCGGCCGCCTCGTCGGCGTTGGCCTTCAGATTCACCACCGACCCGCGGCGGTGGTAGCCGTCGGCGGTGATCAGCAGGCGCGCGCCGGCGTCCTCGATGCGGCCGCGCAGCGCTTCGGGGGAGAAGGCGGCGAAGCAGACCGAGTGCACCGCGCCGATGCGTGCGCAGGCGAGCATCGCGACCGCGGTCTCCGGGATCATCGGCATGTAGATCGCCACCCGGTCCCCGGCGGCGATCCCGAGCGAGGTCAGGGCGTTCGCGGCCTTGCATACCTCGGTCTTGAGCTCGGCGTAGGTCAGCGAGCGGGAATCGCCGGGCTCGCCCTCGAAGTGGATCGCCACGCGGTCGCCGTTGCCGGCCTCGACGTGCCGGTCCACGCAGTTGTGGGCGGCGTTCAGCGTGCCGCCGACGAACCACCTCGCGAAGGGCTTGTCCGACCAGTCCAGGATCTGTGTCCAGGGCTGGTCCCAGTGCAGGCGTGCGGCTTGGGCGGCCCAGAACGCCTCCCGGTCGGCGTCGGCCGTGGCGTAGGCCGATTCGGTGACGTTGGCTTGGTCGGCCAGCTCCGGCGGTGGCGGGAAGCGGCGGTTCTCGCGGAGCAGGTTTGAGAGGGTCTCGGTGTTGTCGGTTTCGGTTTCGGCGTTGGCGTTGGCGTTGGCGTTGGCGTTGGCGTTGGCGTCGGCGTCGGCGTCGATGTTGTGAGCGTCGGTGTCGTCCGTGTCAGTGTTCTCGGTTCCGTGGGTCTCAGACATCGTCAGTCCCGGGCCCTCACCGCGGCCAGGTCGGGAACCACTGCTTCTTGTGGGTCTCGTTCACCACCGAGGCGAACGAGGCGTACCAGGCGGCCAGCGCCGTCGCGATGCCGACCCATCCGGCGAGGCGAGTGAACAGGGCCGGCGGTGTGGCGGCGTTCTGCCACGCGCCGATGGCCAGGAAGAGGAAGGTGACGGTCAGCAGTACGAACACGGCCAGCACGGCGCCGTTGGTCCGCAGCGCGGCCAAGGTCATGTAGCCGGTGAAGATGAACCAGGCGAACAGATACAGACCCAGCGTCTTGTGGGCGTCGCCGCCGGCGCCGAAGTGCACGATGCCCCAGTAGCTCAGCCAGAAGGCGCCGAAGGAGCTGAAGGCGGTCGCGCCGAAGGTGTTGCCGCGCCGGTACTCCCACATACCGGCCAGGAACTGCGCGATGCCGCCGTAGAAGAGGGCCAGGCCGAGGATGACGTCCCCGCTGCCCTTCTCCGCGATGAGGTTCGCGTTGAAGAAGCTGAGGATGAAGGTGGTCATGGCGAAGCCCGCCAGTCCCAGCGGGGCGGGGTCGGCGATGCCGCCCGAGAGCGGAGCCGGAGCGGGAGCCGGAGCCGGGGCCGGAGTGATGTTCGGGGTCTCACTCATGGTGGGTGCGTCCCTTCCCTTGGTGACGGACGCGGCCGGTCCTTACCGGACGCGTCCCGTCCAACGTAGGAAGCACGCCGAGAAGTGGACACGGCGATGCGGCGCGGACTGGACCATCGGTTGATGTGCTGCGACGAACGGTCGGCGTGGTGCTGTGGGCGGTCCGGGGCTCAGCGCAGCTTGCCGGCCAGAGCGTCCATCTCGTCCGTCCACGCCAGCACCGCTTCCAGCGCCGGATCCCGGTTGGCGCGGTAGTCCGCGAGCGTCGGCGGCGTGGGGAGCAGCGGCGGGATCCAGATCCGGTGGTCGAAGGGGTACGAGGTCTGCCACGCCAGGTCCGAGATGTTGACCCGCAGCCCGCTGTGCGGCAGCCGGAACGGGATCGTCTCGCCGACGAAGTTCGGCCGGGAGCCCGACGGCTCGCCGACGAACACCGTGTCGGCGTGCCGGCCGAGCAGCGTCGCGGTGTTCTGCGCGGCGGAGAACGTGTCGCGGCCGGTGATGACGAACAGGTGACCCGGGCGGTTGACCCGGTCGCAGCCGATGATCCGCTGCACCAGCCGCTCGGTCAGGAACGTGTCGCCGCCGCCGTTCCAGCGCAGGTCGACGACCAGGCGGTCGGCGTCGTGCGCGGCGATGGCGGCGACCAGGCGCTCGCTGAACTCGGCGATGCTCTCGCCCGGGGCTTCGGCATCCTGGATCGAGTTGAACTGGAGGTAGATCATGCGGTGTTCGGGGAGGTGTTCGAACCAGTAGAAGCGCTTGAAGTCGCGGTAGGAGAGCGGGAGGGGTGCGTCGAGGGCCTCGGGCAGCGAGGTCCAGCCCTCGGGGTGCGAGGGCCAGGCGTGCGGTCGGGGGGAGGGGCTGGGGAGGGTCTTCAGGTCGATGTCGAGGTCGATGTCGAGGTCGATGTCGAGGTCGAGGTCGGTGGTTGTGGTGGTTGTAGTGCTGGTGCTGGTGGTCGTCTTGTCGAAAAGCTCGACAGTGAGCGTGACGGCGTCGGGGCGGTCGACGAGGCCGATCGCGTGCAGGATCGGGATCCGCCGCAGCCAGCGCGGCACGTCGGCCTTGAGGAAGTAGTCGTTGTCGCGGCAGACGAGCGGCTCGATCGCGTCGGCGAGCTCTGCGATCGGACGGCCGTCGAACGCGGTGACGCGGGCGCCGAGCAGGTGTTCGTGGCCTGGCGCGGCGGCGGTGACGACGAAGCCTTCGGGGAAGTCGGCGAAGGCGATCGGGAGGGTGCGGTCGCCCGGCTCCGGGCCGGTGGTGAGGTCGATCCGGGCGTGGCCGTCCTTGAGCAGGGCGAGGGCGCGTTGGATGCCGGCGACGATTTGGACGTCGGTCAGGGTGCTGACGGCGTGGGCCAGGTTGTCGATGGCGGTGGTGAACGGTTCGGCGCACTTGTGCCAGATGGGGCTGTGGCGGGTGGCTTCTTCGAGGAGGAATCGCAGGTCGGCGCACCAGTTTTTGTCGCGGTCGGCGGGGGCGGGGGGCGGCTCAACGGTGCCGCATATTTTCTGAAAGGCGGGGTCGTTGCGGAGCGGTGCCAGGTCCTCGTTGTCGCGGATCCGCGAGCGGTCGCGCAGTCCGAGGTCCTTCGCTCGGGCGAGGGCTGTCAGTGCTTCGGGGTGTTCGCCGAGGCGGACGTGGCAGAGGGCGATCTGATAGGCGATCTCGGCGGGGTGGACGGCGTCGTTGTCGGTCCAGACGCCCAGTTCGGCGGATCGGGTGTGGGCGTCGAGGGCGCCGCGGTGGTCGCCGGAGCCGGTTCTGGCTTGCGCGAGGGCGTCCCAGTGGCGGCCGCTGAGGGGGTTTTGGGCGATTACCTGTTCCCAGAGCCGCGCGGCCTCGGTCCAGTTCTTGGCGGCCGACGCGGTCTCGGCGCGGTTCAGGGTGTGCAGGAATTCGAGGACGTTGATCGTGCTCATGGTGATGCCTCCTGCTGCTTGCGTTCTGGGGGTTGTTTCGGCGGCTGTTCTGGCGTGACGGTGGCGGCGATGAAGACGCGGACTTCGCGCGCGCCGTCGGGGATGCTGCCGCGGTCGGTGACCCGGCTTCGGAAGCGGTCAGCGACCTCGCTGAGTTCGCGCGTGAGCTCGGCGAACTCCTCAGCCGTCGCGGCGAACGTGGTGCCCTTGATGGTGGCGCCCTGCCGCCACTGCTCGGGTTCGCGGCTGCGCCGCCGCGTCCACTCCTTGGCCCGCTCCAGCTCGTGGTCGAGGAACACGTCGGTCGCGGCCTCGGCGGCGAGCTGGCCGGCCAGGCCGTGGCTGTCGCCGGAGAGCGTCTGGTCGTAGCTGGTCATACGCCACGGCCGTTCCCGGCCCGCGCCGCCCTCGACGGCTTCGATGTAGCCGTACTTCGCCAGGGTGTTGAGGTGATAGGAGCAGTTCGCGACGCTCTCGCCGGTCAGCTCGGCGCAGCGCGTGGCGGTGGCGGTCTCCTCGCGGCCGATGATGTCGATCAGCTTCCAGCGGAGTGGGTGGGCGAGGGCGCGGAGCGCTTTGGGGTCGGTGCGGGCGCCGGACTGTTTCTCGACCATGCTTCGCAAGATATCTTGCGCAAGGAGTGTTTGCAAAGAGTTATTGTGATTGCTGGTGGGGGCATGATTGTGCCCCCGGCGATGGGTTCGGCGGGGGCGGGGGCGGGGGGGTGTGGGTGCGGGGCGGGAGTTGGGGCGGGGCGGGAGTGCGGGCGGGTGCGGGCGGGAGCGCGGGTGTGGTGGTTGTGGCGCGCTGTGTCAGCTGGGGAACTTCTTCCCGGCGATCACCTCGGCAGCAGCCTTGACACAGACCAGCGACGCCCCGTGCGACACGACCCACGCCGCACCACCCGGATCCACACTCGGCACCCCGAGCTCGACGACAACCGCGTCCGGCCGCTCCTTGACCAGCGCCACCACCTGCTCGACATCCTCCGGCCGCCGCTGGATCCCCCGCACCACAACCACCAACGGCCGCCCCGCCGGCACATCCGCCGCCACCGCGACCTCAGTCAACGACGCCCGAGTGGTGCCCGGCAACAGCTCCCCGAGTCGGTCCGCGAAACTGCGAGGGAGGTCGGCCTCGACGACATGCGGCGGCTGGGTGAGGGGGAGCGCGGTGGGCTCGGCTCGCAGGACGCTGATCGCGCGGCGGGCGACGGCCAGGCCGTTGATGGGGGTGGGGATGCTGACTGACTTTGCGCTGGCTATTGCGCTGGAGGTTTGTGCCTCGTCTGTTGAGGCACCTGTTTCGGAGCTGCCTGAGCTGCCTGAGCTGCCTGAGCTGCCTGAGCTGCCTGAGCTGCCTGGACTTGCAGAGCTGCCCGAGCCGGTCGAGCTGTTCGGACTGCCCGAGCTGGTGAAGCTGGTCGGCTTGGCGGAGCTGTCCGAGCTGGTCGGCCTGTTGAAGCTGTTGGAGTTAATGCTTGTTGGGCTGGTGGAGCTGGTTGGCTTGCTGGAGTTGTTGGAGCTGGTGCATGTCAGTCCTGTCTTGAGCCAAGCCGCGAACTCCGCCACCCGCCCCGCAGCCTCCACCAACCGCGCCTCCGGCAACGTCCCGTCCCGCAGCGCGGCCGTGATCGCGGACGTCAGCTCCGCCATGTCGTCGTCGGTGCTGTCTTTGTCGACACACACCAGGTCGATGCCCGCCGCCAGGGCCCGGACCGTCGCGCCCGCCAGGCCGTAGCGGGCCTTGACCGCGGCCATCGCGATGCCGTCGCTGACCGCGAGGCCGTCGAAGCCGAGTTCGTTGCGCAGCAGGCCGTCGATCACTGCCGGGCTCACCGATGCCGGGTGCTCGGCGTCCAGCGTGGGCAGCAGGATGTGGGCGATCATCATGGCTCGCGCGCCCGCGTCGATGGCGGCGCGGAAGGGTGGCAGCATGATGCGGTCCAGGTCTGTGCGGGAGGCGTTGACCGTGGGCAGGCCGTGGTGGGAGTCGATGATCGTGTCGCCGTGGCCGGGGAAGTGCTTCGCGCAGGCTGCTACGCCGGCTGCGTGCAGACCGCGCACGGATGCCGCGACGTGCCGCGCCACCAGCGCCGGGTCCGCGCCGAACGAGCGGGCGCCGATTACCGGGTTGCGCGGCTCGTTGTTGACGTCGGCCACCGGTGCGTAGTTCAGGTCGATGCCGACCGCCCGTACGCGGGCTCCGATCGCGCAGGCCACGGCTTCGGTGAGCTCCACGTCGTCGAGCGTCCCCAGCGCGAGGTTCCCCGGAAAGGTCGATCCGGTGGCGTGGTCCAGCCGCGTGACGTCGCCGGCCTCCTCGTCGATCGCCACG
Organism: Catenulispora yoronensis; assembly: GCF_039531695.1. Taxonomy (NCBI): domain Bacteria; kingdom Bacillati; phylum Actinomycetota; class Actinomycetes; order Catenulisporales; family Catenulisporaceae; genus Catenulispora; species Catenulispora yoronensis. Next base: position 105,378 of record NZ_BAAAQN010000046.1, read on the forward strand.
CACACGTCCGGGTTCTCCGCCCGCAGCGCGTCGGTCAGCGCCCGGACCTGGTCCGGGGTCCCGATGTTCGGCGCGAACAGGATCACCGAGCCGAGCCCCGCGGCCAGGCGCCGCCGGATCCAGTCGGGGGCCTCGGTGCCCGGGAAACCGGGCTGGAGCACCTGGGCGATCAGGACATCGAGCTCGGACATCGGACCCCTCATCGGACCCCTCATCAGACCCCTCCATCGCGCGGATACAGCAGAAACGGCGCTCGTTCGGCGGCGAACCGGCGGGCCGGCCTCTGCCATCCGGCGAGAATCTCCCGCGCCGTCGCACCCCGGAGCAGGTCCGTTCGGAACCGGTCGGTACCGGACAAGAGGTCGAAGTGGCGCTCACGGAACGCGAGCCGCTCCGGCCACCCGTCCCTCAAGGCGCACAACACCGTTGCCCCGAGAGCGAGCGGATCATGCGCGTCCGGGTCGGTGACGTGCACCTGCGCGCCGCAGATCTGTTCGCCGGCGTAGAGGTCGAAGGCGGGCGTCGCGTAGGCCTCGCGGACCACGACGCCGGGCAGGTTCGCCGCGCGGAGCCGCTCGGCGAAGGACCGGTCCAGCCACGGCGCGCCGATCAGCTCGAAGGGGGTCGTCGTGCCGCGTCCGACGGAGACGTTGGTGCCTTCCAGGAAGCAGGTGCCCGGATAGAGCAGGGTGGAGGCGGCGGTCGGCAGGTTCGGCGACGGAGGTACCCAGGGCAGGCCGGTCGCGTCGAACATGCGCGCGGGGTCCCAGCCTGCCAGCGGTATGACCTCGGGCGCCGGGACGCCGAGGCGCGCGGCGAAGAAGCCGGCGAGTTCGCCCATCGTCATGCCGTGGCGGACCGGGATCGGGGCCCGGCCCACGAAGGAGGCGAAGGTCTCGTCGAGTATGGGTCCTGATATGACCTGGCCGCCGATCGGGTTCGGGCGGTCGAGGACGCAGACTCGGACGCCGACCAGTGCCGCGGCGGCGAGGGCGTCGTGGAGGCTGGACTCGTAGGTGAAGAAGCGTGCGCCGGTGTTCTGGAGGTCGACGGCCAGGACGTCGATCCGTGATTCGGCCAGCATTCCGGAGAGGTGGTCGACGGTGTGCTGATAGGTGTCGTAGACGGGGAGGCCGGTGCTTGAGTCGGTGTTTGAGGCGGCGCTTGAGTCGGCGCTGCTTGAGTCGGTGCGGGCGGCTTCGGAGGAGCCGGCTTGAGCTGTGCCGAGTACGCCGTGTTCTGGGCCGAACAGGGCCTGGAGGTCGGCTTTGGCGTCGAGGAGTGCGTGGGCGGCGTGGCGGCCGTCGGAGGTGATGGCGGCTGGGTGGGTCAGGAGGCCGAGGCGCTCGCCGGCGAAGGGGGTGGGGGTGGGGGATGATGCGTTGATCAACCGTTCGAGGCCGGAGCGGGTCACGGGGCGACCGTCTTCTCGAACGTCCAGAAGACGCGGCCCAGCCGCGCTCCGACCGCGCGCGAGTAGAACCGCACCGGTCCCACCCAGCCGATCTCGGCGGTCGTCACGCCGGCGTCGCGCTGGTCGGCGAGGCAGCGGCGCAGCAAGACCGCGCCGATACCCAGGCCGCGCGCTGCTTCGTCGGTGCCCATGGGGCCGAAGACGGGGACGCGCTGGACGCTGTGGGCGGCGAAGCCGAGGAAGGCGCCGTCGCGGACGGCGACGTGCAGCGTCGGAGGGTCGTTGCGCAGGGCCATGGAGCACTCGTCGGCCCAGGAGCCGCCGAACTCGTGCTTGATCCAGGTGCGGAGGGCTTCTTCGTCGGCGGAGTCGGCGCGGCGGATGTCGATGGCGGGGGAGAGGGAGGCCAGGCGGCGCTCGTCGGCGTCGGTGGCGAGGAGGTTCTCGCGGGTGGCGGCGGCGAGGTCGACGAGCATGTTGTTGCTGTCGAGCAGGCGTTCGTAGCCGGCCGACGTGGCCAGGCAGAGGGCCGGGGTGTAGCGGATGTCGATGCCGGGCCAGGCGTGGTTCGGCGGGTTGCCGCGGATGCGGAGGCGGGTGGCGCCGGCGGCTATGAGGCGGCGCTCGGCTTCGGCGAGGAGGGCGCGGCCGATGCCGCGGTTGCGGTGGTGGGGGTGGACGGCGAGGAGGTCGATGTGGCCGGTGGTGGGGTGGTTGTCGCGGGCGGGG
>NZ_BAAAQN010000047.1:0-106085 GCF_039531695.1 Catenulispora yoronensis
GCCTCCCACAGAATCGGACCGACCCCCCACCCCGAAACTGCCACAAACAACGAACCCCCACACGCCCCAAGCACACCTATTTCCCCAGCTCAAAGACCCCGTTCGGAAAGACAACAGGCACTTGGCTCTGACTCGGCTCAGCTCTGACTCTCTTGCCTCAGCTCAACTCTGGCTCAGCTCTAACTCTCTTGGCTCAGCTCAACTCAGCTCTAACCAAAAATCGCATTCGAAATCCACCACACCCCCGCCGCACAAACCCCAGCACTAGGCAACGTGAACACCCAAGCGAAAAAGATGTTCCGCGCCACCCCCCACCGCACCGCGGACCGGCGCTTCGTCGCGCCCACACCCATGATCGACCCGGTAATAATCTGCGTCGTCGAAACCGGTGCCTTCCACACGAACGCCGTGAAGTAGAGCACTCCCGCAGCGACCGTCTCCGCGGCGAACCCGCGCGGCGGGTCCAGCTCGATGACCTTGCGTCCCAGGGTCCGCATGATCCGCCAGCCGCCCGAGTACGTCCCCAACGAGATCGCCGCCGCGCTCGAGAACAGTACCCAGTTCGGCACCGCGGACGTGGAGGTCGCGTGGCCGCCCGCGATCAGCGCCATCATTATCACGCCGATGGTCTTCTGGGCGTCCTGGATGCCGTGGCCCAATGCCATCGCCGCCGCGGACAGGGTCTGTGCCATCCGGAACCCGCGCGATACCCGTCCCGGGTGCGCGCGGCGGAACGCCCACAGCAGGCCGACCATCAGGAAGTACGCCAGGATGAACCCCGCGATCGGCGAGGTGAACATCGGCAGGATGACCTTCTCCCACACCCCGTGCCACTCCACGGTGATGCCGGCCGCCAGGCCCGCGCCGATCATGCCGCCGATCAGGGCGTGGGAGGAGGACGAGGGCAGGCCGTAGTACCAGGTCAGCAGGTTCCAGGCGATCGCGCCGATCAGCAGTGCGAACACCACGACCAGGCCGTCGGTGCCGCTGGGGACGACGATGATGCCCTTGGTGATCGTGGACGCCACGCCGCCGCCCAGCCGCAGGCCGATGTAGGAGCCCAGCAGGTTCATCACCGCGGCCATGATCAGTGCGATCCGCGGGGTCAGCGCCCGGGTGGACACCGAGGTGGCGATGGCGTTCGCCGAGTCGTGGAAACCGTTCGTATAGCTGAAGCCCAGAGCGACGACGACGACCGTCGCGAGGCCGAGCCACCCCACTCAGGACTCCTTGACGACGATGGACTCGACCGTGTTGGCCACGTGCTCGAAGGCGTCGGCGGCCCCCTCCAGGGAGTCCACCACCTCCTTGAGCTTCATCACCGTCAGGGCGTCGTACTCGCCGGAGAACAGGTGGGCGAGCAGCTTGCGGTAGGACTGGTCGGCGGCGTTCTCCAGCCGGTTGACCTCGATCCAGTACTCGGAGAGGTCCTTCATGGCGCGCAGCTTGCGCATCGCCTGCGCGGTCAGCTCCGCGGCCCGCACCAGGGTGTCCACCTGGTCGGCGACGCCGCTGGGCAGGGTCTCGACCCCGTAGAGGTTGACCAGGTCGACGGCCTCCTCCATCTCGTCCATCACATCGTCCAGGGACGAGGCCAGGGCGTAGATGTCTTCGCGGTCGAACGGCGTGATGAAGGAGGAATTGAGGGTGTTGTAGACCTTGTGCGTCGTCTCGTCGGCGGTGTGCTCGGCGGCGCGCATCCGTTCGGCGATGCGGGTCCGCTCGGCGGCCGCGCCCGGGCCGGCGGCCCCGAGCAGCTCGGTCAGCAGGTTAGCCCCGACCACGAGGTTGTCAGCCTGCTCGGCGAACAGGTCGTAGAAGCTGGTCTCCCTGGGGGTCAGACGCAGTTTCACAGGAAGTCTCCGGGTCTTCAGTTGCCGTTAATCCAGGCAGGGGCTGATCGTTCTGGCTTGTTCGCCGCAAAGATGCTAGGTGCTCAACCTACCGAGCGCACAACTGAGCCACTAGCTTGGCGGACGCCACCGAGGCCGTGTCCTGCCTCTCCTCGACGATCTTCGCGGCTCCGGATGTGATCTTCACCATCCTCGCCGACCCCGGGCCCGGGCGGAAGAGAGGGGTCTGGCCGACCCCGGGAGCGTCCCGCAGCAGGTTCGCAGTCAGGAACGGAGCGCGGACCACGCGCGACGGCATGGTTACAGGATGGTTATTGCGAGTTCATAACGCCGAGATCGTCTCAGCGGGTGGCCACCACCGACGGCTACCCTAAGTAATCACACCGAGTGGCCACAGCGACCAATCACCACAGACAGCTACGGCACCGGCTACGGCTATGGCACCGGCTAAAGCAGCCGGCTATAGCAGCCGCCTACAGCAACCGCCCCCAGCACCCACCTACGGCACCGAGTCGCCGCCACCCGCACCCGCACCCGGCCGCCGCGTCGCCGCCCGGGCCGAGGGGCCGTTCTTACCAGGGGTCAGTCCCAGCGCCTGGTCGATAACCGCCCAGTCCAGGCGCTTGCCGGCGGTCGGATGCGCGGCCACGGCCTGCAGCAGGTCGCCGTACAGAGTGATCTCGTCCAGCGCGGTGGAGTCGAACGCACTGGGCAGGGCACCGTAGCGGCCGTACGCCGAACCAGAGTCCTGCTGGTTGAGCATCATGGCTGGAAAGTCACCGCCCGTCCCGGTCGTCGCGGCCCTTGGGTCCCCGACGGTGGAGCCTATTGCGGGACCGCGCAGCCGGGTATGGCCCAACAGGACTATTTGTGAGTACCCGTGGGGCTAGATGGGTGAGCCGGCGGGGTGGTAGTGGCGGAATGCGACGTCCCGGACGCGCCACCCGCCGCCGTCCCGACGGCTCCGGGCGCCGTGCCCGCCCCCGAAGCCCCAGCTCCCGCCCCGGTCGCGGTCCCCGCGGCCCCCACCGCCGGCGCGGACGCCGGCGCACTCACCGTCACCGGCGTCCCGAATCCGAACAGCTCGGTCGCCGAAGTGACCTGCACCACAGTCTTGGCCGGTCCGGGCAGCGCGAAGGTGAACACCGACACGAAGCGGCGCAACCGGCCCTGCTCGTCCAGATAGGCGTCGAACGGGACCTTGGTGGTGCTGAACGCCTTCGCGGCGTTGCTCAGCCCCTGCTTCACCGCCGCCGCGTCCGCCGGCCGCACCCCGGCCGCCGGCGGCGCGTCGGCCGCCCGCTGGAGGTCCAGCGTGCCCTGATAGTGCGCCACCGGAACGCCCCGGACCTGGTCCTGCCCGACGAACCGGACCCCGGACTCGACCCCGGCCCCGGACTCGGCCCCAGCCCCGCCCCCAGCCCCGGCCCCGCCCCCGACCCCCGCCAGCATCGCGAACGTCATCGCCGGATCGGTGGCCCCGCCGGAGACCAGGTTGCCGTCCGAGGACCGGACGATGTCCATCCGCTCCCAGCCCTTGGCCGACGTCGCGGCGTTCGGCGCCGCGGCGGCCAGCCGCAGGTAGACCGAGGCCGGAGTCAGCACCTCCTCCATGCCGCCCTTGGCCGTCACCAGGTCGATCCGGCCGATCTGCCGGCCGAAGTCGAAGACCCCGGTGCCGTGCATGGTCTCGGTGCCGGCCGGCCGGGCCGGCGCCTTGCCCTGCGCCGGGATCGCCGGAGTGAGGACCGTGATCAGGGTGTCGACCTGCGCGGTGCCGGACTTGCCGGTCGCGGCGGGCGCCGCGCCGACCGCCGCCACCGGGGTCGCGTGCAGGTCCACCGCGTGCGCGGCGGTGCCGGAGGAGAACAGGTTCATGGTGCTCACAGCGACCACGGCCAGTCCGCAGACCGAGGAGACCCCGATGGCGATGCGGCGACGGTTCGACACGGCTTCCCCCTGGCTGGGTGGCTGGGCAGGCAATTCTCGGCTGCCCAACGAGCCCGGTCAGGACGGGTTACGTGCGATCGGGGGAGCGCCACCGGAATGGGCGACCCGGCCTCACCCGCGCGCCACGTACTCCCGCAGTGCCTCGGCGGTCTCCTCGTCGGCGGGGAAGAACGTCTCCAGCGTCAGATCCGCCAGCGTCAGGTCGATGGCCGAGCCGAACACCGCGGTGGTGCTGAAGAAGCTGAGGTTCCGGCCCTCACGCCGGAACCGGAACGGCACCACGACGCCGGCGTAGATGTCCGGCTCGGGATCGGGCTCCGGATGCGGATAGGCCAGGCACTCCTTCAGCAGCTCGGTGAGTTCGGCGTCCCCGGACGCCGCCGCGCGCCTGCTCAACGCCCGCAGCAGGCGGTCCCGGGCCTCGCCGTGGTTGATCAGGTGCGGGGCCAGGCCCTCCGGGTGCAGAGTGATCCGCAGCGTGTTGCCGCCGTCGGCGAGCAGGCGCGGGGAAACCATGTCGGTGAAAATCCCGACCGTCCGGTTCGCCTCGATGATGTTGTTGTGCTGGTCGTGCATCAGCGCCGGGTAGGGCAGGTGGCCGGTGAGCACCACGTCGATCGCCCGGCGCGCGGCCGCCATCTCCGGGCTGGCCAGCGGCCGGGCCTTGAACTCCGGGGCGTAGCCGGCCGCGACCAGCAATTTGTTGCGGTCGCGCAGCGGGATCTGGAGCTCGTCGGCCAGCCGCAGCACCATGTCACGGCTGGGTTTGGCGCGCCCGGTCTCCATGAAGCTGAGGTGGCGCGTGGACACGCCGCTGGCCGAGGACAGGTCGAGCTGGCTGATGTTGCGGGTCCGCCGCCACGCCTTCAGCATCACGCCGAAGTCGGCCGCCCCGGCCGCCGCGGCGGGCCGGGGCGCCGCGGTGCCGGTGCGGGGTGCGGCCATGGTCGCGGTACTCATGAACACCAATGTACGGAGCGCGGCCCCACTGTTCGATTGCCGCGGAGGCCCGACAGGACGATGCTGGGGGGATGGCGGCCAGGGGGGACACGCGGCCGGCTCCTGCGGGCACGATCCTGCACGGACGCGGACGCGAGCTCGAAACCATGAGGACCTTGATAGCGGCGGCGCGGGCCGGAAGCGGCGGCGTGCTGGTGGTCGAGGGTGAACCGGGCGCGGGCAAGAGCACGCTGCTGGAGGCGGCGGCGGCGCACGCGACCGGTTTCGAGGTGCTGCGCACGCGCGGCATCCAGTCGGAGGCGGAGCTGGCGTTCGCCGGCCTGAACGAGCTGCTCGCGCCGCTCGCGGACCTGGTCGGCGGCCTGCCGCCGGAGCAGCACCGCACGCTGCGCGCGGCGCTGGACGCCCGCGGCACCGGCGCGGCCGGGCAGCTGCCGCTGGCCACGGCGGTGCTGACGCTGCTGACCGTGGCCGCCCGCCGGAAACCGGTGCTGGTGCTGGTGGACGACGCGCATTGGCTCGACGCCTCGTCGCTGGCCGCGGTCGGTTTCGTCGCGCGCCGACTGACCTCGGCGCCGATCGCCCTGCTGGTGGCCCGGCGTGGTACGGAGCCCCAGGTCGGGGCGGCGGGTGCGGTGGAGCTGCGGCTGCGCGGGCTGGGCGCGGAGGCCGCGCGCGGCCTGCTGGCCGACCTCGGGGTGGAGGCGCGGGCCGGGGCGGGAAACCTCACGGACCTCAACGTCGACGACGACGGCCAGGACCGCCGGGACAGCGGCCACCGGGACAGCCGGGACGGCCGCCACCGGGACAGCGGCCACCGGGACGGCCAGGACGGCCCGCACCACAACGACCGGGACGCCGCCCACCACGACGCCGGCCGCGGCAGCCATCCCCCGTCCGCCGCGCACATGCGCCTGGCCGCGGACGAGTTCGACCGGCTGCTGGCCGAGACCCGCGGCAATCCGCTGGCGCTGATCGAGATGGCGCGGCTGGCCGCCTCGGGGGCGCTGGACCTGGCGTCGCTGGCCGGCGGACGCGAACCGCTGCCGTCGGGCGTGCAGCTCGCGGGGCTCTACCACGACCAGGTGGTGGCGCTCCCGGAGCGGACCCGGCGCGCCCTGCTCACCGCCGCGGCCTCCTTCACCGGGGACGCGACCCCGATCCAGGCGGCCCTGGACACGGCCCGGCTGACGCTGACCGATCTGGCCCCGGCCGAGCAGGCAGGATACGTCGAGCTCACCGACGGCACGGTCCGCTTCGCGCATCCCCTGCTGCGTTCGGCGATCTACCACGGCGCCGCCGACGACGACGTCCGCGACGCCCACGACCGGCTGGCCGCCGCGCTGTCCGCCACCGCCGGCCCGGCCGCGCGCGAGCAGCGCGCCTGGCACCGCAGCTACGCGACGGACAGCCTCGACCCGGCGGCCGCCACAGCGCTCGCCGAGGTCGCGGCCGCGGCGGCCCGGCGCGGCGCCCCGACCGCCGCGCGGCAGGCGTACCAGCGCGCGGCGACGATCGCGCCGGATCCGACGCCGTACTTGATCGAGGCGGCGGTGTGCGCGCGGGTGGAGGGCGACGCCGACGCGGCGCTGGATCTGCTCGACGCGGCGGAGGCGACGCTGAAGAAGCAGAAGGCTGATACAGCGGAGAGCCCCGCACCCTCCCCTTCACCCGCGGTCCTGCGGGCCCGGATCCGCACCGAGCGCTCCCGCGTCGACCTCTCGCGCACCGACCCGGCCCGCCTCATGACCGATCTGGCCGCGGCGGCCGAGACCGTCCCCGATCCCGCGCACGCCGCCGACCTCACCGTCGCCGCCACCGCGGCCGCGCTCCTCGGCGCGCACTACGGCCAGGCCCGCGTCCTGGCCGCGCTCGCGCTCGACCGCGCGGTCATGCCCGACACCCGCGCCGCCGCCCGCGCCGTCGCCGAGCATCTGGCGCTGCTGCTCGGCGACCCGGAGCCGGAACCGAAGCCGGAACCGAACCCGAAGCCGGAACCGAACCCGAAGCCGAATCCGGAACCGGAGCCCGAGCCCGGCTCACCCGACCCGGCGAATCTCGACACGCCGCTGGAAGCCCTCGTCTATCCGGCGTGGACCGCCGCCCTGCGCGGCCTGCCGTATCCGGCTCTGGCCCAGGCGGTCAAGGCCGCGCACGACGCCGGCGCCCGCTCCCGCCTCCCCGCGCTGCTGACCATGGCCGCCGAGTCGGACCAGCGGGCCGGGCATTGGGACGTCGCGCGCGGGCGCGCCCTGGCCGCCGCCGACATCGGCGCCGACCTCGGCCAGCCGCTGTGGCCGGCGCTGGCCCTGGCCGTCGCCGCGCGCATCGCGGCCTATCGCGGCGATCGCGGCGACTTCGCCGATCTCGAGTCCCGTCTCGCGGCGCTGCCGCCGGTCCCGGCCGACCATCCGGCCGAGCTGGCCTTCCGCCATGCCAAGGCGGTCCTGGCGCTGGACGACGACCAGGCGGACCGGGCGGCGGCCGTCGCCGAGCTCCAGGCCGTGGCGGAGGCGCTCCGGGTCCACGGCATCCGCCATCCGGCGTTCATCCCGGTCCGCGCCGACCTCGACGAACTCCTCAACCGCGATCCCGATCCGGACGACGCGGCCGGGCAGCAGGCCGACGGCCGGAGCGGCGGCGACCCGTTCCAGTCGGCGCGCCGCGACCTCCAGACGGCGCGCCGCCACCGCGAGCGCCGCCATCACGCCGAGGCCCGCACCCTTCTGGAACCGGCCCGCGACACCTTCCGCCGACTGCGCGCCCGCCGCTGGGAAGCGCTCTGCGAGGAGGAGCTGACGCATCTCGTCGCCGCCAAGGCTCCGGAGCCCAAGGGCCTCACGTCATACGAAACCCAGGTCGCCCGGCACGTCGGGGCCGGGCGCACGAACAACGAGACGGCGGCGGCGCTGTTCATCTCGCCGAAGACGGTGGAGTACCACCTGCGGAACCTCTACAAGAAGCTGGGCATCCGCTCGCGGACCGAGCTGGCCCGCATCGTCGCGACCTGGGAGGGCGACTAGTCATCTCGCCGCCGGCGACGCACCGATCTGCATCGCCATCTACATCGCCACCGCCATCGCCATCGCCACCGGCGACGCGTCCCCCTACATCGCCACCAGCGACACACCGATGAAGTGCAGCGCGAACGCCGCGATGGTCAGCGAGTGGAACACCTCGTGGAACCCGAACCAGCGCGGCGAGAAGTTCGGCCGCTTCGTCCCGTAGACCACCGCGCCGATGGAGTACAGCACGCCGCCGACGACCATCATCACCAGGATGGCGACGCCGCCGGTGTGCAGGAACTCGGGCAGGAAGAACACCGCGGCCCAGCCGAGCGCCACGTAGCACGGCGTGTAGATCCAGCGCGGCGCCTTGAGCCAGAACACGCGGAAGGCGATACCGGCCAGCGCGCCGATCCAGACCGTGTAGAACAGTGCGCGCTCGGCCGTGCCGTGCAGGAGCAGCACGGTGAACGGCGTATAGGTGCCGGCGATGATCAGGAAGATGTTGGCGTGGTCCAGCCGCCGCAGGATCGCCTCGCCGCGGTTGCCCCAGTTCCCCCGGTGGTACAGCGCCGAGGTCCCGAACAGCATCACCGCGGAGAAGGCGAAGACGGCCGACGCGATCCGCGCCCGGTCGTTGTCCGCCAGCGCGATCAGGACGATGCCCCCGGCCAGGGCCAGCGGGGCGGCGCACAAATGCAGCCAACCGCGCAGCTTCGGCTTCACCGGAGCGACGGCGTTCGATACTGCTTCGGCAAGCGGCGTCATGACTCGAAGGTAACTTACGCGACCGTAGGTTCGGAAGAGGCGTCCGAGGACTGGGAGAAAACGGTCCAGAAGCAATGAGATCTCAGCCCTCGGACCCGCCACTATGGCGCCCCGGGTGTGACGAACCAGCCATTGCCGACTATCCACCATGTGGACTGCCGTGGGTACACTCCCAACTACCCTCAACATTTCGACCGGGCCGCCACCAGTGCGGATGGGATGCGGCCCGGTGCCTTAGGAGCGCGCCATGACTGACGTGTCCAACAAAACCATGCCCTCGAACGGTGCCCCGGCGGCGATACCGGGCCTGGACGACGCCCCGACCGGTCACCAGGCCCTGAAATCCTGGGTCGCCGAGATCGCCGGACTCACCCGTCCGGACGCCGTCGTCTGGTGCGACGGGTCCGACGCCGAGTGGGAGCGGCTGACCGCGCTGCTCGTCGAGCAGGGCACCTTCACCCGGCTGAACGAGGCCAGGCGCCCGAACAGCTTCCTCGCCAAGTCCGACCCTGGCGACGTCGCCCGCGTGGAGGACCGGACCTTCATCTGCTCCGAACACGAGGCGGACGCCGGCCCCACCAACAACTGGATGGCCCCGGCCAAGATGAAGGGCATCCTCGGCGGCCTGTTCGCCGACGCCATGCGCGGCCGCACGATGTACGTGGTCCCGTTCTCGATGGGCCCGATCGGCTCGCCGCTGTCGGCCATCGGCGTGGAGCTCACCGACTCCCCGTACGTGGTGGTCTCGATGCGGGTCATGACCCGGATGGGCCAGCCGGTGCTGGACGAACTCGGCACCGACGGGGAGTTCGTCAAGGCCGCGCACACCGTCGGCGCGCCGCTGGAGCCCGGCCAGGCCGACGTGCCGTGGCCGTGCAGCACCACCAAGTACATCACCCACTTCCCGGAGACCCGCGAGATCTGGTCCTACGGCTCCGGCTACGGCGGCAACGCCCTGCTCGGCAAGAAGTGCTACGCGCTGCGCATCGCCTCGGTGATGGCCCGCGACGAGGGCTGGCTGGCCGAGCACATGCTGATCCTGAAGCTGACGCCGCCGAGCGGCGCGGCGAGGTACGTGGCCGCGGCGTTCCCGAGCGCCTGCGGCAAGACCAACCTGGCGATGCTCACCCCGACCATCCCGGGCTGGAAGGTGGAGACCGTCGGCGACGACATCGCCTGGATGCGGTTCGGCGCGGACGGCCGCCTGTACGCCATCAACCCGGAGGCCGGCTTCTTCGGCGTCGCCCCGGGCACCGGCCGGGAGACCAACGCCAACGCGGTCGACACCCTCTACGCGAACTCGGTGTTCACCAACGTCGCGCTGACCGACGACGGCGACGTCTGGTGGGAGGGCCTCACCGAGGAGCCGCCGGCGCACCTGACCGACTGGAAGGGCCGGGACTGGACCCCGGACAGCGCCGAGCCGGCCGCGCACCCCAACGCGCGGTTCTGCGTCCCGGCCGCGCAGTGCCCGACCATCGCCCCGGAGTGGGAGGACGCCGGCGGCGTCCCGATCTCGGCGATCCTGTTCGGCGGCCGCCGCGCCACCGCGGTCCCGCTGGTCACCGAGTCCTTCTCCTGGCAGCACGGCGTCTTCCTGGGCGCCAACGTGGCCAGCGAGAAGACCGCGGCGGCCGAGGGCACCGTCGGCGAGCTGCGCCACGACCCCTTCGCCATGCTGCCGTTCTGCGGCTACAACATGGGCGACTACTTCGGCCACTGGCTGAACGTCGGCCAGAAGGCCGAGGCCGAGAAGCTGCCGCGAATCTACTACGTCAACTGGTTCCGCAAGGGCGAGGGCGGCCGGTTCCTGTGGCCCGGCTTCGGCGAGAACAGCCGGGTCCTGAAGTGGATCGTGGAGCGGTTGGACGGCACCGCGGCCGGCGTCGAGACCCCGATCGGCGTGCTGCCCACGGCCGACGCGCTGGACCTGGACGGTCTGGACCTGCCCGCGGCCGACCTGGAGGTGCTGCTCAGTGTCGACCCGGAGATCTGGAAGCAGGAGGCGGCACAGATCCCGGCGCACTTCGGCCGGTTCGGCGAGCACCTGCCGACCGAGCTGACCGCCGAGTACGAGGCGCTGCTGGAGCGCCTGGAGGCGTGATACGGGAGCATCCGGCATCGTGATAGCACCATCACTGTTGGTGACGAACCGCCGGTGAGGACCCCAGGCCCGTCCCGATCGTCCGGGGCGGGCCTGATCCATGCGTACCCTGGAAGTGCGCGGCGTCTTCACGAAACCCCCACTGAGCGGTTTGCCCAGACCCGTGTCGAGAGGCCCCGCCTCTCCGATAGCCTCGGTCCGTCCACCAGCCCCGGGTAAGAAAGGCGCCTTGCTGTGAGCCTGCGAGACGTCGCCTACAGCCTGTACGAACGGCGCTTGGCGGCTCGCCTGCACACCGACGTCCAGCGCGGCAAGAAGAAGGTGCCCCGCCACATCGGCGTGATCATGGACGGCAACCGCCGCTGGGCCAAGCAGATGGGCGAGCAGATCGCCACCGGCCACCAGCGCGGGGCGGACAAGATCCACGAGGTCCTGAACTGGGCCGAGGAGGCCGGCGTCGAGACCGTCACGCTGTGGCTGTTCTCCACCGACAACTTCAACCGGCCCGCCGAGGAGCTCGGCGACCTGCTGCGGATCATCGAGGGCTCGGTGCGCTCGCTGGCCGACACCGGCCGCTGGCGGGTGCACCCGCTGGGCGCGCTGGACCTGATGCCGGCCGACTTCGCCCGGCACCTGAAGGAGATCGAGGAGCAGACCCGGGACAACCCGGGGATCCACGTCAACGTCGCCATCGGCTACGGCGGCCGCCGGGAGATCGCCGACGCGGTCCGCTCGCTGCTGGCCGACGCCGCGGCGCGCGGCACCTCGCTGGAGGACCTGGTCCAGGTCCTGGACGTCGAGCACATCACCGAGCATCTGTACACGCACGGCCAGCCGGACCCGGACCTGATCATAAGGACCTCCGGGGAGCAGCGGCTGAGCGGATTCATGCTCTGGCAGAGCGCGCACAGCGAGTTCTACTTCTGCGAGGCCTACTGGCCGGCGTTCCGGAAGGTCGACTTCCTGCGTGCGCTGCGCGACTACGCCAACCGGCACCGCCGTTACGGCGCCTGAAACGTCCGCGCATAGCGCGATCGCGGCGCGACCGCACCCTGAGACTCCGCCCGCATTCTGTTACGTACCGTTATCACACCAGCTCAGAACCGTGACAAGAAACGCTCCCTGGTTTAGTCCCATCAGGTGACGGGAACTTCCCAGACGTGCCGGAGGAGCAAGGTCGACTCACACAGATGGCTGTGACGGGTCTGCTCCCCGGCGTTTGTCGCTTCTGGGGAGACAGACAACAGTGGCAGCTACCCCTCGCCGCCGCGCCTCCAGCAAGGCCCGGCGCCGCACCCACGTCCTCGACACCAGCGTCCTGCTCGCCGATCCTTCGGCGCTGACCAGGTTCGCCGAACACGAGGTCGTCGTCCCGGTCGTCGTCGTCACCGAGTTGGAGGCCAAACGGCACCACCCCGAGCTCGGTTACTTCGCCCGCAACGCGTTGCGGATCCTGGACGAACTGCGCATCCAGCACGGGCGCCTCGACGCCCCCATCCCGGTCGGTTCCGCGGGCGGCACCCTGCGGGTCGAGCTCAACCACACCGACCCCAACGGCCTGCCGCCGGGCTTCCGCCTAGGCGACAACGACTCCCGGATCCTGGCCGTGGCCTGCAATCTGCAGGCCGAGGGCCTGGACGTGGTGCTGGTCAGCAAGGACCTGCCGATGCGGGTCAAGGCCAGCGCCGTGGGACTGCCCGCCGAGGAGTACCGCGCGGAGATCGCGCTGGAGGCCACCTCGGGCTGGACCGGCATGGCGGAGCTCGAGATCGCCGCCGACGCCGTGGACGACCTGTTCTCCGACGGCATCGCCGACATCGCCGAGGCCGCCGACCTGCCCTGCCACACCGGGCTGGTACTGCTCTCCGAACGCGGTAAGGCACTGGGCCGGGTCGCCCCCGACAAGAAGGTGCGGCTGGTGCGCGGCGACCGGGACGTCTTCGGGCTGCACGGCCGCTCGGCCGAGCAGCGCGTGGCGCTGGACCTGCTCCTGGACCCGGACGTGGGCATCGTCTCGCTCGGCGGCCGGGCCGGCACCGGGAAGTCGGCGCTGGCGCTGTGCGCCGGCCTGGAGTCGGTGATGGAGCGCCGTCTGCACCGCAAGGTCGTGGTGTTCCGGCCGCTGTACGCGGTCGGCGGCCAGGAGCTGGGCTACCTGCCCGGGACCGAGAACGAGAAGATGTCGCCCTGGGGCCAGGCGGTGTTCGACACCCTGTCGGCGCTCACCTCGCAGGCCGTCATCGACGAGGTGGTGGACCGCGGGATGCTCGAAGTGCTCCCGCTCACCCATATCCGCGGCCGGTCGCTGCACGACTCGTTCGTCATCGTCGACGAAGCGCAATCCCTCGAACGCAATGTGCTACTCACGGTGCTTTCCCGGATCGGCACCGGATCGCGGGTCGTTCTGACCCACGACGTGGCACAGCGTGACAATCTGCGTGTGGGGCGTTACGACGGAATCGTCTCGGTGGTGGAAAAGCTGAAAGGCCACCCCTTGTTCGCCCATGTCACCCTCACCCGCAGCGAGCGATCGCCGATCGCCGCTTTGGTGACAGAGTTGCTGGAGGAGCTGGCGGTCTGAGTGCGCACCCCCCACGTGCTGGGGTTATCACTCTGCGTCGACTGTGACGCAGGACACGCCGGAACAGGTTGAAATCGGACGAATGGCCCTGCATCGTCGAATGCGTAAGACCCCGCGTCTGGCAATCGCAATCGACGATCCAGGGCCATGAGGCCGCCGGCGCCGTAGGGATGGAATGGGATTCCGGTCCGATTCCACCTGACGCATTCGACGCAATCAGTGATTGCATTGTCACTATCCGTACCGGATAGGGAGTCGAGCCGCAGCGGGGTTCACCCACTTCGGAAGGCTCCCTTTGTTCTCCGTGCGGAATTCTGTGTCCGGCCTGCGCATCTCCCGAACCAAGGCGCTCGCCGTCACCGGCGCGCTCGCCGTCACCGGTGCCTTCGTGGCCACCGGCGTGGCCGCGCACGCGTCCTCTGTCAACAACCACAAGGCCGCCATGGCCGACGCCGCCGCGGTGTCGACCCTGAAGGCCGAGCAGGACAAGGCCGGCACGACTCCGCAGGGCGCTTCGGAGGCCGACGCCGCGAGCCTGCTGGCCCAGCGCGCCGCCGCCGACGCCGCCAACCGGGACGCCAGCCGCGCCCCGGTGGCCACCGACGCCGCCGCTGCCGACGCCGCCGCGAAGGCTGCTTCGGACAAGGCCGCCGCCGACAAGGCTGCCGCGGACAAGGCCGCTGCCGACGCCGCCGCCAAGGCCGCTTCGGACAAGGCTGCTTCGGACAAGGCCGCCGCCGACAAGGCTGCCGCCGACCTGGCCGCCGCCGCGAAGGCCGCTGCCGACAAGGCGGCCGCCGACGCCGCGCCGCAGTGGTCCGCGGCCGCCGCCGCCGCGAAGAAGGCGGCCGACGCCGCCGCGGCCGCGAAGGCCAAGGCCGCGACCCCGGCCTACGCCAACAACCTGGACGGCTGGATCAAGCAGGCCGTCGCGATCCTGAACGCCAACGGCACCCCGACCTCGTACAACGCCGTCTACCAGGCCGCGATGCACGAGTCCGCGGGCAACCCGAACGCGGTCAACGGCTGGGACTCCAACGCCGCCGCCGGCACCCCGTCGATCGGTCTGCTCCAGGTGATCCAGCCGACCTTCAACGCCTACTCGCTGTCCGGCCACAAGAACATCTACAACCCGGTGGACAACATCATCGCCGGCGCCCGCTACGCCGCCGAGCGCTACGGTTCGCTGGACAACGTGGTCGCGGCCCGCTGCGGTGGCTCCTGCTGGGTCGGTTACTGAGCCGAAAGCGGGCATCATCCTCCGTCACCGTGCCCGACGGTAGCGGATCCACAACACAGAGCACTGTGATATTCCCGACCCTCTCCCGGCTTGTCTTCGATCAAGCATCCGGGAGAGGGTCGATTCTTGGAAGACCCCGCGCTCGGGCTCGCGGGTGACGCGTCCATGACGGACGCTGATCCACCGGGGGGTGGATGTCGGCGGCGAAGATGCCGCCCATTCGATGCCCATGCGCCGCTCCGCCGTTTACGGAGCCGGCCGCTTCCCGCAGACCAAGGTTCGCTTTGGCCTGCTCGGAAACGGCCGTCGAAAAGGGGTGAGGCACTGCGGAAGGCATTGTTTTGTCCGGCCATACCGGCTCTGAGCACGACCAGCACCAGCAGCACGACCACACCCCGGGGGACTCCACCACGGACTCCACCTCGGAAGCCCCGAAGCACCGCTTCGGAAACACGTCGGCGGTCGCCGAGAAGACCACGGCGTTCCTGACCGCCAAGCTCCCCAGCCGGACCTCCCGAATAGCCGCGGCCGCGGCCGTCGGGGCTTTGGTCCTCGGGGGCGCGGGCACCGCCTACGCGGTGCATCAGGGCGATGTCTCCCACCACAACACGCAGGTCGCCTCGGAGGCGGCCGCCGTCAAGCTGGCGGCGGACGAGAAGGCCTCGACGGACAAGGAATCGGCGGACGCTGTGGCGCTGGGCGCCGCGGCTCAGGCTTCTGCTGATGCCTCCGCTTCTGCCTCGGCGGACAAGGTCGCAGCCGACCAGGCTGCTGCGGACAAGGCTGCTGCCGACAAGGCAGCCGCTGACAAGGCCGCGGCGGACAAGGCGGCCGCTGACAAGGCCGCTGCCGACAAGGCGGCCGCGGACCGCGCGGCGGCGGCAGCCGCAGCGAACCGCGACGCACAGCGCCAGTCGCTGCCGTCCGCCACGTCGACCAGCACCAGCGCGCCGAAGGCGACGGCCACGCCGAAGCCGACCGCCACCTCGAAGCCGACGAGCGCGCCGACCACCACGAAGACCCCGACGGCCACCAAGCCGCCGGCGAGCTACGGGTCGGCGTACGACATCGCCAAGTCGATGGTGCCGTCGGGCCAGTTCGGCTGCTTCGCCAACATCATCCAGCGCGAGTCGGGCTGGAACGTGCACGCCAGCAACCCGGGGTCCGGCGCCTACGGCCTCGGCCAGGCCCTGCCGGGCAGCAAGATGGCCTCGGCCGGCTCGGACTGGCGGGACAACCCGGCGACGCAGATCAAGTGGGTGCTGTCGTACATGGACTCCCGCTACGGTTCGCCGTGCGGCGCGTGGTCCTTCTGGCAGAGCCACAACTGGTACTGATCCCGCCGCGGGTCCGTACTCCTCACTGATCACGGTGCCCCGGCGATGACGCCTGGGCCGGCCTGATCGTCCCTGGTGCCCCGTTCGGCGCAGAACTCTTGCGCACGGACGGGGCACCAGTGCTTTTTAATGCAGGTATGCCGTCCTCGCCTGTCGACCTGATCCGCCCGATACTGCTGCGCGACCCCACCGAGGAGGGCCGCACGTCGACCACCCTTGAGTTGTTCTTCGACTTGGTCTTCGTGGTGACGATCAGCGCCATCGCCCAGCAGTGGCACCACACCGTGCTCGGCGGCCATCTGCAAGCCGGGGCCATCTCGTTGGTGGAGATGGTGTTCGGGGTCTGGTGGGCGTGGATGGGGTTCACCTGGTTCGCGAACTTTTTTGACCCGGACGACGTGCCCTACCGCCTGATGGTCCTGGTGCAGCTGCTGGCCTCGCTGGGCCTGGCCACCGGCGTCCCGGACATCTTCGAGCACGACGACTTCCGGGTGGTGGTCGGCTGCTACGTGGTGATCCGCCTGGTGATGGCGGCGCAATGGCTGCGGGCCGGGCGCGCCAACCCGGAGCAGCGCGGCTTCTGCCTCCGCTGGGCGATCGGCATCTGCGTGGTGCAGGTCGGCTGGGTGGCGTTCGGCTTCGGCCTGCGGGGCCTGACCCCGCTGCAGACGATCCCGTTCTTCGTCGTCGGCATGCTGGCCGAACTCGCCGTCCCGATAATCGCCCAGCAGGTGGAGCGGGCCCCGATGCCGCACCCGGAACACGCCGAGGAGCGCTACGGGCTGTTCACCATCATCATCCTCGGCGAGATGGTCCTGGTCGCCTCCGACGCCTTCAACGGGGCGCTGGCGGACCACGTCCACCTGGCGACGCTGATGGCCGGCGCGGTGAGCGCGGGCGTGCTGGCGTTCTGCCTGTGGTGGCTCTACTTCGACTTCCTGGGCGACTACGACCTGATGAACATCCGCACGTCGTTCGTCTGGGGCTACGGCCACTACTTCATCTTCGGGGCCCTGACCGCGGTGGGCGGCTCGATGGCGGCCCTGCTGGAACAGGTCTCGAAGAACGAGGAAGGGCCCGGCACCACCGTGCTGGCCCTCACCCTGACGGTACCGATCGGCCTGTTCCTGGCAACCGTCGCCCTGCTGCGTCGGGTCAGCGAATGGGAGTTCTGCCGCCGCTGGCTGATCGCCGCCGCCCTGATCGTGGCCGTCTGCACCGCCGCCGGCGCCGCCTGGGGCGCGACCGCGACGCTGGTGTCGGTCTGCGTCGCGACCGCCGCCTTCCTCGCTTCGGAGGTCGTCACGAAGGGGAAGACGGCGGCCGGGACGCCGGCCGGGCAGGGTACTGGTACTGGTACTGGTACTGGTACTGCCTAAGCCAGAGACTCCTCAGCCTCCAGCGTCACGGCGACGCTGTTGACGATCGCGGCGATCTTCACCGCCTCCTGCACCGTCTCGCGGGAGGCGCCGGCCTTGACCAGCACCTGCTCGTGCGACTCCAGGCACCGCTGGCAGCCGTTGATCGCCGAGACGGCCAACGACCACAACTCGAAGTCCAGCTTGTCCACCCCATGGCTGGCCATGAGGTTCATCCGCAGGCCGGCCCGCAGATTCTGGTACTCGGGATCACCCAGAAGGTGCATCCCCCGGTAGTAGACGTTGTTCATCGCCATGATCGCCGCCGCGCCCTTGGCCGCGACATAAGCGACCTCCGACAGCCGCCCCTTGGCCTCGGCGGACAACTCCGCGATGACCCGGGCGTTCCGCGACGCGATGGCCGTCCCCAGAATCGCCCCCCACAGCTGCTGCTCGCTCAGCTTCGAGGTGTTGACCATCGAGCTGAGATTCAGCTTGATGTCCTTGGCGTACTCCGGCAACGCTTCCTTCAGCACTTCATAACCCATGACGGGCACCTCCCAGCGAACTCGGGCCGCCGGCCCCGACCGACGGACTCGGGCATTCAGCCCCGAACAACGAACTCAGGCGTTCAGCAGCTCGCGCACGCTCAGCGTCTCGTCCCCGGACTTCCAGTTGCACGGGCACAGCTCATCGGTCTGCAACGCGTCCAGCACCCGCAACACCTCGTCCACATTCCGCCCCACCGACCCGGCGGTGACCATGACGAACTGAATCTCGTTGTTCGGGTCGATGATGAACGTCGCCCGATCCGCGACCCCGTCCTTGTTCAGCACCCCGGCCGCCGCCGACAGCTCCCGCTTGACATCCGCCATCATCGGGAACGGCAGCTCCCGCAGATCCTTGTGATCCAACCGCCACGCCCGATGCACGAACTCGTTGTCGACCGAGACCCCGAGCACCTGCGTGTCCCGGTCCTGGAACTCCTCGTTGAGCTTCCCGAACGCGGCGATCTCGGTCGGACAGACGAAGGTGAAGTCCTTGGGCCAGAAGAAGACGACCCGCCACTTCCCCTCGTAGGACTTGTCCGTGATCTGCACGAACGCATCCTCGGGATTGGCCTGGTCGATGTCGACGACCGAGGTCAGGTTGTACGACGGGAACTGGTCGCCGATGGTCAGGATCGCCACGGTTGATCTCCTAGCGCTGAGGGGTTGCCTTGAACCGCGCTCAAGCGGGCCGGTGAGCGGCTGGCGAGCGCGACAGGACAAGGCTGTCAGACCGGGATTGATCAGTGAAATAGGCGCGAGTGCGAGTTGCGATAAGAGGATCCGATCAATCAGCTGTGCGGCATCAGGAACTGCCTGGTGCGCGGCGCGGATCGCGGATCTTCCATAGGTTCCCCCAGAATCGGGGCGGCTGACCAATCAGCCCAGCAGACGAGATCAGCACGCCTTAGCCAGCCGGATGGCGGCAGATCGTCGGCTCTACTTCTTCTCAGGCACGACGGCCTGAGTAGCCGCCAGATTACCGCGCACGATCCTTGTCGTCGGGTGATCTGTCCCAAGCACCAGCTCACAGACGTTGAGAGCAGCCTCGTACAAGACCACTGCCTCCCCCACACGACCCACCGACTGATAGGTGTAGGCGAGGTTGTTCCGGGAGGTCAGGGTGTTCGGGTGATCCGCACCCAACACCCGCTCGCAAGCGGCAAGCGTCGCCTCATGCAACTCGATCGCCTCCCCCACACGACCCACCGACTCATAGGCGCCGGCGAGGTTGTTCCGAGAGGTCAGGGTGTCCGGATGATCCGCACCCAACACCCGCTCGCAAGCGGCAAGCACAGCCTCGTACAACACGACCGCCTCCCCCACACGACCCACCGACCGATAGGCGCCAGCGAGGTTGTTCCGAGAGGACAGGGTGTCCGGATGATCCGCACCCAACACCCGCTCGCAAGCGGCAAGCACAGCCTCGTACAACACGACCGCCTCCCCCACACGACCCACCGACCGATAGGCGCCGGCAAGGTTGCTCCGGGAGGCCAGGGTGTCCAGGTGATCGGGGCCGTGATGGCGTTCCTCCCCCGCAAGGGAGCATTCGGCAATCGCTATGGCCGCGGCCGGGTTGCCGTGGGCAAGCCAGAAGCCGTATGCGCGGTCCATCACACCGATGACCGCAGCAGGTGCGTCACGGCCCGCAATGCTTACGGCCAACGCGTCGACGTGAGGCATCACGATCCGCCATCGTTCAGCCACCTCCGGCTCCAGGTAGTCACCCTCCGGAAGCTGCTGAACCAAGATCTGCACCGCAGTACGCTGCGCATCAGCGATCATGTCAGGCAGCCGGTGACCATCCTCCGCATCAGGTGTTCGTGTTCGCGTGACCGCCTGCACCACTCGGTGAACACCAACCGTCCCGCCCGGGCTCAAGCTGACCATGCTGAACGCATTCAGACGACGCAAGGCCTCGCGCACTCCGCCATCGTCCTGGAACGCCTCGGCCAGCCACCGCACTGGCGTACCCTCGGGAGCCAGCCACGCCAGCACATGCAGCACCCGACCGGCCAGCGGAGTGTCTGACAGCCGGTCCAGCGTTGCCCGCCACACCCCGCTCATGATCCGGTCAGGCCTGCTCATCTCCGCAGCCCGACCCGGCATCGACTTACCAGCACGCCAAGCGGCCACATAGTCCGCAGCCGTCATCCCGGCTTCAGCCAGATACGAACCCACCTGCTCCACGGCAAGCGGCAAAAAGCCCAACTCCGAGCACAAATCCTGGCCCGAGTCCCCCGCCAAAGCAGGGCTGGCCAGTCGCGTCAGCAGATCCACAGCATCATCGGCAGGCAACGGCCCCAGCCGCAGCGGCTCAGACACCCGGATCCGATGCCAGCCGACATACCTGCGGCTGGTCACCAAATGAGCCGCCGAAGGTAGAGCAGCAATCAGCTCCCGAACATCCTCCACATCCTCGACGTTGTCCCAGATCAACAACACCCCTGGATGCTGAGCAAGCCACGAGATCGCCCACTGCATCAGCGCTACCGGATCCGGATGCCCCGCAGCCTGCGGACACAACCGGCGCGCCAGATCCGCGAGCCCAGCCTCCGCCCCAGCACGGCTATCCGCCACCAACCACCAGATACCCGCATACCCGGCACTGTGGGCACGCGCGTATGCGGCTGCCAGCGAAGACTTCCCAATCCCGCCAAGCCCAGATACCGCCTGGGCAACCACTTGAGTACCGGCACCCATCGCCGACGCCAACTCCGCCAGCTCCGTTTCGCGACCGATGAACACCTCAGCTATCGGCAGGTTCGACAGCCCGAACGGGACCTGCACATCACCGGCAGACGGCAACGACTCAGGAACTGGAGCTGGAGCCTGCATCTGTTGAAACAGTCCGATGTTGTTCGCAGCAACACCGCCAACAGCGCTGACCGACGCTGCCCCAAACTGCTGTCCAACACCACCGGGTGCAACCTCTAGCCCTGCGGCTGCCCCGGCACCGTAGGGCCCTCGGTGTACCTGACCTGGCCGATCGAGTACGCCGCCGGCGCGTTGGGTCCGCTGGTGGAGATGTTCACATCGCCCGCCACGGCAGTGGAATGGTCACCAGTGGCCTGAGCCCGCGCCGGCATCAAGGCAGAAAGCTCAGCCACCAACTCGGCATCACCGGCCAGCACCTTCCGGATCTGAAGACGCAACGCACCCAACGCGTCGACGTCCTCCGGCACCGCAGCCAAATCCGTCACCGCAGCCTCAACCGATGCCCGGTTCGGCGCCCGATGCAGGATCCGCGCCAACAACCGCTGACCCAAACGCACCGTAGCCTTCGCGCTCTCGTCCTCGACGCGAGTCAGTACCCCAGCGCCGTAGGCCACTACGGCCGACCCGATTGCCGGCACCACCTGACCAACCAGCACTTCAACATCGTTGACATCCGGCACCGCAGCCGCCCCCTCGCAGAACCCAGACACACCTAAGAACAACCAGGGTAACCGCGTCGACACCCACCGTGTGGGGCAGTCAGGGACAGCACTACAAGAAACAACGACCCTCCACGCTAATCTGCTGGCCGCTCACAATGAGCACGCCGAACTAGGAGCGCCATGTCCATCTTCCGCAGAAACAAGCCGAATGCGGCTGCCGACCCGACCGAGCCGTTCGACGCGACCCGGTACGGAATGGTTCATTACCGGGACGTCGCGGTCGACGAGTCCTTGAGCGACGCAGCGCTGGCAAAGGCGGCATACGCTGCGCGGTGTGGCGACTGGAAGCCGGCGGCCGAGGCGCTGGACGCCGCCGGCACCGACTGGGACCGTCGGATGTTGCGCGTGGCGGTCTTGGCGACGGTCTCCCAGCAGACCGAGGCGTGGCTCGCGTCATGGCGCTCGGCCGAGCCCGATTCGCCGCACGCCGCCGTGGTCCACGCCGCGGCGCTGATGGGGCAGGCCGGCCGGGCCCGGGGGGCCGCACGTGCCAAGGACACGTCGCGCGAACAGTTCGAAGGTTTCTTCAAGCTCGCGCGAGAGAGCGATGAGGCAGCGCTTCGAGCCATTGAGCTGGCGCCCGAGGACCCCACGCCCTGGGTCTTCCGTATGTCGGCCGCTCTCGGTCGGCAAATACCGAACCACGAATTCACCGTCCTGTGGGACGAGGCCTTCGCCCGCGCACCGATGCACCGACGCGCGCATTCGTACGCCCACACCTATTGGCTGGCCAAGTGGTTCGGCTCTGAGGAGTGGTCCTCGCAGTTCGTCGAGGACGCGGTGGCCCGTGCGCCGCGCACAGCCCTCGCCTTCGAGCTCAAGATCCACCGCCTTCAAGAGGCTTGGCTGGTCGTGCGAGACGCGAGTACGAACCCTGGTTCCAGTGCTGATTTCTATCGCGGGGCCGGTCGCCCACTGCTCGATGAAGCCCTCGGCCAATGGGACGGCGAGCTCCCGACCGGCGGCGCGCTGGAGATCGTGGACCGGAATCTGCTGGCGTGGGCCCTGACCATGGCCGAACGCTACGACGAAGCCTGCGATGTCTTCCAAGCGATCGGCGGAAGCGTCTCATTGGGATACCCGTGGCTTTTCTACCGCGACGTGCGGGCGGGCTTCGAGAGTGTCCGTCGGGAAGCCATCGAGAAGTCATCTCGCCAGCCCGGGCCTGCGTCGATCGCCCGATGACGTCCCGGCGGAAGAAGAACCGGGCACCCCACCGCCCTCCTGGCACCACTGAAAAGGACGAGCCCGCCTAGGCATCATGACGGATCCCTCCGCCCATCGCCGTACCCAAGCTGTCGGGTATCAGCTCACATACACGGAGGGATCATCATGGCTCGGAACAGGATCAGACTCTCAGCGCTCGCGGTGACGTCGTTCGCCGCCGTGGCCGGCAGCGGGCTCGCGGCGGGTACGGCTTCGGCGGCGCCCACGCCTGCTCCGGTGGTCCCCACGGCCACCGAGACGCTCTCCTCGCCCGACGCCGCCGCTGATGCGCACGGGGATATCAGTGTCCTGCTTTCTGCTCCGTCGGCGAACGTGCACGTCGGCTACGCCGTCGCGCCCGGCGCCGCGGACGCGAGCGTTCCCGGGGGCAAGATGGCCGAGGCGACGCTGGACTGCGGGAATCACATCCAGGGTGCGTTTCCCCTGCTCAAGACGCATCCGTCCGGGGCGGTCAGCGGCGACATCGTCTGTCAGTACCCGAGTGCGGGTACCTTCACGGTCACGTTGAGCACGACCGACGACCAGACGCCCGCCGTCACGATCACCGTCACCCACACCGTCACCGTCGCCAACCCGTCCAAGGTCGCTGTGGACCGGTACGACGGCGCCTCGCGGTACGGCACCGGCGTCTCCCTGTCGCAGGCGGAGTTCCCGGCGGCGGGATCGGCCGGGGCCGTGGTGCTCGCGCGCGGCGACATGTTCGCCGACGCCCTCGCCGGCATCCCGCTCGCCAAGTACAAGAACGCCCCGCTGCTGCTGACGCCGGGCGGGGCCGCGGCCACCGGCCTGGACAGCAACGTCGAGGCCGAGCTGCTGCGGGTCCTGCCCAAGGACAAGAGCCACACGGTCTTCATCCTGGGCGGCACCAGCGCCATCCCGCAGGCGGTCGAGGACCACATCAGCAACGTCCTCGGCTACAACGTCGTCCGGCTGTCCGGCAGCAGCCGCTACGAGACCGCGCTTGCCATCGCCAAGGACCCGCGCGCGCTCAACAACCCCGCGCACCTTGTCGTGGCGCGCGGTGACGACTTCGCGGACGCGCTCGCCGCCGGGCCTTACGCGTCGAACTACTTCGCCGACCACGGCGTTCCCGCAGCGATCGTGCTGTCGACCGGACCGTACACCGCCGCCTCGCTGGACACCGCGACCAAGGCCTACATCGTCTCCAAGCTCGCGGCGGCGAACAGCTTGCCCGACGTGACCGCCATCGGCGGCGGCGCGGTGGCCGCCACGAGCGTTCTTGAGGGCGCCCGCAACGGCGGCTACCTGGGGATCCAGGGGAACGACCGCTATGAAACGGCCGAGAATGTCGCGGCCCAGGGCTGGAGCACCGGGCTCTCGCTGACCAACTCGTACGCCGGCCTGGCGTCCGGCATGTCCTTCCCCGACGCCCTGACCGGCGGCGCCTACATGGCCATGAAGAACGGGCCGCTGCTGCTGACCGACCCGGCCGCCGCGCTGTCCGCGGCGCCCGCCAGCATCCTGCACGGCAGGCCCCTGCTTCGCGGCGTCGAGATCTTCGGCGGCCCCGCCGTCCTGCACGACACGCTGGTCACCGCCGTCGGCAAGGCTGTGGCGCCGACCCCGATCGTCTACACCGACCACCACAAGATCTTCTAGGACGAATCAGGACTCGAAGCCGCGTCGTGCTGCTGACGAAGCCGCCAGCAGCACGACGCAGGCCATCTGTCCGAAGAAGCGAACCTCGGCACCTAACCCAGGGCTCTCAATCAGCAGCCAGCGCCGCGAACTCCTTGTCCCACACCGGCGCGCCACCCTCCGCGTCATAAATCTCGAACGTCTTCCCCGCCGCCTCTGCCGATCCCAACGCCGCGACCACCGCGGCGGCCACGGAAGCCCGGCTCGTCCGGCCGTCCCCCGTGTCCCCCTGCTCCAGCCGCACCGCCCCGGCATTCGCCGACGTCAGCCAGCCCGGCCGCACGATCGTGTAGACCGCCCCCGCAGCCCGCAACGCCTCCTCACCGCGCGCCCGCGCGACGATGATCCCAGCGATCTCAGGATGCTCACGCTCCCGCGTGATGTAGATCTGCGACACCAGCACCACCCGCGCACCGGTCCGGGCCGCCGCCTCGCCGACCGCCGCGACCCCCCGATGCATCACCGCCTCGGCACCACGGTCGTCGGTCGGCGGCTCCACCGAAACGACCACCCCCGCATAGCCCTCAAGCTGTGCGGTGGTGAAGCCGTCGGCAAGGTCCACGACGGCGCTGTCGGCACCGGCCGGAACGTTGTGCGGGTTCCGGCCGGCGATCGTGACCTGCGCACCCTGCTCCAGGAGCGCGGTCGCGACCAGCCGGCCGGTGCGGCCGGAGCCGCCGATCACCAGGTACTTGCCGTCGGCAAGCGAAACGTCAGAGGTCATGCCGCCATTCTCTGATCGTTTCCGCGTCTATGACTGGATCGCAACGTCCGGATACGCAGCCGAGTTCCCGTCCAGCAACGGCTCCGGGCATCCCTTCAGCGTCTTGTCGAAGAAGGCCTCGACGTAAGTCCGCGTGATCTGCGCCCCGCGGAACGCGTCCAACGGATACCCCAGCGGAATCCCCGCTTCCTGTCCGAGAATCGCGATGTCGGTGAACGCCTGGTGCGAGGCTCCCGTCACCGCGAACCAGCGCTTGTAACCGTCCAGCGCGGGCCAGGTGTCGCTCCACGACGTGTCGCTGCCCCCGGCCGTGTGGTCCTCGTCCCGTCCGAGCATCAGGAACGAGCGGCCACCCAGTGCTCCGGGCGGCATGATCTGCTGGAACGAGCCGTCCATATTCACCCCCGCGAGGATCCGCGGGTCGTCCTCCATCGCCAGCGGAGCCGCCGCTCCGCCGAGCGAGTGCCCGGCCATGCCGATCGCGTGCTTGTCGATCAGGTGGCTCAGGGCCCAGACATGGTGATCGACCAGCTGGTCAATGGCGAACTTCACGTCCACCCCGCGGCTGGCGGCGATGACATCGGCCGGCGGTCCGCCGGAACCGCAGGTCACGCACGGCGAAATGCTGCCGTCCGCGAGCTGCTCGCCGCTGTCCTCACCGGGATGTCCGATCAGCGCCACCACATAGCCGTGGCTGGCCAGGTCGGTCGCCAGCGCGGTCAGGGTGGCGCGCGGGTTCTCCAGCCCCGGCGAGAGCACCACCAGCGGGAACTTGCCGGGTGCGGCCTTGGCGGCGGCGAAGGCGCCGGTCTGTACCGCGGCCACCGACTCCGGCGTGACACCGAAGCCCGGCGGCACCCGGTACTGGACGAAACCCTGCGCCTCGCCGAGCGTCATGTACGGCGCGGGCTGCCCGGTGCCCCGGCGCGCCGGATAGAACATCGAAACGGTCAGCTGCCGGTAGCCCGAGGCCGGTCGCCACGGGTCGAGGCGGCTGGTGTCGGTCAGGTGCAGCGTGTCCTCGCCGGCGGCGTACGGGCCGGTCGGCGCGGGCAGCGAGAAGCTTGCGGAAGCCGGAGCCGACTGGGCTGACTGGGCGGGTTGAACCGTCGGGACCGACTGAACCGTCTGAACCGCCGGTGCGGACGCGAAAGCGGTGCCGGAAGCGACGACCGTGGCCGCGGTGACGGACAGTGCGACGATCGCGGAAGCCGCCAGGCGGCGTCGTGGAGTAGCCATGGCACGAAGCTATGGGCCCGCCGCGTCATCCCGAATCAGCCCACGAATGTAGCTTGCGAGCACGTCATCCCTGGGATGCACGAGACGTCATCCCAGGGACGTAAGCCTCAGCCGATGACCGCCTGCGCGTCGATCTCGACCAGCATCGGTTCCTGCGGCAGCTCCACGAAAACGGTCGTCCGGCACGGCTTCACGCCGTCCTCGGCGATGTTCGCGGCGATGAACTCCGCATAGGCCTCGTTCATCGCGCCGAAGTGCTCGCGGGTCGTCAGGTAGACGCGGAACATCACCACGTCCTCGATGGTCCCGCCGCCGGCCTCGACGATCGCCTTGACGTTCTCCAGCGTCCGCGCGGTCTGCGCCTTCACGTCGCCGCGGAACAGGTACTCGCCGGTCGCAGGGTCCTGCGGCCCCTGGCCGGAGACCTGGAGGATCGGCCCCTTGCGCACGCCCTGCGAGAAGCTCCAGGCCGGAGCCGGCGCACCGTCCGTGCGGATCTCGGTCTTGGCGTAGGTCATCAGGGTTCTCACTTTCATGCGATGGATGGGTTTGCGAAAGAAGCGAAGAAGAGGCGGAGAAAAGAAGTGAAGCCTGGTCAGGGCGCGCCGGCGTCCACCGATATCGCCCGAGCCGTCTCCAACAACTGCGGCAGCAGCTCCAGCACCTGCTCGTAAGGCGCCACCATGTCCGGCACCGATATCGACACGGCGGCGACCGCGCGCCCGGAAGCGTCGCGCACCGGCGCGCCGATGCAGTTGATGAACGTCTCGTGTTCGGCGTGGTCCTGGGCCCAGCCCTGCGCCACCACCGTCTCCAGCTCGGCCAGCAGTTGCTGCGGACCGGTGATGGTGTTCGGCGTGTGCGGCGTGTAGTCGATGGCGGCCACGGCCCGGCGCCGCTCCGCCAGCGGCAGGTCCGCGAGCAGCACCTTGGCCACCGCCGTGTTGTGCAGCCCGGCCCGCAGGCCGACGCGCGAGTACATCCGCACCTTGTGCCGGGAGTCGTACTTGTCGATGTAGACGACCTCGCCGCCCTCGTACGCGGCCAGGTGCACGGTCTGTCCGGTCGCGGCGTTCAGCGCGGCCAGGTGCGGCGCGGCGATCCGGCGGATCCCGCGCTGCTCCATCGCCAGGCTGGCTAGGGCGAACAGCCCGGCGCCGAGGTGGTAGCGGAAGTCGCCGTCGCGGTAGACGAAGCGCTCGTCCTCCAGCGACTGCATGAGCCGCAGTGCGGTCGTCTTGTGCACGCCGAGCACCTCGGCCAGCTGGTCCAGCGAGCGTTCGCCGTCGCCGAGTTCGGCGAGCAGGCGCAGGGCGCGGGTCACGGTCTGGCTCATGGCGTGCGCGCCTCGTCCACTGTCCCGAGGCTGATCCCGCCGCTGATCCGGACTCCGTGCTCGACTCCGTGCTCGACTCCGTGCTCGACTCCGTGCTCGATGCCGTTCGCCGTGACCCGGGCCGCGCTCCACTGCTCCTCCGACGCGTCGAGCAGCGCGAGCCGAGCCAGGTCGCCCAGATCACCGACGTCACCGTGCGCGACGAGCGCCGACGCCGCCGCGAGGTGCCCGAGCCGCAGCTGACGCCGCTGATCGAAGCCGTGCAGCGTACCGGCCAGGTACCCGGCCGCGAAGGCGTCTCCGGCGCCGGTCGGCTCCACCACGTCGACGACAAGCGCCGCCTCTGACACGGCCGTCACGCCGCCTTCCGTGTCGACGGCCAGCGCGGTGACGACGCGCTCGGCGTCCTTCACCACGATCGTCGCGGGTCCCGGGAACAGAGCCCTGAGTTCGTGCGCGTCGCCGGTCCCGAACGCCGCCTCGGCCTCGTCGGCCCCGAGGAACGCGACGTCGGCGGCGTTGACGAACTCGCGCAGCACCGCCGGATCCCGGTCGCGCCAGAGCGCCGGACGCCAGTTCAGGTCGAAGCTCACCAACCGGCCGCCACGAGGCGTGGCGAGCAGTTCCCGCACCATCGCGAAGCACGTCTCCGACAGCGCCGGCGTGATGCCCGTCAGGTGGATCACCCGTGCCTCGGCCAGCATCCGCGCCACGGCCGGCTCCTGAAGCGTCGCGGCCGACATCGCCGACGCCGCCGACCCCCGGCGGTAGTAATGCAGCTTGCTGCGACCGGTTCCGAGGTCCGCCGAATGCGCCGAACCGCCGGTCTCTTTGAGATACAAGCCCGTGGGCAGCACCGGATCGATGCCCACGGCGGACGTGTCGACGCCGCGCGCCGCCAGCTCGCCGGTCAGCCGCCGCCCGAACCCGTCGTCGCCGACCCGGCTGATCCAGGCGCTGGGCACGCCGAGCGCGCTCAGCGCGCACGCCACGTTCGACTCGGCCCCGCCGACCGACACCGCGAACGCGCCGACGGTCTCCAGCGGCCCGGGGCCGTCGGGCAGCAACGCCGCCATCGACTCGCCGACGCACACCGCCCACGGCGCCGCGCTCTCAGGCGCCGCACCCTCAGATGCCGCGCTCTCAGGCGCCGATCCGTCAGGCGCCGATCCCTCATCCCGCATCGTTCTTCGCGCTCCCCCAGCCGGGCCCGCCGCCGGCCATCGTTGACCGTCGTTCCGGCCGAATGCTAGAACCGAAGCACAGCATACGCAACGAGCGTTGCAAATAATGCAACCCCACAGGCAGCGGAGACAACCCATGGCGCATCTGACGTTCGGCAGCCGCACCGACACCGCGGGTATCGATCGCGCACAGGTCGAGGCGTTGGCCGACGAACGGCTCGACTGGCGGTTCAAGGCCCTGCCGCCGGCGGCGTGGGGCCGGACCGTGCAGGCCTACCTGGCCTCCGGACCCCGGCTGTCCGACCTCGGCACCCCGCTCCTCACGCTCGACGCCGGCGCCCTGGACCACAACCTGCGGACCATGGCGGCTTGGTGCCGGGACGCCGGGGTCGCTCTGGCCCCGCACGGCAAGACCACGATGGCGCCGGCATTGTGGCTGGCCCAGCTCGACGCGGGCGCGGTGGGCATCACCTTGGCGAACCTGCCGCAGCTGCGCGTCGCGCGGGCGTTCGGCGTGCAGCGGGTGCTGCTGGCGAACACGCTGGTGGACCCGGCCGGCCTGGCGTGGATCGCGGGCGAGTTGGCGGCCGACGCGGAATTCGCCTTCGTCTCGTGGGTCGATTCGGTCGAAACGGTGGCGCTGATGGACGCCGCGCTGCGGGCGGCCGGCGTCGGCTCCGGCCCGGACCCGGAGACCGACCGGCCGGTCGAGGTGCTGGTCGAACTCGGTGGTGCCGGCGGCCGGACCGGCGCGCGCACCGTGGCCGAGGCGGAAGCCGTCGCGGAGGCGGTGCGCGCCGCGCCGACGCTGCGGCTGGCGGGTGTCGCAGGGTACGAAGGAGCGCTCGCGCACGACGCCACGGCCGAAGGACTCGGCGCCGTCAGCGCCTACCTGCGCGAGCTCGCCAACCTGCATCGTCGCCTGGCATCCGGCTACGAGACGGAGCGTCCGGTGGTGACGGCCGGCGGCAGCGCGTATTTCGACACGGTCGCCGAGATCCTGGCCCCGCTGGCTGGCGAATCAGGGGCCGAAGTCATTGTGCGATCCGGCGCGTATCTCATCCACGACGACGGCTTCTACCACCACATCTCGCCGCTCGCCCGTGGCGCCGGCCCTACGCCGTTCCGCGCCGCGATGCACGGCTGGGCCCGGGTGGTCTCGCACCCCGAGCCGCAGCTGTCCCTGCTGGACGGCGGCAAGCGGGATTTCCCGTTCGACGAAGGGCTGCCGGTACCGCAGGTGGTGCGCGGCGGCGAGGCGGTGTCCGGTGTCGTGACGGCGTTGAACGACCAGCACATGTTCCTGCGCGACGCCGGGGACGCGGCACCGGTCGGGGCGGTGCTGCGGCTGGGCCTGTCGCATCCGTGCACCGCCTTCGACAAGTGGTCGCTGATCCCCGTGGTGGACGACGCCGATCTGCCCGATCCGAAGGTCGTCGGCATGGTGCGGACGTACTTCGGATGACAGGGTTCGTATTCCGTGGAGCGACGGTCGTGGACGGCACCGGGGCGGAACGCTACCGGGCCGACGTCACGGTCGCCGACGGCGAGATCCGCGCCATCGACACTGCTGACGCCGCCAAACACGCCGCTCACCCCGCAAATATTGCTGACGCCGCCAACTTCGCGAACGCCGCCGACGCCCGCGTCATCGACGCCGACGGCCTGGTCCTGGCGCCCGGCTTCATCGACATGCACGCCCACTCCGACCTGCGCATGCTCATCGACCGTGAGCACCCGTCGCGCGTCACCCAAGGCGTCACCTGCGAAGTGCTCGGCCAGGACGGCCTGTCCTACGCGCCGGTCGACGACACCACGCTGCCCGCCCTGCGCCGTCAAATCGCGGGGTGGAACGGCGACCCCGACCCCGAGGACTTCGACTGGGACTGGCGCAGCGTCGGCGAGTATCTGGACCGCTTGGACCGGGGCATCGCGGTCAACGCCTGCTACCTCGTCCCGCACGGCTCGGTGCGGATGATGGCCATGGGCTGGGAGAACCGCGCCCCGACCCGGGCCGAACTCGATCGGATGCGCGAGCTGGTCGCACAGGGCTTGCGCGAAGGTGCCGTCGGCCTGTCGAGCGGCCTGTCCTATACCCCCGGTATGTATGCAGGCACTGATGAGCTCGTCGAACTCTGCGAAGTCGTCGCGGAGCACGGCGGCTACCACTCGCCGCACCAGCGCTCCTACGGCGCCGGCGCGCTGGACGGCTACGCCGAGATGATCGAGATCTCGCGCCGCTCGGGCTGCCCGCTGCACCTCGCGCACGCCACCATGAACTTCAGCGTCAACGCCGGGCGGGCCGCCACCTTCCTGGCCCTGGTCGACGCCGCCATCGTCGAAGGCTGCGACATCAGTCTGGACACCTATCCCTACCTGCCCGGCTCCACCACGCTCGCGGCCCTGCTGCCGAGCTGGTCGGCCGAGGGCGGCCCGGACGCCACGCTGGAAAGGCTGGCGGATCCGGACGTCCGCGAGCGGATCCGGGTCGACGTCGAGGAGCACGGCAGCGACGGCAACCACGGGATGGTCATCGACTGGCGCACCATCCAGATCTCCGGCGTCCGGAACATCGAGGACGAGGAACTGAACGCTCTGGTCGGGCAGAACCTCGCCGAGATCGCCGCGACGCGCGGAGTGAGCGGCACCGAGGCGTTCTTCGACCTGCTGCGCTCGGACCGGCTCGGGACGACGATCCTGCACCACGTCGGCCACGAGGAGAACGTGCGCGCCATCATGCGGCATCCGGCGCACACCGCGGGCAGCGACGGCCTGTTGGTCGGCGCCCGGCCGCATCCGCGGGCCTGGGGCACCTTCCCGCGCTACCTCGGCCACTACAGCCGGGATCTCAAAGTCCTGACGCTGGAAGCCGCCGTCGAGCACATGACCGGCCGGCCGGCGCGGCGGCTGCGGCTGGACCGGCGCGGCCTGGTCCGGGTGGGGTACCACGCGGACCTGGTGCTGTTCGATCCGGAGACGGTGCGCGACGCCGCCACATTCGACGACCCCCGCATGCCCGCGATTGGAATCCAGGAAGTACTGGTCAACGGTGTACCGGTGCTGGCCGGCGGCCGACCCACCGGCGCACTCCCCGGCCGGGCACTGCGCAATACCGAGAAAGGTGTGTCAGCACTATGACGTTCGACCTCCCGCACCCGGACTTCCGGTCGGCCCTGGCCGCGCAGCCGGTGATAGCGGTCGTCCGCGCGCCGTCGATCCCCGACGCCCCGGCGTTGTGCGAGGCTCTGGCGGCCGGCGGCATCGCGTGGACCGAGCTCACGTACAGCACGCCGGGTGTGGGGGCACATCTGCGCGCCGGGGCCGCCGCCGGACATCGGCTCGGCGCCGGGACGGTGCTCACCGCCGCGCAGGCCCGCGAGGCTGTCGACGCCGGAGTCGCGTTCCTGGTGACTCCGGGAGTGCGGCCGGAGGTGGCGGAGGTGGCCCACGAAGCCGGGGTGCCGGTCGTCCTCGGCGCGTTGACGCCGACCGAGGTGGCGATGGCGCTCGACCTCGGCACGGCCGCTGTGAAGATCTTCCCGGCGCGGGCCTTCGGTCCCGGGTACTTCAAGGACCTGCGCGGTCCGTACCCGGGCCTGCCGCTGGTCGCCTCCGGGGGCGTGAACGCGGCCAACGCCGCCGAGTTCCTGGCGCAGGGCGCGCTGGCGGTGTGTGCCGGGACCGAGGTGGTGCCGCCGGAGGTGGTGGCCGCCGGGAACTGGGACGAGATCACGCGGCGGGCGCGGGCTTTTGTGGCCGCGGTGGAGTCGGCGAGTAAGTGAGATCGCCACGTTCGGCGAGTAGGTGAGGTCGCCACGTTCGGCGAGTTGACTGGGACTGCGGAGTTCACCGAGTTGATGGCCGTCATAAGGCAATCGCGCCTTACGCGGTCCCGTACGCGCCGCTAGCGTTCGGAGCATGAGCACCACCGCGCAGACCGCCGTCGACCAGATCGCCGCCTTGTTCGCCGGCGAGGGCGGCGCCGAGTACCTGGGCGAGCCGGTCACGCAGGCCGAGCACATGTTCCAGGCCGCGGCGCTGGCCAAACGCGAAGGCGCGGCGCCGGCGCTGGTCGCGGCGGCGCTGCTGCACGACGTCGGCCACTTCACGGGCGCCGTGCACGGCCGTGACCTGATGGCCGGCCACGACAACCGGCACAGCCACCAGGGCGCGGACTGGCTCGCCGCGTGGTTCGGGCCGGAGGTCACCGAACCGGTGCGGCTGCACGTGGCCGCGAAGCGGTACCTGTGCGCGGTCGAGCCGACCTACTTCGCCAAGCTGTCGGAGGCGTCGGTCTACACCTTGTCGGTGCAGGGCGGCCCGATGTCGCCGGAGGAGGTCGCGGAGTTCGAGGCCGATCCGTACTCGGACGACGCGGTGCGGCTGCGGCGCTGGGACGAGGCGGCGAAGGAGCCGGACGCCGGCGACCCGGGCTTCGAGCACTACCGCGAGCTGCTCACGGCGCTGGTTCGGCAGTAAGGGCGGTGGCGGCGGACGGGTTCGCCGCCAGGGCGTACCAGTGGTCTGTGAAGCCGGTCCAGGTGTTGAGCAGCTCGACGTAGGCGTCCAGGACGTCGTCCATCGCCGCGTCGACGCCTTCCATCGGGTCGGATTCGGCCCAGCTCCGGAGGTCGTCGTACAGGACCTCCGGGTGGAACTGCACGGCCCAGACGCGGGATCCCATGCGGAAAGCCTGATGCGCGAAGCCGTCGGCGCAGTACATCAGCGGGACGGCGCCGGCCGGCAGCACCGAGATCTCGTCGTGGTGCCACTGCACGGCGCGCGCGCCGGGCGGCAGCGTGTCGAACAGCGGATCAGGGTTCGGATACTTCATCAGGGTGCAGAGTCCCACTTCGTCGTGCGCGGCGCGCCGCACCTCGCCGCCGCCCGCGACCGCGAGCAGCTGCGCCCCCAGGCAGATCGCCAGCGTCGGGACGTCGTCGCGCACGGCTTCCCGCAGCAGCTCGAACACCGCCGGCCACCAGGCGATCGGGTCGTACGCGGCCTGGGCTCCGCCGAGTACGATCAAGGCGTCGTGCCCGGACAGGTCGGGCGGGACCGGACGGCCGCTGCGGACGTCCCAGGGGTGGCGCACGTCCAGATCGGCGCCGAGGTCGGTGAGCCGGTCGCCGACGAGGCCGGGGCCGGCGCCGTCCTCGTGCTGGATGACCAGGATCCTCATCCGCCCAGCATCGGGCGACGGGCGGTCGGCGTCCAGCGGGTTTGAGGTTGATCACAATTCACCGCAAGTTTCGTGAACGCGATAAAATGTGGTTATCAATGGCTCAGCCCGCACGACTTCAGTAGGCACGACCTCAGTAAGCACTGCCTCAGCACGCACGCCAGGAGCACCATCATCGCCACGTCCCTCCGCACCCCCACGATCACCCAGCTCAAGGCCTTCGCGACGGTCGCCGAGCATCTGCACTTCCGCGACTCGGCGGCGGTGCTCGGAATGAGCCAGCCGGCGCTGTCCGGAGCGATCGCGGCGCTGGAGGAGAACCTCGGAACGCAGCTGGTCGAGCGCACCACGCGCAAGGTGCTCCTGACGCCGTCCGGGGAGCGGGTGGCGCGGCACGCGCAGCGGGTGCTGGCAGCGATGGACGACCTGGTCGAGGAGGCCGCGGCGGCGCGGAAGCCGTTCACCGGGACGGTGAAGATCGGGGTGATCCCGACCCTGGCGCCCTACCTGCTGCCGGCGCTGCTGCGGCCGCTGAAGAAGCGCTTCCCGGACCTGGAGCTGTTCGTCCACGAGGAGCAGACGGCGGTCCTGCTGGAAGGCATCAGCTCGGGGCGGCTCGACCTGGGGCTGCTGGCGCTGCCGGCCGGTGCGGCGGGCGTCGAGGAGCTGCCGCTGTACGACGAGGACTTCCTGCTCGTGGCCCCGGAGCACACGCTGCCGCCGGGCGGCGGGCCGGTACCGCGGGCGGTGCTGAAGGACCACGAGATCCTGTTGCTGGAAGAGGGCCACTGCCTGCGTGATCAGGCGCTGGACGTGTGCTCGGAAGCCGGCGCGGGAGCCGGCGGCACGCGCGCCGCGTCGCTGTCGACGCTGGTGCAGTTGGTGGCCGGCGGGATAGGGGTGACGCTGCTCCCGGAGACGGCGGTCGCGGTCGACGCGCGGCCCGGATCCGGCTTGGAGGCGCGGCGGTTCGCCGGGGTGGCACCGTCGCGGCGGATCGGGTTGGCGTACCGGTCGTCGTCGGCGCGCGCCGAGGAATTCGCAGGCCTGGCGGCGGCGATGCGGGAAGCGGTGACGGCGGCCGGGCTGCCGGTGCGGCTGTTCGACGCGGAGCGGTCGTCCCGTCGCGAAGAGACACCGGTCGGGATGAAGAGGGGGAGCTGACCCTTCGTCTGTCCCCGCCCCAGGTGAAGCGCCAGCTCCCGACCCAAGAGAGCATTTTGCTGACCGACGCGGGCCACGCCAAGGCTTGTTGCCGATCGGTTATCAACTTTTGCGTGCTGATGACCGATTCGTGACCTTGCAGAACGGCGCGCGGTACTTGTGGGACTCCTGAGGCCGGGTGCGGCCACCATGTCCGATACCGGGCCCTGCTTCAATGAACGGCATGACCTCTCGCGCGACGCCGGTCCCGCCGCTCATAGCCGCCCTGCCCCGCGATCCACGCGGCTACCCGATCCCCGCCATCACGCCGCGGGATCCCGAGGGCCACCCGACGTTCGCCATCACCGGCACCGCCCGCACCCTGATCTGCGCGGTCGAACGCCGCTGCTCGATCTGCGGCACACCAATGCCACCGGGCCCGGTCTACCGAGTGATCGCCGCCGCCGAGACCGAAGCCCTGGCGGCCGCACAGGCCTCAGGCCGTCCGGCGACGAACAAGGCACCGTCCCCAGAACCGCCGGGACACCGCGAATGCATGCTTTTCGCCGCCTTCACCTGCCCCTTCCTCGCCCGCCCGAACGCCCGCCGCGGCCAAGACGCCCACGTCTTCGGCGAGTCACTGACCCGAGGCACCGCCCGCGGTTCGTCCACGGACACCGAGAGTGGCGACCAGATCGGCGGCGCAGTCGCAGGCTTCGCAGACTTCGAATTCCGCTACTCACCCGGCGAGCAGGTCGCGTTCCTGTTCACCGGCCTCACCGAACTGCGGCCGCACCACATGGGCGCCGACCAGATCCCGGAGCTGACGGCGGTGCTGGAGGCACTGGGCTCCACGCCGTGGCCGACCGACGGGGAGGCGTGCCCGCCGTATCTGCTCGACGACGAGGCGGCGGCGGAGGCGCATGCGCGGGGGATTTTGGAGGCGGCGATGGCGCGGCAGCAGGGGGGTTCGTAGGGGGCTGCCGGCTGACGCAGTGCGGTTCGTGGGGCTGACGCAGTGCGGTTCGTGGAGCTGACTGTCGGCAGGGCTCCAGCCACGAAGAAGATCTTCCCAGCGCCGACCACGTCGGGGACACTCTCCACCATGCGCCTTCGCTGGGAACCATCATGGCGGCCAAAACACCTGGCCTACCTGGCCGCCATGATCGCGATGTTCGAGCTCGCCTACGCTGCCTCGCACAGCGTTTGGAGGCTGGTCTGCATCATTGCGGCTGTTGTGTTCATGGGCCGCCTGCCCGTGCCGTTGTCCAAGCGGCGTACTTCAGCGCCTCAGGACGAAGGGCCGCCCACGCCTTCGGAGGCGTAGACGGCCCGGCGTCCGCGACGCGCGATCAGCTCGT
This sequence comes from Catenulispora yoronensis, assembly GCF_039531695.1. Classification (NCBI taxonomy): domain Bacteria; kingdom Bacillati; phylum Actinomycetota; class Actinomycetes; order Catenulisporales; family Catenulisporaceae; genus Catenulispora; species Catenulispora yoronensis. The sequence continues at coordinate 36,203 of NZ_BAAAQN010000047.1, forward strand.
CGGCGGCTTGCTCCCGATCCGCAACGTCGGCCCCGTCGTATCCGCGAAGAAGTCATTCCCCTTGTCATCCACCACGATGAACGCCGGGAAGTCCTCCACCTCGATCCGCCACACGGCCTCCATCCCGAGCTCCGCGTACTCCAGCACCTCGACCTTCTTGATGCAGTCCTGTGCCAGGCGGGCGGCCGGGCCGCCGATCGAGCCGAGGTAGAAGCCGCCGTGTTCGGCGCAGGCGTCGGTGACCTGCTTGGAGCGGTTGCCCTTCGCCAGCATCACCATTGAGCCGCCCGCGGCCTGGAACTGGGCCACGTAGGAGTCCATGCGGCCGGCGGTGGTGGGGCCGAAGGAGCCGGAGGCGTAGCCTTCGGGGGTCTTGGCCGGGCCGGCGTAGTAGACCGGGTGGTCCTTCAGGTACTGCGGCATCGGTTCGCCGGCGTCGAGGCGTTCCTTGATCTTCGCGTGGGCGATGTCGCGGGCCACGACCAGGGTGCCGGTCAGCGACAGGCGGGTCTTCACCGGGTACCGCGACAGCTCGCTGCGGATCTCGGACATCGGGCGGGTGAGGTCGACGCGGACCACGTCGTCGTCGAGGTGGTCGTCGGTGGTCTCGGGCAGGAAGTGGCCCGGCTCGAACTCCAGCTGCTCCAGGAACACGCCGTCCTTGGTGATCTTGCCCAGGGCCTGGCGGTCGGCGGAGCAGGAGACGGCCATCGCCACCGGCAGGGAGGCGCCGTGGCGGGGCAGGCGGATGACGCGGACGTCGTGGCAGAAGTACTTGCCGCCGAACTGGGCGCCGATGCCGATGCGGCGCGTCAGCTCCAGCACCTCGGCCTCCAGCTCCAGGTCGCGGAAGCCGTGGCCGGTCGGCGCGCCCTGCTTCGGCATCGTGTCCAGGTAGTGCGCCGAGGCGTACTTCGCGGTTTTCAGCGCGAACTCCGCGGAGGTGCCGCCGATCACGATCGCCAGGTGGTACGGCGGGCAGGCGGCGGTCCCCAGGGAGCGGATCTTCTCCTCCAGGAACTTCAGCATCGCCTTCGGGTTCAGGATCGCCTTCGTCTCCTGATACAGGTACGACTTGTTCGCCGAGCCGCCGCCCTTGGCCATGAACAGGAACTTGTAGGCGTCCCCGTCGGTGGCGTAGAGCTCCACCTGCGCCGGCAGGTTCGAGCCGGTGTTCTTCTCGTCCCACATCGTCAGCGGCGCCATCTGCGAGTAGCGCAGGTTCAGCCGCGTGTAGGCGTCGTAGACGCCGCGCGCGATGTGGGACTCGTCGGCGCCGGAGGTCAGCACGTTCTGGCCGCGCTTGCCCATCACGATCGCGGTGCCGGTGTCCTGGCACATCGGCAGGACGCCGCCGGCCGAGATGTTGACGTTCTTCAGCAGGTCCAGCGCCACGAACCGGTCGTTCGGCGAGGCCTCGGGGTCGTCCAGGATGTTCCGCAGCTGCTGCAGGTGCCCGGGCCGCAGGTAGTGCGCGATGTCGTGCATCGCCGTCTCGGTGAGCAGCCGCAGCGCCTCCGGCTCGACCTGCAGGAACGTGCGGCCGCCGGCCTCGACGGTGCTGACGCCCTCGGTGGTGAGCAGGCGGTACGGGGTCTCGTCCGGCCCCGCGGGGAGGAGGTCGGCGTACTCGAAGTCAGGCATGTTTCCAGCGTACTCACGGGGGTCGGGCCGGCTGTTCGCGCCGTCGCTGTGCCGTCGGCCACATCGGCGTGTGCCGTCGGCCACATCGGCGCCCGGGAGGCCGGTTCGAGGTTGAACTTGAAACATCATACGTCTTACCATCTGACGCATGACGATTTCGCTCGACCGGCCCGGCACCGGCACCCGCGCCGGCGGCGACCCCGGGGCCACGAACCCCTCCCTCGCCGACGCCGACCGCGACGCCGTCAGCGCCGTCGTCGCCGGCACCGACGAAGGCACCCTCATCGACCGCCTCGAAACCCTGGAAACCCTCGGCGAACCCACCCACCCCGCCGACCCGGCCGAACGCCGCCAGCAGAACCTCGCCGGCGGCGCGCTGATCCTCACCGGCATCGTCGTCGTGGCGGCCAACCTCCGTCTGGGCGTGTCCTCCACCGGTCCGCTGCTGGACCAGCTCCGCGACCGCCTGCACCTCGGCGGTGCCGTCGTCACCCTGCTGCCCACGCTCTGGGTCGTGATCTTCGCCTTCGCCGGTCCGGCCGGCTCCTCCCTGGCCCGCCGCTACGGCGCCGGCTCGGTCCTGGCCGCCAGCCTCGGCGTCCTGGTCGCCGGCTCCGCCGTCCGCGGCATCCCGGACGTCCCCGGCCTGCTCGCCGGCTCGGTGCTGGCCGGCATCGGCATAGCCCTGGGCAACGTCCTGCTGCCGGTCGTGGTCCGCACCTACTTCCCGCACCGCGTCGGCACCGTCACGGGCATCTACTCCACGATGATCGCGCTGGGCTCCACGCTCGCCGCCGGCATCGCGGTCCCGCTGTCGGACACCTTCGGCGGCCCCTCCGGCGGCCTGGAGTTCTGGACCCTCCCGGCCCTGGGCGCGCTGGTGCTGTGGACCGCCAGCCGCCGCCACCGCCGCGCCCGCGACGTCCGCGCCGGCCACCCCGCGCACGGTCCGGCCCAGCCGCACATCCCGCTGGCCGCCGCCGCCAAGTCCAAGCTGGCCTGGGCCATGACGCTGGCCTTCGGCCTGCAGAGCATGGCCGGCTACGTGATCATGGGCTGGCTGCCGACGGTGCTGCACGAGAGCGGCATGTCCCAGGCCGGCGCAGGAACCGTGCTGAGCGTGATGTTCGCGATCAACGCCCCGCTGTCCTTCATCGTCCCGCTGACCGCCGCCAAGATGCGCAGCCAGCGGCCGCTGGCCCTGGGCCTGGGAGCGGTGTTCGCCCTCGGCTTCGGCGCCCTGATCGTCGCCCCGGTGGCGCTCGCTTACGTCGCGGCCGTCCTGATCGGCATCGGGATGGCGGCCTTCCCGCTGGTCCTGACCCTGATCGGGCTGCGCGGCGGCACTCCCACCGGCACCGCGGCGCTGTCCGCCTTCTCGCAGTCCGCCGGCTACCTCATCTCCGCCTTCGGACCGATCATGTTCGGCATCCTCGGCCACTCGCTGCACTCCTGGACCGTCCCGCTGGCCATGATGATCGTGGTGGTCCTGGTCCAGGGCGTGGTCGCCGCATACGTGGGTTCGCCCGGGCGCGGCACCTTCGCCCCGGCCGAGTCGAGCAATGAGCCCGGCAACTGAGAGACTGCACGTTGTGGCGAACGGACTCACCGGCATCCAGCGCGGCTCCCTGGTCGACGAGGTCATCGACAAGCTCCGCGAGCAGATCGGCAGCGGCGCGTGGCCGGTCGACACCCGGATCCCGACCGAGCCGGAGCTGGTCGAGGCGCTGAACGTGGGGCGCGGCACCGTCCGCGAGGCGGTCCGCGCGCTGGCCCACGCCGGCCTGCTGGAGGTCCGGCGCGGCGACGGCACCTACGTGCGGGCCCGTTCCGAGCTCTCCGGCGCCCTGCGCCGCGAGCTCCAGGCGACGACCCACGACCACGTCCAGGAGGTCCGGCGCGCGATCGAGGTCGAGGCGGCCCGGCTGGCCGCCCACCGCGCCACCCCGGCCGACCTCGAAGCCTGCGACGAGGCCCTGGCCGCCCGGGACGAGGCCGCGCGCCGCGTGGAGCAGGCCGCGGCCGACGACGACCGCTGGGTCGACGACTGGGTCGAGGCCGACGCGCACTTCCACACCGCGCTGGTGGCCGCCGCCGGCAACCCGCTGCTGCTCGATCTCTACCTGGAGATCGGCAGCGCGCTGCGCACAGTGCTGCGGGAGCGCGCGCACCGCGACAACTTCGACCGGTTCCTGGTGGCCGGGCACGGCTCGCTGCTGGAGGCGATCCGGGCCGGTGACGCGGAGGCCGCGGTGCGGGAGGCGTCGCTGAACGTGGAGACGAGCGGGACGTACTAGGCGTACTGAACGTATTAGGCGTACTGGATGTACTAGGCGTAGTAGGCGTACTGGACGAGCAGAGCCACGGTAAGACGCACCGCACTCGCCACACCCGTATAGTGCGAAAGGTGAGCGTCCCCGCAGCCAGCCCGGCCAACGACCCCCACAACACCATGCGCGCGTCCGACGCCGATCGCGACCGCGTCGCCGACGCCCTGCGCGAGGCCTACGCGGAGGGCCGCCTCGACGTCGAAGAACACAACGAGCGGATCGACCGCGCCTACAACGCCAAAACCCTCGGCGAGCTCGCCCCGCTGCTGTCCGACCTCCCGCAGCGCCACCACATCTCCGCGGCCCCGGCGCCGACCACCGGCGGTCCGATCGGCACGCAGCCCTCGATGCCGCCGGAGTACGCACCGGGCTCCAAGGTGACCGCGGTCTTCGCCGAGCAGAAGCGCGGCGGCCGCTGGCTGGTGCCGTCGCAGACCACGGCGGCGGCCGTCTTCGGCTCGGTCACGATCGACCTGCGCGAGGCCGTCCTCACCCAGCGGGAAGTGGTGATCATCGCGAACGCGGTGTTCGGCTCGATCCAGATCAAGGTGCCGCACGGCGTCGTGGTCCGGGACGAGGGCACCGCGATCTTCGGCTCCCGCACCGGCTCGGACCGGAACGCCGCCGGGGACGTGCCGGTCACGGCGGACTCGCCGGTGGTCGTGATCCGCGGGGTGGCGCTGTTCGGCGAGGTCTCCGTGAAGTACCCGAAGGTCTCGAAGATCGGCAAGTTCCTGGGACGCTGAGGCCGGGGGACGCTAAGGCCGGGGACACTGAGGCCGGCCGACCGCTGCCTCAGCCGGCGGGGCTCACCACGCACGCGGTCCCATAGGCGCAGATCTCGGTCCCCAACTCGCCGGCCGAGGTCTCGAACCGCATCGCCAGCACCGCGTTGCCGCCCCGGCTCGCGGCCTCGTCCGTCAGCCGCCGCATCGCCTCCATGCGGCTGTCGACGAGCATCTTGGTCTGGCCCCTGAGCTCCCCGCCCTTCAGCGACTTCATCGCCGAGCCGAAGGAGCTGGCGACGTTCCGGGCCCGCACCGTCAGCCCGAAGACCTCCCCGAGGACCCGCTCGACGCGGAAGCCGGGGAGGTCGTTCATGGTGCTCACCAGGACGTTGACCGACGGATCCTGGCCGCCGCTGTAGTCAGTGCTCATGACGACAGCTTGCGGAAGAGACGGGGGAACGGCTCGTCACGTGGGCGAACGGGTTAGGAGGACCGGCTCCGGGAGTCAGTCCGTGTCGTCTCCGCCGCTGCTGGTGGCAGCGTCGTCGGCTCCGGCTCCGGCAGCGGCTCCGGTTCCAGCTCCGGCTTCGGCCGCAGCTCCGGCTCCGGCCGCGGCCCCATCCCCGTCCCGGTCCCCGTCCTCATCCGCGTTCCCCGCAACCCGATCCGGCCCGGCCTCGCGAACCTCCTCGACCCGCCGCATCGCGTCCCGCAGCTCGCCGATCCACTCCCCGGCGTTCTTCTCCACCAGCCGCACACACCACGCCAGCGCGTCACTGCGGCTGCGCGCCACGCCACCGTCCACCAGCGTGTCCAGCAACGCCCGCTGCGGCTGCTTCAACCGTGTCATCACCGGTACCGACAAGTGCGTGAACAACCGCCCGTCGTCCCCGCACCGCACACCCCACGACACCTTGCGCCCGAACTTGTGCTCCGCGTCCCGCGCCACGGACATCCGCGCCTCGCGCGTCCGCTCGCGGAACTCCTTGATCCGGCCCTCGACCGCGGCCGCCTTCTCCGCCTCCGAAGCGCCATCGCTATACGCGGGCTCGGCTATACGCCCGATCACCGTGATCTCCTCACGGTCGACCGTGACCTCCGGCGCGCCCTCGAACAGGTCCTCCGGCAGCCGTCCCGTGAACCATCCTCGTGTCTTCTCGATCAACTCTTCACGTGTCGCCATGTATCAACGATTACACGATTACATCGACTACGACAGGTTCGCGGGAACACAAGTAAGGGCCGGGCGTTCGCCATCAGCGAACGCCCGACCCTTTCCCCCTGGTCCCCCCAGGGAGGTCTGCGAGACCTGTCCATAGCTCAATGCTCGGAGCTCAGCGCACACACTGCGCGCAAACCGCGCGCTTCACCGCAAATAGGGTTCCTCTCAAGGAGCCGTTGCATCAGGGCTGCGACTCGTGTCTGGCCAGAGAGTCCACGAGTCTCGTGTGGTGGACGTCGCACCGTCCACTTCCACCACCGCTGGACGCGCCGTGCCGATTCGGTCCACACTCCGTTTCGACCCGCGCCTGCGGCGTGGTACATCTCCCTGCTCGCACCCGGCGTCCGCGTCCGCGATGGCCGTCGCGGAACAGGGCCGGCCCGGTCGAGCGTCGGGCGGTGGCGACGTGTGCGGCGTCGCCGGGTTTCAGCGTAGAGGCGCGTTCGGAGCGGCTGATCCACCAGGCGACGTAGAAAAACGCATCACAATGACTAGGCCGACGGCTGCGACGATGACTAGGACGATCCGGCGCCGCACCACGTCCTTCGGGCGCGGAACCGCGATCGTCCGCCCGTGCGCGTCCCGGCTGTAACACCGGCCCGGGATGGCGCGTCGGTACGGGTGGACTGTCCGACAAAGGAAGCGCGGTGGCCATGGCCAAGCACGACGACGAATTCCTGGAGTTCGCATCAGCACGGAGCTCACACCTGTTCCGTACCGCGTATCTCATGTCCGGGGACTGGCACCAGGCCGAGGACCTCGTTCAGGAGACACTTGGCAAGGTCTACGCGGTGTGGGGGCGCAAGCGGCGTATCGACAACCCCGACGCCTACGCGCAGACCGTATTGACGCGAACTTTCATCTCCGCCCGGCGCAAGCGGAGTTCCCGGGAACTGCCGTCGTCGCAGATCCCCGAGCGCGAGTTCCACGAAGCCGACGCGACCCTGCGCATGACCCTGCTGGCCGGCCTGGCGGAACTGCCCGCCAAGGACCGCGCCGTGCTGGTGCTCCGGTTCTGGGAGGACCGCAGCGTCGAGGAGGTGGCGCACATCATGGGCGCCAGCTCCGGCGCGGTACGGACGCGGACCAACCGGGCCCTGGCCCGCCTGCGGGGCACGCTGGGCGATCGGCTTCCCGATCTCGCGGTCATCTGAGGTTCCGGAACCACGCACGCCATGCGTGCCTTGCAAGCCACGCACGCCACATACGCATACGCATACGCCACGCACGCCACACACACGCCTCTCCACGAAGGACACACATATGAGTGACGACCTGTCCCGCGCCATGCGCGCGACGGCAGAGAACCTGACGCCGGATGTCGGCCGCCTGACGGCCGGCGGGGTCCAGCGCGGCGTGCGCCGCCGCCGGATGCGCCGCGTCTCGCAGATCGCCGGCGCGGCGGCCAGCGTGACCGCCGTGTTCGGGGTGGTGGCGGCGGTCGGCGGCACCGGCTCCGGCCCCACGCCGGCCTCGGCGGCGGCGGGCTCCCAGACGTCGGCGACCAGCACGAGCGCCGGGCCCACCGCGCCGTCGGCGACGCCTAGCTCGTCCCCGGCGTCCTCGACCCAGCCGAAGGGCTCGGAGCTCGCGCCGACCAGCGCCCCCTCGGTGCCGCCGGTGAGCGGCGACACGATCGCGACGCTGCTCCAGCAGGCCCTGGCGGCGAACCACTTCGACCCGGAGACCGTGCTGCACAAGACCGGCACGGAGGTCAACGGCACCGCGTCCGCGGTCCTCAAGGTCGGATTCAGCGCGGGCATCGGCAACATCTCGGTCGTCATCGAGCGTTCGCCGTGGGCGGCCCAGCAGTACGGCAGCTCCTTGCCGCCCTACATCAGCATCAAGGACCGGCCCGACGGCTCGCACCTGACGATCTTCGACGGACCGGAGTGGCCGTCCGGCAACGGCGATCCCAGCGCCAAGCGGCTGGACGTCAGCTGGTACCGCACCGACGGCATCATGATCAACGTCGAGGCGCTCAACGAGGCGACCGAGAAGGGCGACACGACCGCGACCGCGGTGCCGTTGACCGTGGAGCAGGCCACCGCGATCGCGACCTCGCCGGTGTGGAACGACGCCGCGCGCTCGTCGGCGTACCAGTCGTGGGTGACCTGGCAGAACCGGGCCTCCGGCGCCGACAAGGGCGGGGCGGTGCCGGGCGGAGCGGTGCCGGGCGGGGAGGCGGCTAAGCCAACTCGGAGCTCAGCACACTGAGTTCGGTCGTCGGGGCCTGGCAGACGAAGCCCCGGCAGACGTAAGCGGTCGGTTCGCCGTCGATGGCGGGCCGGCCGCTCAGCAGTTCGGGGGTGGGGCCGGTGTCGCCGGGGGGCGGGGTGACGGCGATGACGAGGCCGGGGGCGGTGGAGGCGAGGGCGGCTTGGTGGAGGGTGGGTTCTTTGCCCGGCTCCTTGCCGGCTTCCTCGCCGGAGGCCTTCGCTGCTTCCTTCTCCCCTTCTTTCTCCAGTTCCTTCTCCAGTTCCTTCTCCGCTTCCTTCTCCCCCGCCACGATCGCCACCTCGCGAGGGCCGTCCTCCAACGCCTCGGCGACGGCCAATCCCCAACCCGCGAACCGCGGTGCCCGCTCCGCCAGCGCGCCGGTGAAGCGCAGCGCCTGCTCGGCAGCCTCGCGATGCCGGCCTGAACCGGTGAGGGCCGCGTAGGTCAGCAGCGCACCGGCTGCCGCCGACGTCCCGCCGGGGGTGGCGTTGTCGGTCGGGTCGGCCGGGCGGAAGATCAGAGCCTCGCTGTCCGAGGCGGTGTCGAAGAAGAGTCCTGTTTCGTCGCGGAACTCCTCAAGCACCACATCGAGCAGCTCGCCCGCGAAGCGGTACCAGCGGGTCTCGCCGGTGACGGCGTAGAGCGCGAGCAGTCCCTCGGCCACGTCGGCGTAGTCCTCCAACACGCCGGGGTTCTGCTGCCCCGCGACGCCGTCCCGCGAGGTCCGCGTCAGGCGCTTCGCCTTGCCGTCCCAGTGCACGCGTTCGAGCATGTCAGCAGTCTGCCGCGCGGCGTGCACCAGCTCGGGCCGGCCGACAAGCGCCCCCGCCTCCGCGAACGCGGCGATCGCCAGGCCGTTCCACGCCGCGACCGCCTTGTCGTCGCGCCCGGGAGCGGTGCGCTGCTCGCGGCGGACGTCGAAGAGGCGGGTGCGGACGCGCTGGTGGCGATCGACGTCGTCAGGGTCCTGCAACAGCTGGAGGACGGACAGGCCGTGCTCGAAAGTACCCTCCGGCGTGACGGCGAACAGGGACGCGGCCCAGGCGCCGTCCTCCTCCCCCAGGACCTCGACCAGCTGCGCGGCGTCCCACGCGTAGAACTTGCCCTCGACGCCGTCGGTGTCGGCGTCCAGCGACGAGGCGAAGCCGCCGTCCGGCACCAGCCACAGCTCCCGCAGCATCCAGTCGGCCGTCTCGTGCACGACACGCAGCGCCAGCTCATCACCGGTGGCCCGCCACAGATGCAGATAGACGCGCAGCAGCAGAGCATTGTCATACAGCATCTTCTCGAAGTGCGGCACAACCCACTCCGCATCAACGGCATACCGCGCGAACCCACCCCCGAGCTGGTCATAAATGCCACCCCGCGCCATCGCGACACACGTCGCCTGCGCCATCGCCAACGCCGCCGGCTCCCCGGTCCGCGCATGATGCCGCAACAAATGCTCCACCGTCATCGACGGCGGAAACTTCGGCGCACCCCCGAACCCACCCCGCTCCGCATCGAACTCCCGCAACAACACCCCCACCGCAGCCCCCAACACCTCAGCCCCAGGCACCCCCTCAGCCCGCGCCACCACCCGCGCATTGTGCTCCAACTCCGCCACCAACCCATCCCCGGCCCGCAGCACATCCTCCCGAATATCCCCCCAAGCCCGCCCCACAGCCACCAACAACTGCCGAAACGACGGCAACCCATGCCGCGCCACCGGCGGATAATAAGTCCCCGCCTGAAAAGGCTTCCCCTCCGGCGTGGCAAACACCGTCATCGGCCACCCCCCACCCCCCGTCATCGTCTGCGTAGCCGCCATATAGACGGCATCAACATCCGGCCGCTCCTCACGATCCACCTTGACGCAGACGAACTGCTCGTTCATCAGGGCGGCGGTTTCGGGGTCCTCGAAGCTTTCGTGGGCCATGACGTGGCACCAGTGGCAGGCGGCGTAGCCGATGGAGATGAGGAGGGGGACGTCGCGACGGCGGGCTTCCTCGAACGCCTCTTCGCCCCAGGGGTACCAGTCGACCGGGTTTTCGGCGTGCTGGAGCAGATAAGGCGAGGTCGCGGTGGCCAATCGGTTCACAGCCCCAGCCTCCCACACGCCGGCGCGGACTGGACACGATTCCGTTGCGCCTCGGTCGGACGTCGATGCCACGGCTGGTGGGCCGAGCCGTGCTGAGCAGCGACCAGTCACCGACTCGATCACGAAGTACGAGCAAGGACCCGGGACCGGCATCACGGCGGTCTGCGGTCGCGGCAAGGACTGCCGACGCATTGGAATCCTGGATTTGCCGCTCCCGTCGCCGCCACCTGGCGGGTCGGAGTGGATCGCGGCATACACGACGATGAGTACGACCACGTGCGGGTGTTGTCGACTGGGGCGACTTCCGAGGCAAGTCGGCAGCGCTGTTGGACCTCCGCCACGACCAGACCCTCAGCGCTCGCCAGTAGGAAGAACATCATGCTGGAGTTCCACAGCGAGGACGAGAACGGCGAGGAGTGGGGCGGACGGCCTTCACTGGCCGCCCTCCGCGAGGCCGCGCAGCAGCGGGACCTGGAGCGACAGCAGGCTCGGCGCGGACAGGAGGCGCAGAGCCAGCGTGAATGCCGGCTCGCCATGCTGTCGGATCGCGGCGAACAGCCCTGGGCCGAAGTCGCGGACCTGATCGCTGCGAAGAAGCCGAGTTCCTATGGCGCCGCCGTCCGGCTACTCGTCGATCTCGCGGAGATCAGCCGACGCCGCGATCGAACGATGGAGTTCGCCGAGCGGCTGACCGGACTGGGTTCGACCCATCACCGCGAACCGAGACTCATCGAGCGGCTGAAGGCTGCCGATCTGCCGATCTGCCGTGATCGGACTGCTTTGGAAGGGGACATCTCGGCGCCCTGCTTCTTCGAAGGCTTCTTTCCTCCAGGGGTCGACCGCGCGGCTGGCGGTTAGTGCATCGATCGTGACGCGGACCCAGGTGTGTACGGCACGCCGTACACGGTCGCCATGGCCGACCCAACACGAAGAATCATCAGGGGAACGATCGTCTCCTGGCGGGAAAGCGATCTAGAAAACCGTCGTGTTGCCGCAAGCCGAACCGACTCACGAACACCCCAGGGTATCGAGCCCGGCGTTCCACTCGAACTCAGTCCCACCAGAACGTCCATGCGGCCGCGCCTATAAGGCGTTTGCTTGCCAGATGTTGTCGGGGCAGAACGCGAAGTGCTCGGCCACCACGCGAACAGCTTGCAACGCAAGACTGTAACCGCACCGTTGATTGACCGGGCAGGCCCTTGCTGCCAAGAGCCGCGGCCTTCCCTCTGCCTTTCTCCCGCTGCAACGGCACACTCAGACCAGCGAGTCGCAGGTCGGCGAGGCTACTGGCCGACCGTGAAGATGACGTGCAGCCCGGACGCTGCGGACCGCTTGAAGAACGCCACGAGTTCGACGAAATTGGACCAGGTATAGGCGAAGTCCTCATCGCCGTACTGCGGCCCGTAATCCTCGACGTCGATACGGCCGTAGCCGGCGGCAAGCTTGTCGCGATCGACTGTCGCCGTGGCGTCGGCGACGTCGCGGACCTGCTTCGGGCTGAGGAGACTGACGATGTAGTCGTCGCCCTCGTACAACTGCCTCCCGCCGAAGATCACCGTGTTGAGCGGATAGTCGCCATTGCCGTACCCGAGCAGACCGTCGGTCAGGCAGCGGTGAATCGCGTCCCATGCCTTGTCGGAGTCGCAATAATCCACACCGACCATCTCTCCCTCGATCTCGTCAACGAGCGCTGCGACTTCGTCGTCATCGGCGGCTGCGAGCAGGCGTCCGGCCGTCTGCTCATCGATCGCGAAATGGACCCCGAGGCTCATGCGGCGCACTGTACATCACACGATCATGAGGGATCTAACTCAGAACGGGGGCGATCTTCGGGAACGCCTTACAGCGCCTGCTCACACCGACTCGCAAACACCCCGACCGCGCAGAGAATCCATCCGCGGCGCGCAACGACAGCAAATCAGCTCAGCCGACCATCCGATCGGCACCCCGGTCGGGCGCCTCCGGTGTTGCGGCGGTCGGGTGAAGTTTTCGCCCAACTCGGGCATGCATCGTTAAGTTCATGAATGAGCGGATATGCTGGTTCTGAGCTAAAAGTGCCGATATGGGTGCTTTGATTCGAGATCGAGGGACTTCCCATGCGCACTGTTCTGCACCGTTGCCTGGCCTCGGCCGCCGCTACCGCCGCCGTCTGCTCCATTGCGGGTGTCGCCGTCGCCGCGGTCGGGGACTATCCGCTGACCTCCGGGTCGCTGATTCCTCTCTCCGCCACGACTGGCCTCACGCCTGGTGGCGGTCTGCCCATCGAAGGTCTGGGTTTCGCCCCCGGGGCTTCCGTGGCGCTGACCTTCTTCAGCACCCCCCAGTCACTCGGAAGCGTCACGGCCGACGCGACCGGCGAGTTCAAGCTCACCGTCAAGATTCCGGTCGCGGCGGCGCCTGGTACGCACACCATCCAGGCTGTTGGTCCGGCCGCGGCCGGCGGCACTCTCGACCTCTCGTTGACGATCACCATCGGCAATGCTCTCCCCCGGACCGGTACGGACATCGAGACTCCGCTCGGGATCGGGATCGGAGCTGTCGCCGCCGGTGGTCTCGCCCTGGCGGTGGCCCGGCGACGCACTGCGGCGTGAGCCCTCTCCACTGCCAGCCACCCATAGCCATTCGAGGCGGGGCCAGTCGCTGATGCGTATCTGCCTGTTTAACTGGAAGGACACCCGGCATCCTGCTGCCGGCGGCGCCGAGGTCTTCACCTGGGAGGTTCTCGCACGGTGGGCGCGAGCCGGGCATGATGTCACGTGGTTCACGTCTTCGTTCCCAGGAGGCGCCGAGTCGGAGGAAACCCCGGACGGTGTCCGGATCGTGCGGCGGGGTAGCCGCTGGACGGTCTTCGCCGAGGCACGGCGCTGGTACGAACACGAGGCCCGCGCCGTGCACGGCAGCTTCGACCTGGTCGTCGACGAAGTGAACACCCGTCCCTTCGGGACGCCGGCCTGGGTTCGGGACGCGCCGGTCGTCGCGTTGGCGCACCAGGTCGCGAAGGATGTCTGGTCCGCGGAGTTCCCGGCGCCGGTCGCCGCCCTCGGGCGGTGGGTCCTGGAGCCCTGGTGGCTGCGCCGCTACCGCGACACGCCGACGCTGACCGTCTCCGAGTCCAGCAGGGCGTCGCTCGGCGAGTACGGGCTGCGCAAGGTGACAGTCGTCCCCGAGGGGATCGAGCGCCGACCGCGCGTCGAGTGCGACCGGGAAACGGCGCCCACGATCATCGTTTTGGGTCGTCTCTCCCGCAGCAAGCGTGTAGAGGACGCCATCGAGGCGTTCCGCCGCATGCAGTCGGCCATGCCCTCCGCGCGCATGTGGATCGTCGGCGACGGGCCGGAGTCCACCCGTCTCAAGCGCCTGGCTCCACCGGAGGTCACGTTCTTCGGCAGGGTCGGCGACGCGACGAGGAACGAGTTGCTCGCGCGATCGCATGCGCTGGTCATGACCTCCGTCCGGGAAGGCTGGGGCCTGGTCGTCGACGAGGCGGCGGCCATAGGCACACCGACGATCGCCTACCGGCGGCCGGGGCTGTGCGATTCGGTTCCAGCCGCCCGCGGGGTCCTGGTCGATCCGACGCCGCAGGCGCTCGCCCAAGGCCTGAAGCGCCATCTCCCGCTGTGGCACGCGGAGCCCGCGGTCCAGGGCTGGGCGGGCGGCGCCCGCGACTGGGGCGAGGTCGCCGGCGCCGTGATGGACGCGTGTACGCAGACCGTACGGGACCTGGTTCCCGTGTCGTCGGCCGCACTGCCGGAACAGTTCCGCACGCCGTCGGAGAACCTTGAGGTGGTATGACGCAGGCTGCGCTGTGCAGGTGGCGGGACTCGCGTGCCGACCGCTGATCGTGCCGAGGCCGCGGCACCATCTCGCGGAGCGGTTCTCGATCCGGCCATCCCGGAACAACGGGCGCGCTCGCCGCACGGTCGTCGGCCACGGGGCGGGCTCTCGATCCGATGGCCCGACCGTGGCACGCTCCTGGCGTACGGAGCACCGATCGCACTCGCGGCCGCCCTGGTGTCCGTCTGGTTCAAGCCGGGTTCCTACCTCGCCGCCGGCGACGTCGGCCCGTTCACCAGGAGGAATCTCGACCGCGAGATCTGGTCGGTCTGGAACCACCAGAACGTCTCCACCGGGGGGGCCGGATACGACGTCTGCCGCCTCGCGGACGTCCTGCTGCTCCGGACGACCGATGGGCTCGGGCTTCCGGGCTGGACCGCGCAGTGGATCCTTTATGTCCTGATCCTCGCGTTCTGCGGGTCGGCGGTCTCCTATCTGTCAGCCGTCTGGCTGCAACACGGACTCGCCCGGGGTGTCGCGGGCTGCCTCGCGGTATGCAACGTCTACACACTCGTCACGCTGCTCAACCCCTTGCCGCTTCTGGCATTGGCCGAGGTCGCCCTCCTGGGCGGACAACTGCTGCGCCGTTCGCAGGGCTCACGGGTGTCGGTTCGGGCCTGGTGCCTGGCAACGCTGCCCATCTCCTACCTCGGCGTGAATCCCCCGTTGATCGCCATCGTGGCGATCGGCGTCGCGGGCATGGCGTTCGCCTGCGGCCCGCTCGCCGACGGAGCCCCCCGGCGGGCCTGGTCCTTCCTGGCCCGGGCCCTGCCCTGCGCCCTTCTCGTGAACATGTGGTGGATCGCCCCTGTCGTGTTCGTCCTCTTCGGAAGCGCGACAAGCGATCTGAGCGCGCAGACCGACCCGGCGCAATGGACGTGGACGCAGGTACGCAACTCGGTCGGGAACCTGGTCGCTCTCAACGGACATTGGGGGTGGAACCATGCCGAGTACTACCCCTACTCCGCGGCGATGAACTCCTCCCCATGGGCCTTGCTGCGCTGGGCATTCCCGGCACTGGCCGCAATGGGCACAGCGACCGCCAGACGGTCGTCGACAATCAGACATCCGAAAGCCCTGGGATACCTCGGGCTCGTCGTCGTAGTCCTCCTGTTCCTGTGCAAGGGACTCCACCCGCCGCTGGCATCGGTGAACCTGTGGCTGTTCCGCGTCGTCCCCGGAATGTGGCTCTTTCGCGAGCCGATGAGCAAGTTCGGGGTCATGGTGGTGTTGTGCTACGCGATCCTGGCGGGGGCCGTCGTCGAGCGTTGGATCACACCGGCCGACCGACCGACCGGCCGACCGATCGTCCGACCGCGCGTCCGACCGTCCGTCCGACCGTCGCGGTCGCGATACCGCACGGCCTGGATCGCTGCGGTACCCGCGCTGGTGATCGGCGCGCTCGCCTATCCGTGGCCGCTGTGGACCGGCGCGGTCGTCTCCGAACAGCGCAGCGAACTGCCGGCCGCCCAAGTCACGATCCCAGAAGCCTGGTACCGGACGGCTGACGCCGTCAACCGATCGCCGTCGCCCGGGCGGCTGCTCGAACTTCCGATCCAGGACTACTACCAAGTCACCACCACCTGGGGTTACCACGGCATCGACAACGTTCCTCAGCAACTCGTCGACCGTCCGGTTCTCCAGTCCATTCCCGGCGGCTACTTCGATCTTTCCGCGGACACCCACGCGATGCTCGACGCATTGCAGGACGATCTGGTCGGTCACGCGACCGCGGCCGCACAGCACCTGTTGGCGACCCTGGACGTGTCGCACGTGGTCGTGCGCCGTGACCTGGCCGACGTACCGGGTTCGACACCGAGGCCGGCGGCCGACGCGCTGAGCGCCGGACTGCGTGCCATCCCTGGCGTGCGACTGGCACTCGGCACTCCCGTCGGAGACCTCTTCGAGCTGCACGCGAACGCTGTCACCGTGCACGGCCGAGCCACCGCGATCGCCGCTTCCGACCCGCGCGACACCGGCCGGGAACTGGCGGGCGTACCGGTACCCGGACTTCTCACCGACGATCCGCAGGCGGCTGCGACGGCCGCGCACGTCACGGTGACAGCACGCCGACCGGCATTGTTCTCGCTCGACACCGCCGGCGACTACCGCGTGACACGAAGCGCCGCCGCCGGCTGGTACACCGCCGCCGAAGTACCCGGTGGTGTCCGCCTGGACGATGCCGTCACCGCACGCGTCGCCGACCACACGGTTCCCGGAGCACCGTCGATCTCCGTGTCGGGGGACAGGCGCCCGCCCGCGGCCCTGCGGGTGGGGACCACGGTCTACGACTGGCCGATCCGTCAGCCCATCCGCGTCGACCCCCATCGGGTCGTCACCGTACTAAGCAGCGATGGCGTCGATCTTGCCCGTGGCGACCGGGCATATCCCGGCCCGCGGTGCGGTCCACCAGATCCCACTCCCCATCCGATGGCGAGGGTGACGAGGGTGACAAGGGCGGCGGGTATCGGTCCCGATGCCTGGCGTGTCACCAGCAACTCCGGTGTGGCCTGCGTCAGCGTCCCCGTCCTCCCGCCGAAGACCGACACGGTGCGACTTCGCATCAGAACTCGCACGGCGACGGGCACGCCGCCGCGGATCTGCTTGTGGCAGGACGCAGCCGCTGCCTGCGTCCTGGAGAAGACCCTCTCGCCAACCGCCGGCTGGACGGACTGGTCGGGCAGCACGGCAGTTCATCCGGGCAAGCCCTTGTCGGTGTACCTCTACGCGGACGGCGTCTCCGGTCACCTCGCCGACGAGGAGTACGAGATCACCGCCGTATCACAGCTCGCGCCAAACGGAACGGCCGTCGCACCCGCACCCGGCTGGCGGCCCGGCACGGTGCGGCTGAACGCAGGGCCGAACGCCGCGATCGTGACGACTGCTGGAGACGGCGCACGGGCTGTCGACATGCGCGACTGCGACGGCGGCGCAGCGGGACCGCCAAGCGCGGACCCATCGGCCGCCACCGTGCCGCAATGGGTCCTTCACGCGACGACGCGCATGTCCTGCCTGTACGGAACCGTCAGTGTCGGCCCCGGCTCAGGTGATTATGTCGTCGGTTTTGATTACCGATCGTTGTCGGGCGCCGCTCCACGGTTTTGTGTGTGGCAGGCAGGCACGGGCACGTGCGTGGCCTCGGACCCGCTGCCCGCCACGTCCTCCTGGCAGCATCTGGAAACGACCGTTCACCCTGCCCCAGGCACGCAATCGCTCCAACTCTTTCTCTACGCGGACCCACAAGTCTCGCCGCGCACCGAAGTGGCCTACCGGGCCCCGACTTTCCGTCCGGTGGTTCCGGTGGCCCTCGACGTCCAGCCGGCCTCCGTCCCCGCAGCCCACGACTCTGTCCCCGCCTGGAGCCAGATCGGCGTCGGCCGCTACTCGGCGACGATCCAGAACCCCGGCGACGGAACCGTCGTCGAACTGGCGGAGGGCTACTCGCCGGACTGGCGGATCACCGGCCTGGCGGCAGGCTGGTCAGCGAGTCACTTCCGCGCCGACGGCTACGCCAACGCATGGACTCTTCATGGTCACGGCGCTGTCCGGATGAACCTCGTCCTGGAGTACGCACCCCAGCGATGGCTCGACGAAGTCAGGCGGTCGAGCCTGCTTCTGCTGGCCGTGCTCGTCGTCACGGGGTTTCGGCGGCCTGCCTTCCGCGCGGCACGCTCACTTCGGCGGCGGCTGGAGCGAACTCGATCATGACATCGAAGTTGTTGACGCCGGAGCCGCATGCGTCCTGGGCCAGGATGTCGAACTCTCCGAACTGCTCCCGCAGAACCGCGAACATCTCCGAGTGCAGGTAGGACTTGCTCCGTGCTCGCGTCGAGAACTCCAAGAAGAGATAGCGCATCGAGATCCCGCGCAGACAGCTCACGACATCCAGCTCGAAGCCCTCGACATCGATCTTCACCAGGTCGTAGGCAGATCTGCCGGTGAGCGCGACCGGATCCGGCACGGTGGCGATGGGGACTTCGACGAGCTCGACCAGGTGACCGACATTCTCGGCGATCAATGACCCGGTGCAGGACCTGTTGGGCTCGAAGAACAGCGACGCCCCGTTGTCCTCGCCGCTGTCCGTTCGCGGCGCGAGGGCGTACGGAAAGATCCGCACGCCCTCGAAGTCCGCGGTGTTGCGCTGCAGGAACGGCAAGACGTGCGGGTTGGGCTCGAAGACGTCGACCTCGGCCTGCGGCAGGAGATGCTTCAGCGTCGCGGAGAACTGCCCGAGGTTGCCGCCGAGGTCCAACACCGTGGCGACCGATCGGGGACTCGCGACGTGCTGAAGGATCTGACAGCTGACCTCGTAGGGATAGACCTGCAGGTTCAGCGGAGTCGCCGGATTGTCGAACTCGAAGCGACGCCCGAGGTACTGGATCCGCTTGCGGCCCGTCACCCCCATCCGCAGGTACGAGGCGGCAATGCGCTGATAGTACCCGGCCTTGATCCCGACGGAGAGCCCCGACTGCCACCATTTGCGGTTCCTGTCCACCAGGAAGAGGTTGCGCGCGTACCATGCGAGGTTCGTCATCGGGTCGCCATATCCGCTCGGAAGCCGTTCACTTGCGATAGTCCATACGCCTCGACCGCGTCCAGCCAGGCAGGCTCGCGGCGAGCAGGCCCAGGACATCGGCGGACCTCAGCACGCCGAGCCCGAGGGTCAGGAGCGGATGTCGTGCGAGCATCGGCCATCTCCGCAGATAGAGGGCGACCCGCCAGCCGATCCGGGTGGGGACCGCGGCCGCGGCCGGCGAAACCGAACGGGTCACCGACCGGAACTGAGTCCAGTAGTAGGCACGCCGGAACTGGCGCGCCGGCGAAAGCCGCCCCTCGTCGTGCCGGACGACGTGCCGGGTCCGCACAATGGCTGCACCGAGTGACCGGATCCGAAGGTCGAGGTCCTTGTCCTCGGCGAACATGAGATCGGGATGATGGCCCCCGACCTGCCAATACCGCTGCGCCGGAACGAATCGCACACTCTCCGCGTCGTCCGAATCTCGCATCACGCGCTTGTCGAGCCACTTGCACCGGGACCAGAACTCGTGGACGACCTGTTCCTCGGCGACACAGACCGCGATCGCTCCGTCACGGCATGCCCGAACACACTCGGCCAGCACACCGGGGCCCAGCACCATGTCGGCGTCGACGAAGTACAAGAACTCCCCTCGGGCATGCTGTGCCCCGACCAGCCGTCCGCCTCCCAGGCAGTCGTTCTGCCGAAGGTAGACCACAGCGATCGACTCCGCGTAGGAGGCAACAACAGCATCGGCGCCGTCAGCGCTCCGCGCGTCGTCGTTGACGATGACCTCGACGGCGCGGTAATCCTGCGCCTCGATCGAGGCAAGCAGACGCTCCAAACGCGCCGCACTGTTCAGGACGGGGACGATGATCGAGACAAGGCCTACCTCGGCCGTGCGATATCCGAGAACGAGCTCCTCGACACCGGCCGGGGCGGGGCGACCGGTCGGCGTCATCGTCGATCCGTCAGAGTCGCGCATGAGCGAGATCCTAACCTTATTTACCCCGTTTAACACTGTATGCCGGTATCTACGAAACTCGCGTCGAGATGCTCTCTGCGGCTCGTCGATCACAGCGACGTCCATCAGTCAGCCACCGATAGCAGCGAGGTGGGCTCCTCCGTTAGTCCGCGTAAGCACGCATATGAGAACTAGGCTGAGGTGGCATCAACTTCGCAATGCTGCTCGCGAGGTCCGAATCGACGCCCGCGTACTGCCTCGCCGCGGTCTCTGCGAACGTGCCCAGTGTGCCGATGTCCTCAATGAGGCGTTGGCGGAAGGTGGTCCAGTCTTCACCCAGTGCCTGAGTCACCTGTGCCAACGCGGCATCGCCCATCGCCGACGAGTACTCGTCGAGCTGATGCGGAGTCTCGGAGAGTTCGCCGCTCAGGCGGCTCAGCATGCTGCTCAGGTCGGAAATGTGGCCGAGGTCGGCCTTCAGCTGATCACTCATGACGAAGGTTCCCGATCAGGTGGGGGACGACGATGCGGCGGCAGAGCCAGTCGTTGACGGACTGGGTGTGTGTTGGCTCAGGTACGTCGAGAATCGCCAGCCGGCGCAGTAGCTCGCGTAGACTTTCCTACTGTCGGGAAAGGCGTTTTGCATCAGCTCACGTTCCCAGTCGGCCATGGTCTCGCCACCGAGAACGAGCCTGCGGTCGCCCTCGTATTTGTCCCACCACTCATTGAAATCGACCGTATTGATGATCTTGCCGTCGCGAATAACCGTGAAGGCAGGCGCCGGGTCGGCGAAGAGATGCTCGTTGTAGAACTCCTGGGCGATCGACAAGTCGAGGATTCGGGTCGGTGGCGTGTCGGGCGCCACATCGCAGCCAGCCACAGACGTCTGCGATGGCGGATGCGCGTCATTTGCGGAGCCCGTGCTCGAACACGCCATCGCGGCCGCGGCGATGCCTGCCGCCAGGGCCATCGCTCTCCCGGCACGAGCCGCACGACTGGCACGAGCCGCACGGCCGACACGAGCCGCACGACCCCCGCCACCCAAACCGGCGGCGGTCATTGCTGCCAGCCGAATCTGACGAGCATATCCGTCTCCAACTTCTGGAGCGTCTCGCCACCCAGTGTCATAGTTCCTTCATTCGCGTCGTACCAGTCGTTGAAAGCCACATTGTTCGTGACCTTGCCATCGATGACGATCGACGACATCGACTCCTTCTGATCGTCGGTCAGCGTCCCCGAGTTGTAGAGCGCTTGGACGGTCATCAGCTGAACGGATCTCTGCTCACCGATGTTCGAGGCATGGACCTGGGCCTGGGCGGCCTGGAGATGACCGGTGTCGAACCACTGGGGCGCGACCGCCCCCAGTCCGCCGGCGATGGGCTGAAAGCCGTTGTGCCACACCGAGGTGAAGCTCGCGTTGCCATAGACCCCGGTAGCCAGGTTCACCAGCATCAGGCGATCAGCGGCATTCGCGTCCTGCAACGCCGCCGCGTCGGTGATCCGGCCGGTCTCCGCCTTGTTGACGATCCCGTACAAGCTGGTCAGGCTGTCGATGTGAGCCAAGGGTGCCGTGGTGTGGCCTCCAGTCGCGGCCAAGGCGGCCATCATCTCCTTGCCCACACCCGTCTTGTAGACCCGTAGTTGGTCAGTATCCGAATATACGGTGTCAAGGAGGGCCGGCACGTCACCCGCTGCGACGCTGAGGCTCCCGGGCGGGTAGCCGGTGAGACCACGGCCCACGCTCTGCGACGACTTCGCGATGTCGTCGATGTAGGTATTCATGTACTGCGACATCGCGTTCTGCACCGGGCTCACCAGGACGGCCCCAGGGGCATAGGTGTGCATGTCCGCGGCAGCCGACAAGACATTCAGGGCGGCCGCCATGCCGTAAGGATCATTGCCGTGGAAGTCGCTCATTCCGTCCGCCGGGTTCGGAATGCCCGCTGCGAGGAGCAGATTCGCCTCCGCGACACCCTCCGTGGGGCTGTACTGGTTCTGGGATGCTCCGGCATCGAACGGGCCGAACTCGTCGACCCCGCCCCCGGCGCTCTCTGAAACCAGCAAGTCGCGCGCCAGCTCTGCCGCAGCAGGCGATCCGTCACCCAATGCCATCCGCGCCGCCAGCCCGTTCTCGGCACAACGCTGCAGGATAGGGGTGACTTCATCAAAGTCCGCGTAGGTGAGCCCGTGATAGCCGTCGCCCTGCACCAAGTGCTCGATGTTCTGGGTCAGCGCCGCTAGGAACGCGGCGCCTTGACCTTGCCCGTAGCTCTTGCCTGCTGGCCCGTACTTCATGAACATCGCCGCACTGAATGGGTCTTTCGCCGAACTCAGCTGCGCGAAGGCTCCCGACGAAAGCTGGCCGGCCGCTGCGGCCGCAGCGATCAAGCCACCCACTTTTCCCGCGATTTGCTTGGTGTAATCGTCGGGGCCCTTCGCATCCCCTGTGAGGGCAGTTGGCAACGTGCTCACATCGACGCCGGCAGCGTCGAAGAAGTCGTGAAGGAAGCCCGGATCGTTCTGGTGTGCGGCAGCGTCGGCCAGGACTTGCGCCAGAGCAGTGCGCTGCACGTCTGTCAGCGGCGGCTTGCCTTGCAGCGCGTCATGAAGCGCGGCCGCGTCGCTGAGAGCCGCGAACCGGATCTCCGGAGTCTCGCCCCGTTCCAACAACGGGCTCCCGTCGGACATACCGTCGGCCTGCGTGGCCAGCGTCAACTGCCGTGCTGCGGCTTTCGCTGCCGCGGCATGCTCCGCGGCAATGCGGTCCACGGTGATTTTGGCTGAACGCAGCTCATCACCCGGCGCGCTGGGACAGCAAGGTCTGGATCTCGGATCGCGCGGACTGCGCCTTGTCGAGAGCCTTGCTCGCTTCTGCTTGCTGGCTGGACAGCAACCCTGCGTACCGGTCTGTTGTGGAAGTTCCGTAGACGGTGCGCGCCTCTCCGAAGCGGAAAGCCGCTTGCTTGCATCGCGCCGCCACCGAGGCGAGCAGGTCGGCGAAGTTCTCGCCCGCACCGGATTTCCAGAACTGGTCGACGCAGACGCCGCCCAGCTGGTTGGACGCCGTGGCCAAGAGCTCAGAGAGGTTGCCGCACCACGTCCCCAGGTCCGCGACGCCGTCCGGATCGCCGGGGACCGGATCGGAGTCGTCGAGCGGACTCCAGTCGACCGGGCGTCCGCTGCCCGCGTCGCCCGTGTATTTCCCCATGACACCCCCCGCAACTCAGGCCGCCCATCGGCACCGGACCGCAACCTAGCAGGTATCAGAACCCTGAGTGAAGGGTCACCTCCACCACCCCACCCACCACTCGACAAACACCCGCCACACCCATAGCTATATCAGAGCTCTGCGATTAGTCTGGCCCCCGCTAGGACAGGTTGCAGCGCCGCCTTGGCGTCAGCGGGGCCGAGCCGACCGCACGGGGGCCGGGTGGGCGCGTTCATTCGTACGGAAGGAATCGAGGCTGTCGTGGGTAGCCGACTCCAGTCCGCAGGAATCCTGAGTGCCGCGGTCGCGGCCGTCCTATTCGTTGTGGCTGGTCCAGCCGCTGCGGTGGGGAACACGGGGAACGGTGCAGCAAGAGGTGCTATCGGTGGTGCGGCGAGTTCCACCGCGTTGGCGTTGAGCGGGTTCTCGTCCGTCGTCGCCGACTCCGCGCATCAGGAGGTGTTTGTCTCGGGGGTGGGTGGTGACCCGGTCGCGGTGACCGATTTCGGTGGCAGGGTGATCGGTACGCTTCCGGCGCTTGCCGGTGCGGGTGCGCTGGCTGTCTCGGACGGGGAGGGCATCCTCTACGCGGCGATTCGGGGCACGGACGAGATCGCGGCCGTCAACACGGCCACGTTGCAGGAAGTCGCCATCTACTTCACGGGGAGCGGCCACAATCCGCTGCATCTGGCCGTCGTCGGCAACGACGTCTGGTTCAGCTACGGCGGGTCCGGGCAGGCCGGCGGGGCTGGGATCGGGGTTCTCGACCCGGCTGCGCTGACTGTCAACACCACTCCCGAGCCCACGTTCTACTACGCTCCGCTGCTCGCCTCGGCGCATAGCGCGCCGAACACGTTGGTGGCCGGCAACGGCGCCATCAGTCCGTCCGTCATCGAGTCCTTTGATGTGTCGACCGGGTCACCCGTCCCCATCGCCAAGAGCAACCCGTGGGGGCAGCCGAGCCCCTGCTCGAACCTCAACCAGCTCGCCATCACCGCCGACGGTGCCAACGTCGTCGCGGCCTGCGGCGCGCCCTACCACGGCAGCCAGCTCGCGCTGAGCACCATGACCGAGAACGCCACCTACCCGACCGGCCCCTACCCGGGCTCCGTCGCTGTCGCGCCCGGCAGCGGCGCCATCGCGCTCGGCGTCTACGGTTCGCCCGCCGCGGTCGACGTGTTCAGCCCCGGCAACCCGACGCCCGTCGGGACCTATTCGTTCGGCGGCTTCGGCGCCTACGGCCTGGCGTGGAACCAGTCCGGATCGGAGTTGTTCGCCGTCACCACCCCGTCGACCCCGTCGTCCTCGGCCCCGACCCTGAACGTGATCGACATCCGCTGAGAGTGAATGGCGCGCTGCATGCGTGGCGGTCATGGACGGTCGCGGCCGTCACGCATGCAGCGCGTCCCGCCAGTAGTCCACCGGGTCCCCGCAGTGCGCCACCACGCGGTCGGTGAACACCGGCAGCAGCGGGTTCTCGTTGTCCGGCTGCCACACCGCGGCGATCTCCGTGATCGCGATGCGCGGCTCGACCGGGGCGTAGACCAGTCCCGGGTAGCGGCTCGCCATGCCCGCGCCGCTCAGCGCCGCGGCACCGCCGCACACCGCGAGCGCCATCGTCATCGGGTCTTCGCAGTGTTCGAGGATGTTCGGCATGAAGCCCGCGGCGTGGCAGGCGGCCAGGCAGCGGTCGTAGAACACCGGCATCCATCGGCGGCGGAACGAGGCGAAGCGCTCGCCGGCCAGGTCCGCGAGGCGGACTGTGCCGTCCGGCCGGATCGCGGGGTGGCCCTCGGGGAGGATGGCGATCAGGTGGTCGTCGCGCAGCGGCAGCACGCGCAGGTCGTCCTCGGAATCCTCCGTCGTGCGCAGGTACACGCAGACGTCGACGTCGTCGCGCCGCACCGCCGCGAGTTGGTCCTGCGGCCAGAAGCGGCGCACGTCGAACCGAGCGTCGGGCAGGGCGGAGAGCAGGTCGCGCAGCACCGGATGCAGGATGTCGTAGAGACCGCCGGCGACCACGCCGACGCGCAGCCGTCCGGTTCGGGCAGCGGCGAAGCCGAGCATCGCGTCCTCGGCGTCGTCGACCGCCCGCAGCACCCGGTACGCCTGGCGGAGCAGCGCCTCGCCGGCCGGGGTGAGCCGCACCGGGGTGGTGGAGCGGACGAACAACGGCGTGCGCACCGAGTGTTCCAGGGCTTTGATCTGCTGGCTCAGCGCGGGCTGGGACAGGTGCAGTGCGCGAGCGGCCGCGGTGAACGAACCGTGGTCGGCGATCGTCGCGAACGAGCGGAGCAAACGGACCTCGAACATCAATCGTCCCCTCGCACCTGGCTCGATAAGCACAGTGAATGGTCTAGTCCAGATTCAGTATTGGACCCCCCTCCCCGCTCTGCGCAAGTCTGGACCGGAGCGTGAGCAGCGGGCCCGAACAGGGCTTTTGAGCTGCGCATCCGCGCATCCGTCCGTCAAGCGAGGAGCAATACTGATATGAGTCACCAGTCCTGGAGCCGCACCGCCAGAACCGCGGCCGTCGCGGCCGTCACGGTGGCCGGCGCATTGATCGCCGCGCCGACCGCGTCAGCGGCGTCGACATCGGCGTCGGCGTCGGCGTCGGCGTCGGCATCGGCCAAGTCGCCCGCCCCCGCCGCGAGCCACTCCACCAGCGGCCACCTGAACACCACGTTCGACGGCGTCTTCACCTACCACGCCTGCCCGACCGGCTCCGCGGCCGGCGACTTCTGCCTGTCCGACGTCCTCACCGGCACCCTCCCCGGCGTGGGCGCCGTGACCGGCCACTTCGAGGTGGCCATCCACTTCGGCGCGTTCGGCGGGGCCAACTGCGGGCCGATCGAGAAGCACGGCTCGTTCACCGCCGCGGACGGCTCGTCCATCAATATCGACGCCGTCGGCACCTACTGCAGCAACCCCGGCGTCGCGGACTACGCCTTCACCGTGACCGGCGGCACCGGCAAGTTCAAGCACGCGCACGGCCACGGCTGCTGGCACGTCCCCGCGAACGCGGTCTACACCGACAACGGCGGCTCCGGTCCGGAGATCCTGACCGGCTCGCTGCACCGCGCCTGATCACCGGATCATCACCGCGGTAGTCCGCCTGGCCCCGGCTGTCCAAAACGGGGACCCTGGTTCGTCGAACCGTTGCGGGGCACTCCCCGACGAGTCGGAAGGCCAGGAGGCGCGATGCCGGAGTTCATGTTGTTGCTCTACGCACCCGAGGTTGAGGGTGCGCAGGAGCGGGAGCGGTGGGCGGCGCTGCCCGTCTGGGAGGAGATCACCGAATCCCTCCGGAAGTCGGGAACGCTCGTCGCCAACGGCCCACTGCATCCGTCGTCGAGCGCGACGACGGTCCGCGTGCGCGGCGACGAGACGGTGCTGACCGACGGTCCCTTCGCGACGACGAAGGAGATGCTGGCGGGCTTCTACCTGCTCGACTGCGCCGATCTCGACGAGGCACTGCGGCACGCCGCGCGGCTGCCCACGGCGCGGTACGGGTCGGTCGAGGTGCGGCCGCTGAGGCGGAGCGCGCCGTGAGCTTCGAGGCGGCCGTGGTCGACGCGGCCGTCGAGGCGGCCGTGGTGGAGGCGTTCCACACCGAGCGCACCGCCGTGCTGGCCACCCTCATCCGCCTGGTCGGGGACTTCCAACTCGCCGAGGACGCGCTCCAGGACGCCTTCGCCGCCGCCGTCGCCACGTGGCGCCGCGAAGGCGTCCCCAGGCGTCCCGGGGCGTGGCTGCTGGTCGCGGCGCGGCGGAAGGCCGTCGATCGGCTGCGGCGGGACAAGTCGATGGCGGAGCGCGCGGAGCGGCTGGCCGCGGAGATGCGGCTCCACGATCCGAACGAGGCCGGAGGCGTCGGCAGCCTCGGCGACGCCGACAACGACACGGCCAGCCGGATCGACGACGACCTGCTGCGGCTGATCTTCACCTGCTGCCACCCGGCCCTCGATCTGTCCGCGCGGGTGGCGCTGACGCTGCGCACGCTCGGCGGGATGACCACCGGGGAGATCGCGCGCGCCTTCCTGGTCGCGGAGCCCACGATGGGCAAGCGGATCGTCCGCGCCAAGCGGAAGATCGCCGACGCCCACATCCGGTACCGCGTGCCGCCCGACGAGGAGCTGCCGGAGCGGCTGAACGGGGTCCTGCGCGTCGTCCACCTGATCTTCAACGAGGGCTACTCGGCGGCGCACGGCCCGGACCTGGTCCGCACCGACCTCTGCGATTCGGCGATCCGGCTGGCGCGGCTGCTGAGCGAGCTGATGCCGCAGGAGTCGGAAGTATGGGGGCTGCTCAGCCTGACGCTGCTGCACGACGCGCGACGCGGCGCCCGTAGCGACGCCGACGGCAGGTATGTCGCGCTCCAGGACCAGGACCGATCGTTGTGGGACCGCGGCCGCGTCAGCGAGGGGTTGCGCGCCCTGGAACGCACGGATCGGCCCGGGACGTATCAGATCCAGGCGGTGATCGCGGCGTTGCACATGCAGGCGCGGGATCCCGACGACACCGACTGGACGCGTATCGCGGAGCTCTACAGCGCTCTCGCGCAGTTCGATCCGTCGCCGGTGGTCAAGGTGAACCACGCGACCGCCATCGGTTTCGCTGACGGCCCCCGGGCCGGACTGGCGCTCCTCAACGCGCTTCGCGACGACTCCGCCCTCGCCGGATACCAACCGCTGCATGCTGCGCGCGCCGAGTTCCTGGTCCGGGCCGGGGACCTGTCCGGAGCGGCGGAGGCCTACGCACTGGCCATCGGGCTCAGCGCCAATGCTGTGGAGCGGAGCGAGCTTGAGCGGCGGGCGGCGGCGGTGCGGCGGAGCGAGCAAGCTTGAGCGGCGGTCTGCGGTCGGCGGGCGGCGGGCAGAGCGGCGGAGCGGCGGAGCGGCTGGTCTGAGCGGGGCCGGCGATCCGCGACGCCGCCGATTCGCGGTCCTGGCCCGCGCCGCCCGTCCACCTCCGTAGACTCGTCGCATGGCATCTCCCGAACCGGCCCATTACGCCCTCGAAGCCGACGAAGCTGCCGACGCCGCCGAAGCGCTGGGCCAGGAACCCGGCCCGGAGCCTGATCAGGAACCCGGCCAGGAACCCGGCGAGGCCGGCGAGATCCTGCGCCGCGTCTTCGGCTACTCCTCCTTCCGCGGCGCGCAACGGGAGATCGTCGACACCGTCATCGGCGGCGGCGACGCGCTGGTGCTGATGGCCACCGGCGGCGGCAAGTCGCTCTGCTACCAGATCCCGGCGCTGGTGCGGCCGGGCGTCGGCGTGGTGATCTCGCCGCTGATCGCGCTGATGCAGGACCAGGTGGACGCGCTCAACGCGGTGGGCGTGCGGGCCGGGTTCCTCAACTCGACGCAGGACCCTGACGAGCGCCGGTTCGTCGAGTCCATGTTCGTCTCCGGCCAGCTGGACCTGCTGTATATGGCGCCGGAGCGGCTGCGCTCGGAGTCGGCGCTGCAACTGCTGGACCGGGGCAAGATCTCGCTGTTCGCCATCGACGAGGCACACTGCGTGGCGCAGTGGGGCCACGACTTCCGGCCCGACTACCTCGCGCTGT
Organism: Catenulispora yoronensis; assembly: GCF_039531695.1. Lineage (NCBI taxonomy): Bacteria > Bacillati > Actinomycetota > Actinomycetes > Catenulisporales > Catenulisporaceae > Catenulispora > Catenulispora yoronensis. The sequence goes on from NZ_BAAAQN010000047.1 coordinate 64,518, forward strand.
CGATGCTGCACGAGCGCTGGCCCGACGTCCCGCGCATCGCGCTCACCGCGACCGCCACCGAGGCCACCCACAAGGAGATCGCCGAGCGGCTGAACCTCGGCGCGGCCAAGCACTTCGTGGCCAGCTTCGACCGGCCGAACATCCAGTACCGGATCGCGGCGAAGGCCGAGCCGAACCGGCAGCTGCTGGAGCTGCTGCGGACCGAGCACCCGGGCGAGGCGGGCATCGTCTACTGCCTGTCCCGGGCCTCCACCGAGAAGACCGCGAAGTTCCTGGTCGACAACGGTGTCAGTGCCCTGCCGTACCACGCTGGCCTGGACGCTCGGACCCGGGCCCAGGCGCAGGCCCGGTTCCTGCGCGAGGACGGCCTGGTGATGGTCGCCACCATCGCCTTCGGCATGGGCATCGACAAGCCGGACGTGCGCTTCGTCGCACACCTGGACCTGCCCAAGTCGGTCGAGGGCTACTACCAGGAGACCGGCCGCGCCGGCCGGGACGGGCTGCCGTCGACCGCCTGGCTCGCCTACGGCCTCCAGGACGTGGTCCAGCAGCGCAAGATGATCAGCTCCTCCGACGGCGACGACGCCTACCGCCGCCAGCTCACCGCGCACCTGGACGCGATGCTGGCGCTGTGCGAGACCGTGGAGTGCCGCCGGGTGCAGCTGCTGGCGTACTTCGGCCAGAAGGGCGAGCCCTGCGGCAACTGCGACACCTGCCTCAACCCGCCGCACACCTGGGACGGCACGGTCCCCGCGCAGAAGCTGCTGTCCACGATCTTCCGCCTGAAGTCCGAGCGCAACCAGCGCTTCGGCGCCGGCCAGTGCATCGACATCCTGCTGGGCAAGGAGACCCCGAAGGTCACCCAGTTCCGGCACAACCAACTCAGTGTCTTCGGGGTCGGCAAGGAGCTGAGCGACGGCGAGTGGCGCGGCGTGGTCCGCCAGCTGCTGGCCCAGGGGCTGCTGATGGTCGAGGGCGACTACAGCACGCTGGCCCTGACCGCCGACAGCGGCGCCGTCCTGCGCGGCGAGCGCAAGGTCCCGCTGCGGCGCGAGCCGGAGCGGCCGGCCAAGGCCGCGAAGGCCGCCCGGCAGCAGGCGGCCGCGGTCGACGATCTGGCGGACGAGGCCAAGCCGCTGTTCGAGAAGCTCCGGGCCTGGCGCGGCGCGACCGCCAAGGAGCAGGGCGTCCCGGCCTACGTGGTGTTCCACGACGCGACGCTGCGCGCCATCGCCACCCACGTCCCGTCCACGCTCGCGCAGCTCGGGACGATCAGCGGCGTCGGCGAGAACAAATTGGCCAAGTACGGGCAAGGAATCCTCGACACGCTGGCGGACGCGCCGCGCCCGGCGCAGTCGTCGGGGCAGTCCTCGGCGCAGTCCTCGGCGCAGTCCTCGGCGCAGTCCTCGACACAGATCCCCGCGCAGACCCCGGTACAGACGACGATCGCGGACGAGCTCCCCATCGAGAAGGAGAGCCCGGCTCCGCGAACGCCCCGGATGAAGGCCCGGAAGGAGTTCATCGAGTTCCCGGAGGACACCGTGGAATCGGACTACCTCCCGGTCCCTCCCGACGACGACATCCCGTTCCCCGACGAGTACCCGTACGGAGACCTGCCGGAGGACTACTGAGAACCGCCGCTACAGATAGACCCCGTTCACCTCGAACGTCTGCACCGTGTTCGGCGAGAACCACGACCAGAACACCTTCCCGTGCAGGAACGTGTCCGCGTGGTACGTGTACGCGTCCCCGCCTCCGGTCTGCGTCGCCCACCGGCCGACCAGGCCGTTGCCGCCGGAGCCGGTGACGGTGCCGAACTTCGACAGATCGAAGTTGATCCACTGGCCGGTGCCGTAGTTGGTGCAGACGACGACCAGCTTGTGGTTGGCGGCGTCGTAGGCGGCGACCGTGTTTCCGTCGCCGCCGGAGATGATCCGCATCCCGGGCCGGATGTGGCGGGTGTACTGCGCCAGCACGTAGTACTTCGGGTTCACCGCGCCGGTGGTGCCGGCGGCCTCGTCGCACTGGATCGTGCCCCAGCCGCCGCCGTCCACCACCTGCCAGTAGACCCAGGCGGTCGGATGCAGCCAGGTGAAGTCCAGATTCAGGTTGCTGGCCAAGGACATCCCGGAGGCGTCGCCCTCGCCGTATTCGGAGTTCCACAACGTCTTGCCGGAGGCTTTCGCCGCCGTGTAGAGCAGGTCGCGGCGGCCGCCGCCGTACTGGTAGCCGTGGGTGTTGATCTTGCCGACGTTGCCCTTGGCCGTGGCGCTCAGGGCGTTCCAGGTCGAGCGGGCCAGATCGTAGGAGGTCTCGTCGGAGGCCGTCACGATGGCGCCCAGACCGCGCGAGTTCAGCTCGGCCCGCAGGTAGTTGATGACCGTCTGCTGGGTCGAGACGTCGAAGTGGCAGCCCTCCTGCGAGCTGGTGTCGGCCACCCACCACCCGGACGACGGCTCGTTGAAGGCCTCCACGGAGTGGAACTGGAAACCCCAGCGGTCGTGCGCGTACTTCGCGATCGTCGCGAGGTACACGGCGTGCTGCTGGTAGTTCCAGGACTGGAGGTTGTCGGAGGTCCCGTCGGCCGAGCCCGAGGGGTTGTGGTTGTAGCACATCCACCAGATCGGCGAGTTCGAGAACAGCTCGAACAGGTTCGCGCCGCGGTCCCGGGCCTTCCAGAGCATGTTGCGCTGCGGCGCGTCGGCGTACCAGTTCCAGCTCGCCGAGGAGGGATCGGCCGAGTACCAGTCCAGCCAGTAGCCCTCGACCTGGCGCGTGGCCTGCACGGCCTTCCCCGGCACCATCGTGGCGCCGCCGATCGAGTTCCAGGTGGAGGCCCCGGCGTTGTAGCGGACGATGTTCAGCCCGAGGCCCGGCAGCGTGCCCCCGTTGTAAGGGGCCTGGTTCAGGGTGAAGAAGATGTCGGCGAGGTCGTCCCGGTTCCCGAAGGCCTTGGCCCACCAGGCCAGGGACGTGCCCCAGCCTTCCCAGGTGCCCCAGGAGGTGCCGGGGTCGATCGTGGTTGTCGAGTCGGCCCGCGCGGTCCCGGTCCCCGGTCCGGAGAACGAGACGGCGCCGGCGGCAGCGGCGGAGGTGGCGAGCAGGGTGCGACGGCGCAAAGAGTATTCGGCCACGAATGTCAGTCTACGAATTCACAGGGCGATCGAAAGAGCCGCTCGCGAGGCGATCCGGCCACCGCCGGGTGAACGGCCCGGCCCCGGGCCGCCGGACACGCGCAGGACGCGCAGGACGCGCACCGGACGCGCGCCGCGCGGAACAGGGCATCCGGGCCGGTCCGCGGGCGGAACCGGCCAAGTCCGCCAACCGGATTGCTGACCTGCGGCGCAGCCTCGAACCGGTTACCGTGGTGCCACCCCCTTGGGCTACCGTAGCCCGTGCCGGGCCGTGAATCGCGCCGGACCGGTCCAACGGAGGGGATCACACTTTGTCGTCGAGTTTCCCGACGGTGGCGATAGCCGTCATCGCCGTAGCGTCCGCGACCCGCGCGTTCTCGAAGAACTACGGGACCGGGCGCGGTAGACGAGCCGGGGGCGTCCCGCAGAACGACGTCTTGAAACCGGTGCCGGTGGACCGGTCCTTCGGCGATCCGGAGCTGGCCGCGCTGCGGCAGGCGGCGCGGGTCGCCGACTGGCCGGGCATGGAGGCGGTGCTGCGCCCGGTGCGCGGACGCGGCGACTTCGCCCGGCTGACGTTCCTCGTCGGCGGCGTCGACGACCTCGGCGGGGACTTCCTGCTCAAACTGCCCGAGCAGTTCCCGCAGGACCCGCTGGCGCTGACCGTGGCCGGCGCCCGGCACACCGCCTGGGCCTGGGAGGCCCGCACCGGCTACCGCGCCACCCAGGTCAGCCAGGAGCAGTTCCGCGTCTTCCACGAGCGGCTCAAGGTCGCCGAGGAGTACCTCTACACGGCCGCCGAGCTCGATCCGGAGAACGCCGCGCCCTGGTACACGCTATGCATCAGCGGCCGGGGGCTAGAGCACGGCGCCGAGGTCACCCGCCGCCGGTTCGAGGCCGGGATCCGGCGCGCCCCGGACCACGTCGGCCTGCACCGGCAGATGCTGCAACAGCTGTGCGCGAAGTGGGGCGGGTCGCACGAGGCGATGCACGCCTTCGTCAAGGAGTCCCTGGCCGGGGCCCCGGCCGGCAGCGGCCTGGGCGAGCTCGCCGCGCTGGCGCATCTGGAGCACTGGCTCGATCTGGAGCAGGGCGCGGACGAGGCCTACATCACCGGCGCGGCGGTCCGGCAGGACCTGCGGGAGGTCGCGCAGGCCACGGTCCTGCACCCGGCGTTCGCGCCGACGTCCTCGCCGTATCCGGCGCTGAACTCCTTCGCGATGGCGTTCTGGCTGTCCGGCGACAAGGAGACGGCGGCCCGGCTGTTCGAGCGGATCGGGGACCACGTGACCCAGACCCCGTGGCAATACCGGGGCGATCCGGAGAAGGTCTTCGCGGTGGCCCGGCAGGACTGCGTCAAAAAGCGGAAGAAGTAGGGGAACCAGACAGTGAGCACCGATTCCGGCCACACCTTCCAAGTCGACCTGCGCGGACTGGTCGACCTGCTCTCCCACCACCTCTACTCCTCCCCCAAGGTGTATCTGCGGGAGCTGATGCAGAACGCGGTCGACGCCATCACCGCGCGGCGGCTGCTGGACCCGGCCGCCCCGGCCCGCATCACCATTCGCACCGGCGTCGACGGCGGCATCCGGGTCGAGGACTCCGGCGTCGGCCTGACCGAGGCCGACGTGCACACCTTCCTGGCCACCATCGGCCGCTCCTCCAAGCGCGCCGCCGACGGCGGGCTGGACGTCTCGGCGGCGCGGCAGGACTTCATCGGCCAGTTCGGCATCGGCCTGCTGGCCTGTTTCGTGGTCGCCGACGAGATCACCGTGGTCTCGCGCAGCGCCCGGGACGCCGGCGCGCCGGCCGTGGAGTGGCGCGGGCGCAGCGACGGCACGTACCGGATCAAGACCCTGCCGGCCGGGTCGGTGCCTCAGCCCGGCACCACGGTCACCCTGGTCCCGCGCGCCGACGGCAGCGAGTGGCTGGAGCCGGGGCGGGTGCTGCGGCTGGCCCGGCACTTCGGCTCGCTGCTGCGCTACGACGTCGAGGTGGTCGACAAGTTCGGCGACGTCGCCAAGGTCAACGACACCCCGGCGGTCTGGGACCGGCCGTACGGCTCCCCGCTGGCCCGGCGGCAGGCGCTGGCCGGCTACGCCAAGGCGGTGTTCGACTTCACCCCGCTGGACACCATCGACCTGGACATCCCGCTGGTCGGGCTCAAGGGCGTGGCGTTCGTGCTGCCCACGCCGGTGCACCCGACCAAGCACTCCGGGCACCGGGTGCACCTGAAGGGCATGCTGCTCTCGGACCAGGCGCAGGAGCTGGTGCCGGACTGGGCCTTCTTCGTGTCCTGCGTCGTGGACACCACCGGGCTGCGGCCCACCGCCTCGCGCGAGGCGCTGTACGAGGACGAGACGCTGGCCGCGGTGCGCGACGCGATCGGCGAGCGGATCCGGGAGTGGCTGGTCGGCCTGGCCGCCTCGGACCTGGCGCTGCTGCGGCGCTTCCTGGACGTGCACCACCTGGCGGTCAAGGCGCTGGCCCGGTACGACGACCGGCTGCTGGCGCTGCTGCTGCCGTGGCTGCCGTTCGAGACCACCGACGGCAACGTCAGCCTGGACGAGTTCGCCCGCGCGCACCCGGTGGTGCTGGTCACGCAGTCGGTCGAGGAGTTCCGCCAGGTGGCGCCGATCGCCGCGGCGGCCGGCCTCGGCGTGGTCAACGGCGGCTACGTCTACGACCGGGAGCTGGTGCTGCGGCTGCCGGAGATCCGGCCCGGCACCACGGTCGCCGACCTGGACCCGGAGACGGTCAGCGCGCACCTGGACACCGTGGACCCGGCCGCCGAGCTGGCCGCCGCGGCGTTCCTGGCCCGGGCCCGGGCGGTCTGCGACAAGTTCGACACCGACGTGGCGCTGCGCGCCTTCCAGCCGGTCGGGGTGCCGGCCATGCTGGTGGACAACCGCGAGGCCCGGCACGAGCGGCGGCGGGCCGAGCTGTCGGCGGACGCCGACGAGCTGTGGGCCGGGATCCTGGGCTCGCTGGGCTCCACCGCGCCGCGGGCCCAGCTGATCGTCAACCATCTCAATCCCCTGATCCGGAAGATCGCCGACATCGGCGACGCGGCGCTGTCCGAGACCGCGATCGAGGCGCTGTACGGGCAGGCGCTGCTGCTGTCCCGGCGTCCGCTGCGGCCGGCCGACCACGCGCTGCTGAACAAGTCCTTCATCGGGCTGCTGGAGTTCGCCGCGCACGCGGCGACCCCGGGACCGGGCGCGGGCCGGCCGAACGGCGGCAGCGGCGGGAGCGGCGACAACCCCGGCGCCGGCGGCGGGGCCGGGAATACGGGCACTGACACCTGGGGGGACGTGTGAGCGGCTTCGCCTCGCGGGAGGAGTTCTTCGGCGCGCTGCGCGAGAACCGCGACCGGGCCCCGGGCCGGGCCAAGGCGGCGATCGCCGAGGAGATCGTCGAGGCCGCCGAGTCCTTCGGCGACGACGAGGTGACCGTCACCGCGCTGGTGGAGCTGATGGGCGCCTACCACGGCAGCGGCGAGAGCGTGAAGTACCCCGTGGCGTTCGCGCGCCTGCTCCGGCTGTGGGACCAGAACCCGAAGGCCTTCGACGACTGGGAGTCGCACCGGGTCTTCTGGTACTTCAAGTGGGTCGGCTCCGGGCTGCTGAGCACCCCGGAGGTGCCGCTGGCCTCGATCCGCGGCTGGATCACCGAGATGCGCAAGCGCTACCTGGCCGCCGGACACGGGCTGCAGCCGGTGTACGGACAGCTCTACTCGCTCGCCGACCACGTGGGCCAGGGCGAGGAGCTGGCCTACGAGCTGTGGGCGACGCGCGGCCGGGGACGGATGAGCGACTGCGAAGCCTGCGAAGCCCGGGCGCGGGCCGAGTACCACTTCGAGCGCGGGCAGGACGAGCGGGGGCTCAAGGAGCTGGAGCCGACGCTGGACGGCCGCAGCACCTGCGACGAGGAGCCGCAGTCCAGCCAGGCCCGGGCGCTGCTGCCGCTGGTGCGGCTGGGCCGGCTGGACGAGGCGCGCGGGGCGCACCTGGCGTCGTACCGGACGGTGCGCGGCAAGGAGGCGAACCTGACCTCGGTCGGGCGGCACCTGGAGTTCTGCGCGCTGACCGGGAACGAGGCGCGGGGCCTGGAGCTGCTGGCGCAGAACCGGGCGCTGTTCGGGTTCGCGGCGTCGCCGCTGAACCGGCTGGACTTCCTCACCGGGGTGGAGGTGCTGCTGCGGCGCCTGGCCGAGGTCGGGCACGGCGCCACGCCGTGCGGCGGGCCGCTGGGCCGGGAGTGGACGGTCGCGGAGCTGCTGGCGTCGGTCGGCGCGGAGAGCGACGCGCTGGCGGCGCGGTTCGACGCGCGCAACGGGACGGAGTCCGTGTCCCGCCGGCGGACGGAGCAGTTGGCGCAGCGGCCGCTGGTGGCCGAGTTGAACCTCGGGGTGCGGTCGGCGGGATTGGAGAGCACTGAGACGGGTGGCGGGTCGGTCGGGTCGGGCGGCTCGGTGCCGGGCTCGAGCAGCTCAGGCGGCTCGGTGCCCGTGCCGCGTTCCGGCGGAGCCGCCGGGTCGCAGGCCGCTGAGACAGTCGTGCCGGACGACTTCGCCGAGCTGGTGGCCGAGGTGCTGCGGCTGGACCGACACACCCATCCCTCGTCGCGCATCCTGTGGGACGCGCTGCTGGAGCGGGCCGCCGACGCGGACGCCGATCAGCTGACCGACTCGCTGCGCGGCGAGATCGCGACCGAGCGGGCCAGCCGGGCGCACGGCGAGCGGCAGTGGGACGACGTCGAGCGGTACTTCGCCGAGGCCGCCGAATGCTACGAGCGGGCCGGACGGCCGGACCGCGTGATCGCCTCCGAGGCCCGGATCCTGTGGAGCCGCGCCATCCGGGACCAGGACACCGACGCCGCGGTGTCCGCGTCCGCGGCCTGGCCGGCGCTGGACGCGCTGCTGGAGCGCGTCGACGCCGTCCTCGACGCGGGCGGCTTCGCCGACACCGAGGCGCTCCAGGACGCGCGCGTCCAGAAGCTGGTGGTCCGGCAAAGCCGGGTGTTCACCGCCCGCAACCCCGCCCTGCGCGCCGCCGACGGAACCGAGCGCGAGCGCTGGGTGGCCACCTTCCGCCAGGAGGCGGCGGCACTCATCGCCGACGCGGAGAGATACGGCATCCCCCAGCGCATCGCCCTGGTGCTGGAATCGCTGGCGGAGTACGACGCCACCCACGACGACCCGGTCGCCGCCGAAGCCGCGGCCCGGCGCGCGATCGAGATCTTCCGCGAACTCGACTGGCCATGGCGGATGCACCGGGCCCGGATGCTGCTCGGCCTGGCGCTGGCCGGCCAGGAACGCTACGGCGACGCGGTGCAGGCACTGCAGACCGGCATCTCCGAGGCCCACCCGGCAGTCGAACCCGAGGAACTGACGCACCTGTACCGCCTGCTCGGCGAGTCGGCCCTGCAAGGCGGCGAACTCGCGACCGCGGTACGGACATTCGCCGAGGCCGCAGTGCGACTGGACCGCGAAGGCGACACCTTCGGGGCAGCGGAGACGCGGTGGCGGATGAGCAACGCGCTGACGATGCAGGGACAGGTCGCCGACGCGGTGGCGGTTTTGGAGACGCTGGTCGACGAGCCGTTCGGGGAAACCGAAACCGAAGCTGATGCCGGGGCCCGGACCGAAGCTGAGGCTGAGGCTGGAACCGAGGCTGATGGCGGGGCCGGGGCCGAGGGTGAAGCCGGGGCCCGGACCGAAGCTGAAGCCGGAACCGAGGCCGACAGCGACAGCGACAGCGACAGCGACAGCGACAGCGACAACAACACGGACAGCAACAGCAGCAACAACAGCGCGGATGGCTCGCGGTCGGCGCATCGCAAGCACCCCACTCGCTCCGACATGCTGATGGTGCAGATCCGTGCGGACCTGGCGCGTGGGCTGTTGGCGTTGGAGGAGCCGCGGGCGGCGGCGGTGGAGTTCTTGCATGTCGCGGATGCTGTTGACGGCTGGCCCGATCCGAGTCGGCTCACGGCTGCCGCGGCGGAGGCGGCGGCGGCGCTGGCCTTGGCGCGCAACTGGGATGGAGCGCGGGCCGCGCTGGCGCGGGCGATCGCGGCCAATGCGGTGGCGCCCCGGATTCCCGATCTGAACGAGGCGCTGCGGGACATGGCCGGGGAGGCGATGAACACGCACGGCGCCGAGGGGCTGGAGGAGGCGCTCGGCTACCTGGCGCAGGCCGACCGGTTGCGCACCGAGTTCCCGGAGGTGGCCCAGGTGCAGTTCGTCAGCCTCGATGTCGACGAGGCCCAGGTCTGCTACACCCGCGGTTGGGTGCTGAACACCGCCGGGCGTCCGGAGGAGGCGATCGCCGAGCTGGAACGCTCGGTCACGCTCTACGACCGCCCCGGCTTCTCGGAGATACCGCCGCGGTACGAGGCGATCAGGTTCGCCGCGATCATCGAGCACCGGGCGATGAGCCGCCCCGACGCTGCCAAGGCCCGTCTGGACAAGGCCATCGCCGAGGCGGAGAAGGCCGGGCACGCTGACGGCCTGGCGACGCTGCAAAAGCTGCGCGGTGCTCTGCGGTAGCGCAAAACACTAGGCGATGTGACGAGGCTGTCCCCGGCGTGGACCGGGGACAGCCTCGTCACCATCAGCACCGGCATCAGTGCTCTTTCTTCAACCCGCTCAGCGCCGCTCGCGCCGGCACCCACGTCGCCACCGCCGCCAGCACCGCCGCCGCTCCCACCACGACCGCCACCATCCCCGCCGGTGCCGAGACCCCGGCGGTGGAGCGCGTCATCCCGCTGGCGTACGTGGTCAGCACCGCCGCCGCGACGCCGAGCCCCAGCACTGTCGCGACCGCGACCGCCGTCGCCGTCTCCCACCCCAGCATCCGCTGCACCTGCCGCCGCGTCGCTCCCGTGAGCCGCAGTGCCGCGAACTCGCGGCTCCGGTCGCTGATGCTCATCGCCAGCGTGTTGACCACGGCGATGGCGGTGAAGGCGATGATCAGCCCGAGGGAGACGTAGCCGATCTTCGCGCCGGCGTTGTCGTTCGCGGACACCGCACTCACCCGGTCGCGGACGCCGACGCCCGGATCGTTCCGCAGCGCGGCGGCCAGGCTGCCGCGCGCCACGCCGGGAGCCCGGATCAGCAGCTCGCCGTCAAGCGGAACGTCCACGTGCGGCGCGATCAGGTCATGGGCCACCACCAGGTCGCCGAAGCCGAGTTGGCGCGTGTAGACGGCGACGATCGCGACCTGGGCCCGCGTCCCGTCGGCCAGCGTCATCGAGACCTGCGATCCGACGTGGAAGCCCTGGCCGGAGGGGGCGGCCGCGGTGCCGGGGCCGGTCAGCGCCGCGAGGTTGCCGGAGGTGACACCGAGGTCCAGCGTGTCGGCCAGCCCTTGCGGCGTCACGCCGAGCACACTCCGCTTGTTCAGCCCGGTGCGGACGGTGGTGTGCAGCACCCGCGTCACCGTCTTCACCCCCGGCACGGCCCGCACCGCGTCGGCGGCGTCGGTGGACACCCGCGGACCGACGACGTAGTCGGCGACGTTGCCCGCCGCGCGCTGCGCCGCCCCGGCGTGCGAAACAGTGGTCTGCGAGAACAGGATCATGCTGGCCATCGCCATCAGCAACGTCAGCGGCGTGATGATCGACGCCAGCCGGTGCGCCCCAGTCCGCAGATTGTTCGCCGCCAGGTAGCCGCCGACCCGCGACAGCCGCAACGGCACCCCGAGCACCGCCGTGCCGAGCCGCGCCACCAGCGGCCCGAGCAGCGCCAGCGCCGTGCACCACAGCAACACCGCGTTGAAGCCGACCGGCGTGGCGGCCGCGTCGGAGTGCAGCACGGTCAACACCGCCGTGAGCACAACCGCGCCGGCCAGCGCCAGCACGCCGAACAACACCCTGACCGCCGACAGCCGCGGCGGCTTCAGCTCGGCCTCGCCCAACGCCTCCACCGGACGGATCCGAGTCGCGCGGCGGGCCGAGATGCGCGCCGCCGCCCACCCGGCCAGCACCGTCGCGACCAGCGCCGCGATCGCCGGGAACACGGAGAGCACGACAGGGACGTTCGCCGGGATCACCTCCAAGGACACGAACTCGTCGTGCAGCCACGACCCGAGCGGCAGTCCGGCGGCGGCACCGGTGATCCCGGCGGCCAGCCCCACCGTCAACGCCTCGCCGCCGATCATCTTGCGCACCTGTTTGCCGGTCGCGGCGACGGCCCGCAGCACGGCGAGTTCCCGCTGCCGCTGCTGGATCGACAGCGCGAACGTGCCGACGACGACCAGCACCGCGACGATCAGCGAGGTCCCGGCCAGCACCGCGCCCATGCTGATCAGGCGGACCGTGGCGTCGGCGGCGTCCGGGAACTCGGCCGGGCCGCGGCTGTCGCCGACGTGCAGAACCGGAACGGGAAGAGGCGCGGTGGCCGATCCAGACGCCGAACCGGACGCCGAGCTGGACGCCGAACCGGACCCCGAAGCCGCCCCAGCCCCCGACGCCGACCCCGACGCCGAAATCAGTGTCTTGATGTCCTTGGCCGCAGCCGCCACGTCCCCGGCCGGAAAGACCCCGATCGCGTCGACCAACCCCGCATGCCCCGCGAGCTCCCGGGCCTGCGCCGAACCGAAATAGATCGCGGCCTGACTGGCGAATCCCTGGCCCGTGACCCCGACCACCCGCACCGCCCTGGCGCCCTGGGCCGTACGCAGCGTCGTCGAAGCACCCACCCCGAGGTGCGTCCTGGCGGCCGTACCGGCGTCCAGCACGACCTCGTCGGCGGCCGCCGGAGCGCGCCCCTTCGCCAGCGTCAGCCCCGACAACGCCGCTGATTCCCAGCCGTGGCCGAAGGAATCCGTGGTCGGCCCGCCCGGGAGGTAGGCGGCGAACAGCACCTCGGTCGCGACCGCCTTCACCGATGGCAGAGCCTTGATCCGCTCAGCCAGTTCCCCCGCCACCCACACGTGGTCCGAGACCGGCTTCGCCTTGTTCTTGACCTTCCCGCTCCCCTTCACCTCCACGGAATGGACGTTCTGGTCCCCGGTGACGACGATCGGCGCGGCCGCGAACCGCTCCGGCTCGACCGTGCCGAGAAGCCCCGTGGCGAGCAGCGTCCCGCATCCGCAGACCAACGCGGCCGCGCAGAACAGAGCGACGAACGCGCCCACGAACCCGCCCTTGCGATGGCGCAGCGTGGACCAGGCAACCGAAAGCATCATCGCGCCCACGCCCCCAGCCGGATCATCCGGTCGGCGACCCCGGCGGCCGTCGGAGCGGCCATGGTGTCGGCCACCCGGCCGTCGGCGAGGAACAGGACCGTGTCCGCGTACGAAGCGGCCACCGGATCGTGCGTCACCATGACGATGGTCTGGCCCATGGTGTCGACCGCCTCGCGCAACAGCCCCAGCACCTCGCGCGCCGTCATGGTGTCCAACGCGCCCGTGGGCTCGTCGGCGAAGATCACCTCGGGATCCGCGATCAGCGCCCGGGCGATGGCGACGCGCTGCTGCTGGCCCCCGGACAGCTGCCCGGGACGATGGCCGATCCGCTCGCTGAGCCCGACCCGCGCGACGACCTCCGCCAGCCGGCGGCTGTCCGCCCGCCGCCCGGCCAGCCGCAGCGGCAGGGTGATGTTCTGCGCCACGGTCAGCGACGAGATGAGGTTGAAGGCCTGGAACACGAACCCGGCCCGCTCCCGCCGCAGCTCGGTGAGCTTCGTCTCGCTGAGCCCGGCCAGCTCGGTGCCGCCCAGCCGCACCCGTCCGGACGTGGGCCGGTCCAGCCCGGCGGCGCAGTGCAGCAGCGTGCTCTTGCCGGAGCCGGACGGCCCCATGATCGCGGTGAAGCCGCCGGCCGGCAGCCCCACCGACACCTCGCGCAGCGCCGCGACCGCCCCGCGCCCCTTGCCGTAGACCTTGCTCACGGCTTCCAAACTGATCGCCTCGTTCATGCTTCCAGCCTGCCGACCAGCGCGTTCGTTCCCCAGGGAGGCCGTCATCGCCCACCCGTGACCTCGTCACGGGTATCGTCGTGACGTGATCCGACTGCTGCTGGCCGAGGACCAGCTCGTGGTGCGCGGGGCGCTGGCCGCGCTGCTGGCCCTGGAGCCGGACCTGGAGGTCGTGGCGCAGACCGCGACCGGCGACGACGTGGTCTCCCAGGCGCTGGTCTTCGCCCCGGACGTGGCCCTGCTGGACATCGACATGCCGGGCCGCATCGACGGCCTGGAGGCGGCGGCGCGGCTGAAGCAGAGGCTCCCGGCCTGCCGCACCCTGATGCTCACCTCCAACGGCCGCCCGGCCCTGCTGCGGCGCGCCCTGGAAGCGAAGGTCGACGGCTTCGTGCTGAAGACGGCGCCGCCGGAGGAGCTGACGGCGGCGATCCGCGAAGTGGCGGCCGGCGGCCGGGTGCTGGACCCGAAGCTCGCGGTGACGGCCTGGGACCTGGCCGACAATCCGCTGACCCCGCGCGAGAACGACGTCCTGCGCGAACTCGCCGGAGGCGCCGAACCCCCGGAGATCGCCGCGCGCCTGCACCTGTCGACCGGAACGGTGCGCAACGTGCTGACGGCGGTCGTGGGAAAGCTGAACGCCCGCAACCGGACGGACGCGGTGCGGATCGCCCGCGACGCAGGCTGGGTCTGACGACGCCGGCCGGCGACGCGCGCCGCGGCTACGCCGGGTTCGAAGCAGACTTGTCGAGATGGACCAGTTCGACACCGGGCTTGAGCTGCTCACGGCGCGTCTCGCGATAGCCGAGCCGCTCGTAGAGGCGGATGTTGGCGACGCTGAGATGCCCGGTGAACAGGGCGAAGCGCTCGACCTCGGACGGCGCCTGGCGCTCCACCTCGGCCATGAGGCTGGTGCCGATGCCCTGCCCCTGGACATCGGGGGCGATGGTCAGGCGGCCGATGTGCCAGACCGGCCCCTCCGGGTGGACGCGGACGGCGCCGATAATGCGACCGTCGCGGACGGCTTTCAGGGCGTGGCTGTGTTCCAGTTCTGATTCCAGTTCCCCGAGGGTCTGTGTCAGGGCTGGAAGATGGCAGTCGTTGTAGAGCTGGGCCTCGGTGGCGTAGGCGGCCCTCTGCAAAGTCAGGATCTCGCCGGCGTCAGCGAGTTCGACGGGGATGATCGCGATGTCGCTCATGGGCACGGAGCGTAGTGGTGCTCGACGACGGCATCAGCAGGTTTTCACACAGCGGACAGCGGCAGTTCGGCGCGGACCAGCCACCAGCCGTCATCCGGTCCGGCGGTGAGGGTTCCGCCGTGTTCGGCCAGACGCATCATGAGGCCGCCGATGCCGGAACCCGACGCACCTGACAGACCTGACACACCTGACGCGTCCAGTGCGCCCGACTGGCCACCCGTGCTGTCAGCGACCCCATCGCTCTCCACCTCCAACCGCACCACCGCGCCATCGCCGATCCCGCCCCCGACCTCCACCACCCCGACCTCCAACACCGCGATCCGCACATACCGCGCCGTGCTATGGCGCAGCACATTCGTCACGGCCTCCCGCAGCACCGCCCCGAACACCGCGCCGACCTCCGCCGGAACCGCGACCTCGTCCCCCTCCACCTCCACCGTCACCTCCGCCGCCGCCAGCACCGCCGCGGCCGACGAGAGCTCGTCCGCGAACGACAGCCCGCGGACCCCGCCGGTCAGCGCCCGCAGCTCGCTCTCGCCCTGCGCCGCCAGCCGCTCCACGTCGCGGATCTCCGCCAGACAGCGCTCGGGGTCCGCGACGGCCAGCCGCCGCGCCAGCTCCGCCTTCAGCAGAATCGCGGTCAGGCCGTGGCCCAGCAGATCGTGCAGGTCGCGGGCCGCGCGCAGCCGCTCGGACACCACGGCCGCGCGCGCCAGTCCCTCGCTCGCCAATTGCAGCTCCCGCACCAGCCGGGCCAGCCGCAGAAAGCCGTAGACGATCAAGCACGTCACCAACGCGTTCAGCACCGCCGACACCGCGCTCGCCCCGTCCCACGCCGCCAGGACCCCGCCGACCCCCAACGCCGCCGCGACGGCCGGGATCGCGAGCCGCCAGGGCAGCGCGATCGCCAGCGATCCCGCGAGCAGCCCGAGGGAGGCGATCCAGTTCTGCCCGAACCAGTGCGTCGGCAGGTAGGTGAGGACCGCGAACAGCACCATGGCCGGCCGGCTGCCGCGACTGGTGTCCCGCACCGAATACACCACCTGCAGGCCGCACAGCACGGCCAGCACAGCCAGCGCCGGAGCGATCAGGACCGCCGGAACGTAAAGCAGGGTACGAAGACAGAACGCCACCAGCAGCAGGTAGTACCAGAAGGTGGCCCGCCGCAGCTCCGGCGCCTCCACCGGGTCCAGGGCGACCGGGGTCGCGGGCACCGAGGCCTCCACCGCGAACCAGCCGTCCGCCTCCAGTCCGGTGCCGAGCCGTCCGCCGCTGCCCCGGACCCGCGCCGCGAGCCCGTCGAGCACGTCCGCGCCCAGCGCCGCGGCCGGCACGCCGTCGCTGAGGACCCGCAGCGTCACCTGGCCGCCGTCCTCGCCGGTGACGATCCGGCAGCGACGGGCGTCGCCGACCCGCACCACCGCGGTCACGACCTCGCGCAGCACCGTCGCCAGCACGGTGCCGGCCGGGCCGAGCGGCTCGGTGTGGCCGGTGACCACCGTGGCCTCGATGCCCGCCGACCGGAGCAGGGCCCGGGCGCTCGCGGCCTCCGGGGCCAGCGACAGGCTGCGCAGATCGGCGGCGGTGGCGCGGGTCGCGGCGAGGGTCGCGCGGGCACCGGCCAACAGGTCGTCCAGAACCGCGGGTTCGCCCTCGGCGGCCTGCTCGCGGATCCGGCCGAGGCCGGTGGCCAGGTCGGCGTCGAGCCCTTCGGCGATCCGCAGGCGCTCGGCGGTCACCGCGGCGGCGGCCAGCGTCAGCCGGGTCCCGTGCACCCGCGCCGCGAGCGCCCCGAGGGTGGTCACGGCGTAGACCATCATTCCGCCGAGCAAGATCATGGTGACGGTGTCGGCGGTGTCCCGGACGCTGTCCGTCCGCACCGCCTGGATCCAGGCGGCGGCGCCCAGGACCGGGGGCACCAGCGGCCACCAGCCCTGAAGGAGCACCGCGCCGACCGGCACCGCGAGCAGGCCCACCGAGGCCCCGGCGAGTCCGACGGCGACGAACGCGCAGCCCAGCTGCGTCGCTATGCGGACCAGGGATGCGGGCCGGAGCTCCAGGCCGAGGACGGCCAGGCACGCCACGAGAATCGTCGCGCCGGCCGCCGGATCGGACGGCAGGCGGCCCAATGCCTTGAAGAAGTGCACCGACACCAGCGCGGCGGCGACGGCGAACACCAGACCGCGCGCCAGTCGTGGCTCGGCCTCGTTCCCTGTTGTCCCAAAACCGCCCCGCACGTCGTCATGGTAAAGCCCCGCGCCGAACTGGGAGATCTTGATTCACATCTGGGTCCGATCGCTGACAACTCGACACAGAGCGCCGCCCGACGATCAACAAACTTCGAGATAAACGCCTGTTGGCGAAATAGAACCTGACCGGCGCCGGTTCCCGGCTATGGTCCACACCACTCCGGGAGGGGAAGTTGTCCAGGAATCTCAAGGCGGCCGCCGGCACGCTGGAGCCCGACAGCCCGGCCGCCGACGCGCTGGCGGCCGGCGCCGAGACGTTCGTGCAGGACGCGGACGTTGCGAACGCTGCGAACGGCGTGAACGGTGCCAACGGCGCGAAAGCGGACGCCGCGGACACCACCGCCGTCGTCACCAAGGACACCGTGCTCGGCCGCATCAGCGGCGCGCTGCGCGAACGTGACTTCCGGTGGTGGTTCGCCAGCCAGGTGACGTCCGCCTCCGGCGTGATGGCGCAGGGCGTGGCGCTGTCGTGGTGGGTGCTCCAGCAGACCGGCGACGCGGTGTGGCTCAGCGTGATGACGCTCGCCACCTGGGGCCCGACGCTGATCGGCGGGGCCTGGGCCGGAGCCCTGGTGGACCGTTCCGACCGCCGCCGGCTGCTGCTGGTGACGCAGGCCGTGCTGATGGGCATCGCGGTGACGCTGGCCGTGCTGGCCGCGACCGGGCAGCTGGCGATCTGGAACGTGGTCGTCGCCTCGGTGCTGTCCGGGACCGTGCTCGCCGTCGACGCCCCGGCCCGGCAGGTCTACGTCGTCGACCTCGTCGGCGAGGACGGCGTGGCCAGCGCGGTCGGGCTGTGGGAGGTGGCGCTCAACGCCTCGCGGGTGATCGGCCCGGGCATCGGCGGCGCGCTGCTGGCCGTCTCCGGCGCCACCGCGTGTTTCGGGGTCAACGCGCTGTCGTACGTGGCGCCGCTGGTGGTGCTGACCAAGATGCAGGCCCGCAGCAGCGCACCCCGGGCCCAGAAGGGCAAGAACAAGGGCGGCACGGCCCGGGACGGCATGCGCTACGCCTTCAGCTCCCCGATCATGCGCGCGCTGCTGCCGATGTCCGCGGCCTCGGGCCTGATCTTCGGCATGACCATCGCCCTGCCGCCGCTCGTCGAGCGGGCCCTGCACCAGGGCGGCGGCGCCTACGGCGCGATGATGGCGGCGTTCGGCATCGGCGGCCTGCCCGGCGCGCTGCTGGCCGCCTCGCGGCCGGTGCCGACCGGGCGCCGGGTGCGGGTGCTGGCGCTGGCCACCGCCGGATCGGTCCTGGCGATCGCGATCGCGCCGAACCTGGCGCTGGCACTGGCCGGGATGGTGCTGCTCGGCGTCACCTCGATCTGGTTCATCGCCTCCGCGAACACCTTGGCGCAGCTGCGCTGCCGGCCGGACATGCGCGGGCGGGTGATGAGCCTGTGGGGCATGGCGATGACCGGCGTGGCGCCGATCGCGGGCTTCGGAGTCGCGGCGATCGTGCAGTACGTCGGGCCGCGCGAGGGCTTCGCGGTCTCCGGAGTGCTGCTGGCCGCCGCGGCCGCGGCTGGTTGGCGGGCCCTGCGGGAGTAGGTGAGTAGCGCAGGGCTGAGCGAACGGAGTCCGGAACACCGGGCGCGGTGGTGGGGTGGGTGAGGAACGCGCCCGGTGCCCGGGGTCTCGGTACCGGAGTCTCAGCGGCCCAGGCTCAGCTGCCCGAGCTCAGCGCCGCGAGCTGAGCGCCGCGAGCTCAGCGGCCCGGCATCAGTGCTGTCCGGCCCGCGCGCTCCCGGAGGCCGCCGGCGCGTGCACCGGGTCGATCGGGTTCTGCGGGTCGTCCGGGCTCTGCGGATCGACCGGCCAGCCCGACGGCCAGCCGGTGGGCAGACCGGTGGGCAAGTGGCTGGGCAACCCGGTCGGGGCGTTGCTCGGCAGCCCGGTCGGCAGGTGGCTCGGCAGCTTGGTGGGCAGCCCGGGCCCGCTCGGCAGCGTCGGCCAGGTGGTCGGCCAGCCATCGCCGGGGTGCGGCGCCGGGATCGGGAAGTGCGGCTTGCGGCCCTGGCGGAGGTCCTTCTCCGCCTGTGCCAGCCGGGTGCAGAAGTCCTGCATCCGCTTCTGCGCGGCCGTGCGTTGCGCGTCGAGCCGGGACTTGATCTGCGCCAGCTCGGAGTCCGGGATGCCCGCGGCCTTGGCCAGCTTCTGCAACTCCGCCGACGTCAGATCGGCGCCGCGGTCGTCGCGGTCGTTGTTCTCGGCGGCCTTGCACAGCCGGAACCCGTCGTCGCCGAGAAGCGCCGCGCCTGCCGCGTCGAGCGCATCCCGGCCCGGGCCGGCCTGGTCGCCCGGGCCGTCCTGGTCCGCGGACGGTTTGGCGGACGGCGGTCCGGTGGGCCCGGGATGCGGCGTCGCGTGGTCGGCATCGGAGCCCTTCTTGTCCTTGTCCCGGTCGCGGTCCTGGCCGGCCTGGGAGGTGCTCTTGGGCGCCGGCACGCCGATCGGGCCGAGCGCGCTGTGCGCGGTCTGCTGCCAGCTGTGCGGCAGCGAGTTGGTGGCCGCCGCGGTGGCCGCGCCGACCACCGAGAAACCGCAGACGGCGGCGGCGATCTTGACCGTCACGGCCTTGGTGAACAGGACTTTGCTGAACACTCGTCGCTCCTTGGAGGATGTCGCGGAGACGGAGTGATGCGCGGCGTACCCGGCCCGGGCCGCGTCCTCGCCGGACAGCTCGGCGGGCAGGGCCGGACCGGCGGCCGCGGAGAGCAGCCGTCCCAGGTCTTCGAACCCTGAGTCCCGCGGATCGTCGAGCAGCGCCTCGGCGGCGTGGCGGCCGAGCCGCCGGCGCCCGAGGGCCCGCTGTGAGCTCCCTGTCGTACGCATCGTGCTCCAAGGAGCGATCCGGCGCCTCATCGTGTTACACCCGCCCTCGAACCGGTCCGGGTCCTGGCGGTGGCCTGCGGCTCCGGTGGTTTCTCGCGCTCAGTCCGCTCGGCCCGCTCGGCCCGCTCGGAATGAGCAGCCCGCTCGGCCGCCTGGGGCTTCTCCGCCGGCTCCGACGTCGCGGCCTTGTCGAGCTTCTTCTTCAACGTCCGCAGCCCTCGCATGGCCGCGACCCGGACGGCACCGGCCCGCTTGCCGACCACCGCCCCGGCCTGGTCCGCGCTCAGCCCGGCGACCGCGCGCAGCAGCACGGCCTCGGCCTGGTCGCGGGGCAGCTCGGCGATCACCGCCAGGGCCCGCCGGGTGGCCAGGGCCGTCAGCGCCGCCTCGGCGGTGTCGTCGGCGGAGCCCCGGTCGGGCAGCACGGCGACCGGCTCGTCGAGCTTGCGCCGGGCGCGGCGGCCCTCGTCGATCGCGCGGTTGCGGGCGATCCGGAACAGCCAGACCTGGAAGTGCCGGACGTCGCCGGTGAACCCGCCGAGGTCGCGGGCGGCCTGCAGCCAGGTCTCGGAGGCCACGTCCTCGCCCGCGTCCGGAATCAGGACTCGGAGATACCGCAGCAGCGGCGGGTTCAGGGCGCGCCAGAGCACGGCGAAGCCGTCCTCGTCGCCGCGGACCGCCCCGACCAGGGCGTCCGCCAGTTCTTGCCCGTCAAGCATGAGGGTCCTCGATGCTGGTTCGCGGACCCACCCCGCAGGCAGCCTACCCGAGGATCACCCGGAATCGATGCTCCGCCTCGTCGAGCTGTTTGACGATGTGCGCCTTCACCGCGTCGCTGAGCGGAGTGTCCGGCCGGGTCGCGAAGTCGCGCAGCTGCGGGACCAGCGGCGCGTACTTGGCCGAGGCCTTGCGGACCTTCGGCCCGGTGGTGTGGATGATGCCGACCCCGTTGTCGGTGAAGTCGCTGAGCTTCACCACGCGCGCCCAGGGATTGGCCTCCAGGCTGGCGACGACGTGCTCCCGGTACTGCTCCCCCTTGTCCCGCGCCGGATCGTAAGCCGGGTTGGTGACGGCGTCGATGAGTTCTGCGACGCGCGGCGAGAAGGCGCGGGACAGCACCGCGAGCGAGGCGCGCCGCGCCCCGAGCGCCCGTTCGGCGGCGCCGGCCAGGTCGGCGAGGTCCTCGGGGTGGTCCTCCACGGCGTCGTGGAGCAGCGCGGCGGCCACGACCTCGCAGTCCCGGACTTGGTAGTGCCGGATGATGCGGACCGCGACGCGTAGCAGGTGATTGACATAGGGTTCGCGGACCCGGCGGTCCTTGGCGTGCAGGCGCGAGGCGACCCGCTCGGCCCGCAGCAGTGTCTCGCGGTCGGATTCCGGGAACGCCTCGATCTCGATCCGGAACAGCTCTCGGAGCCCATCCTCGCCGTAGACCTCGGTCACGGCGTGGATGGGCATGATCTGCAAATGGCCCCGCTCGATCCCCTCCATGGCAGGGACAGTAGCGGGGACGGCGGACAAGGCTCCAGGTCCGGGGCCGGGCCGGGGCTGGGCCCGGGGCCGCGATCAGCCGTTCAGCTTGCTGCGCCAGTCCTCGGGCACGCGGCCCTGCGGGCCGGGAACCGGCTGGTCCGCGGGGCGGCTGTCCGGCGGCGCCAGCGCGGGTCCGGACTCGTAGAAGTTGTCGTTGCTGAAGTCGTAGAACCAGTCCTCGCCGGGTTCGAAGCTGGTGATGACGGTGTGGCCGGTGTCCGCCGCGTGCTTGCGGCCGTGCTGCTCGGGCGAGTTGTCGCAGCAGCCGATGTGGCCGCACTGTGTGCAGCGGCGCAGATGGACCCACCAGCCGCCGGTCGCGTCGCACTCGACGCAGCCGGTGCCGCTGGGCGGGACGGTGGGCTCGACTCCAGGGATGGACATGCGGACGACGCTACCGGGCGCGCGGTGGCAGCGCTTCTCGATCTTCACCGAGACCGGCGCCCGGGAGACTTCGGGGCCGGCCGAAGCGATCCGGCCGTACCGTCGATCCATGGTCACGTTCACCGCACGCGCGGACATCGAGCAGGCCCTCGCCGACCCCGGCCTGGTGCCGCTGCCCGTCGAGACCGGCCCCGAGGGCACGATGGCCTGGCTGCGGGCCACCGTCGCACGCTTCGCACACGGCGCGGTCCACGCTCGGCGGCGGGCGTATGTGGAGACGGAGTTGGCCCGCATCGATGTCGGCGAGCTGCGCCGGCTCGCGGCCAGTACCACTGCCGACGACGACCGCGCCCTGATCCTGCGCACGCTCGCCCGCGCCATGGGCCTGCCGGACCTGGACGACTCCGCGATCGAGGCACTGCGCACCGTCGCCGCGAACTACTTCGGCGGCGACGACCCGGCCGCCGACGGCGCGGTCCGCCTCCTGCTTCCGCTGATGCGGACCCCCGACCCCGAACAGGCCGCCAACCGCGTCGGCATCCTCGTCCAGGCCTGCGACGCCACCGCGGCGCTGATCGCCGCCGCCCGCGACACCGGCGACGTCGCCGCCGCTGTCCACGCCAAGCCGCCGGTGCAGGTCATGCGCCGCATCGCGCGCACGGCCACCCGCGTCGGGGACACCGAGATCCCGGCCGGGGAGCCGGTACTGCTGGAGGTCGGACCGCTCGGGCTGGCCTTCGGGCACGGTCCGCGGGTCTGCCCGGGCCGGGCCCTCGCGCTGGCGCTCGCCGAAGGCGCGCTGAGTGAAGATGCGCCGGCTGAGAACGGCTCGGCCGAAGGGCCTGCCGACTGAGACGCTCCTGAGGCACTCCGCTGAAGACGTGCTCGCGGACGAGCAGCGCCGAGCGCGGCGGCTACCCGCTCGGCGCAGTCTCGCCATGCGGGCCGTACCTATCAGGTGTTCTCTGGAGGCATGTCCACGAGCTCCTTCGGCGGCTTCTTCGACCGCTCCGACGATCCCTTCAACGACCTGCTCAACCGGTTCTTCGGGATGTCCCCGGAGTACGCACCGCCGCGGGTGCAGCGCGTCCCGATCGGCCGGCTCCTGACCGAGTCGGCCCGCGACCTGATCTCGCGGGCCTCCCGGCGCGCCGCCCAGGACGGCAGCTCCGACCTGGACACCGAGCACCTGCTGTGGGCGGCCACGCAGACGGAGCCGACGCGCGGCGTCCTGGCCGCGGCGAACGTCGACCCGGACCGGCTGGCCGCGACCATCGAGAAGTCGCTCCCGGCCTCGGCCGGCACGCCGTCGGCGGAGCCGGGGCTGACGCCGGCCGCCAAGCGGGTGCTGATCCGGGCGCACGCGCTGTCCCAGGCGTCCGAGACCTCGTTCATCGGCCCGCAGCACATCCTCGCGGCGCTGACCGAGGACCCGGACTCCGGGGCCGGGCACATCCTGGGCGGGACCCAGGTCGACGCCAAGGACCTGGGCAAGCGGGTCACCAAAGCCTCGCGCGCCGAGGGCCTGCCGACCGGGCCGGAGCAGCCGTCGGACACCCCGACGCTGGACGAGTACGGCCGGGACATGACCGAGGACGCCCGGGCCGGCAAGCTCGACCCGGTGGTGGGGCGCGCCGACGAGATCGAGCAGACCGTCGAGGTGCTGTCCCGCCGCACCAAGAACAACCCGGTGCTGATCGGCGACCCCGGGGTGGGCAAGACGGCCATCGTCGAGGGCCTGGCCCAGCGGATCATCTCCGGCGACGTGCCGAAGACGCTGGAGGGCAAGCGGGTGGTGTCGCTGGACCTGGCGGCGCTGGTCGCGGGGTCGAAGTACCGCGGCGAGTTCGAGGAGCGGCTGAAGAACGTCATCGACGAGGTCGGCAAGGCCGCCGACTCCACGATCCTGTTCATCGACGAGCTGCACACCGTGGTCGGCGCCGGTTCCGGCGGCGACGGGTCGATGGACGCCGGCAACATCATGAAGCCGGCGCTGTCGCGCGGCGAGCTGAACGTCATCGGCGCCACGACGATCGACGAGTACCGCAAGAACATCGAGAAGGACGCCGCGCTGGAGCGCCGCTTCCAGCCGGTCCTGGTGTCCGAGCCGACGGTCGAGGAGACCGTGCAGATCCTTGAGGGCCTGCGCGACCGGTACGAGGCGCACCACGGCGTGAAGTTCACCGACGAGGCGCTGGCCGCCGCGGCCGAGCTGTCGGACCGCTACGTCTCCGACCGGTTCCTGCCGGACAAGGCCATCGACCTGATCGACCAGGCCGGCGCCCGGATCCGGATCCGGAACCTGGGCAAGTCGACCGAGGCGGTGGAGCGCGAGGACCGGCTGGCCAAGCTGAACCGGGAGCGGGACGAGGCGGTCGCCGGCGAGAACTACGACCGCGCCAAGGACCTGAAGGCGCAGATCGAGCAGCTCGGCGCCGAGGTGGCGACCATCGAGGAGCGCCGCGAGGGCGCGCTGAAGGTGACGGAGAACGACATCGCCGAGATCGTCTCCCGGCGGACCGGCATCCCGGTGGCGCAGCTGAACGAGGACGAGAAGACGCGGCTGCTGAAGCTGGAGGACGCGCTCCACGACCGCGTGGTCGGCCAGGACGAGGCGGTGACGGCGATCGCGCAGGCGGTGCGGCGGTCGCGGGCCGGGATGGGCGATCCGGACCGGCCGACCGGTTCGTTCCTGTTCCTGGGGCCCACCGGCGTCGGCAAGACCGAGCTCGCCAAGGCCCTGGCCGAGCTGCTGTTCGGCGACGAGGACCGGCTCGTCCGGTTCGACATGAGCGAGTTCCAGGAGAAGCACACCGTGTCCCGGCTGCTGGGCTCCCCGCCCGGATACGTCGGCTACGAGGAGGCCGGCCAGCTCACCGAGAAGGTGCGCCGCAAGCCCTACTCGGTGATCCTGTTCGACGAGGTGGAGAAGGCGCATCCCGACGTCTTCAACACCCTGCTCCAGGTGCTCGACGACGGCCGGCTCACCGACGCCCAGGGGCGCACCGTCGACTTCCGGCACACGGTCGTGATCATGACGTCGAACATCGGCTCGCAGCTGATCCTCGCCCACAAGGGCGACACCGACGACATCCGCGAGCAGCTGATGGAGCAGGTCCGCGAGTTCTTCCCGCCGGAGTTCATCAACCGGCTCGACGAGGTCGTGATCTTCGAGTCGCTGGGCAAGGCGGACCTCGGCGACATCGTGGACCTGATGCTGGACGGCTCGCGCCGCCGGCTGAAGGCGCAGGAGCTGGGCCTGGAGGTCACCGAGAAGGCCAAGGACTGGCTGGTCGAGCGCGGCTACAAGCCCGAGTTCGGGGCGCGGCCGCTGCGCCGCACCATCCAGTCGGAGCTGGACAACAAGGTCGCGACGCTGCTGCTGGCCGGGGACACCAGTCCCGGGGACGTGATCGTGGCCGACGAGACCGACGACCACCTGGTGTGCAGCGTGAAGCACGGCACGGCGAACGGGAAGGCGAAGGAAAAGGTGAAGGAGAAGGTGAAGGCGGGAGCGGCCGGCAAGTAGCCGCGCTTCGCCGACCGCCGCCGCGCGTGCCGCCGATCCCGCTGACGGGTCGGCGGCACGCCGGTGTTCACGGCGATCCGGTGTCGTTCAGAGCGATCCCGGTGTTCACAGCGATCCTGCCGGTCACAGCGATCCCGGCTTGATCAGCCCGGTCTCGTAGGCCACCACCACGGCCTGCGCCCGATCCCGCAGGTTCAGCTTCGCCAGGATCCGGGCGACGTGGGTCTTCACCGTCGCCTCCGACAGGTGGAACCGGGCCGCCAGCTCCGAGTTGGACAGTCCGCGCCCGAGCAGGCCGAGCACTTCGCGTTCACGCGGCGTCAGGGTCGCCAGGTCCTTGTGCAGGGCCTCGGTCCGGGGGTTCACGGTCGGGACCGCGAACCGCTCGACCAGCCGCCGGGTGATGGCCGGGGCGAGCATCGCGTCGCCGGCGCGCACCATCCGGACGGCCGCCACCAGGTGCTCGGGGCTGACGTCCTTCAGCAGGAACCCGCTGGCGCCGGCGGTGATCGCCGAGTAGACGTACTGGTCCAGGTCGAAGGTCGTCAGGATGATGATCCGCGGCGGTTCGGCGTCGTCGGCGCCGGTGATGCCGGCGGCCAGGATCCGCCGGGTGGCCTCCAGCCCGTCCATCCCGGGCATGCGGATGTCCATCAGCACCACGTCCGGCCGCGCCTGGCCGACGACGCGCAGCGCCTCCTCGCCGTTGGCGGCCTCGCCGACGACGTCGATCCCCTCGGACATCAGGATCATGCGGAACCCGGTGCGGACCAGGACCTGGTCGTCGGCGATCACGACGCGCAGCGCGCGCGTCCCGTCCTCGCCTGCGCCCGCACCTCCGCCGCCGTCGCCGCTCCCGCCCCCGAACCCCTCCCCGTTCCGCACGCCGACTCCAGGCATCACGCGGCCTCCCCCAGTGGAATCACAGCGCTCACCATGTAGCCGCCGGTCAGGCGGGGCCCTGCGCTCAGCGTCCCACCATAGACCGCCAGCCGCTGGCGCAGGCCGGCCAAGCCGCGTCCGTTGCCGGTCGCGGCGCTCGACGACGTCGAGCCGCCGGTGTCCACGACGTCCACCCGCAGCCGCTGCGGGCTGTAGTCGAGGGTGACCCGGATGAGGGCGCCCACCGCGTGCTTCACCGCGTTCGTCAGGGCTTCCTGCACCACGCGGTAGGCCGCCAGGTCCAGTCCGGACGGGAGCGCGACCGCTTCGCCCTCGATGGTGAGGTCCACCCGGACGCCGCCGTTGCGTATGCGCTCGACGAGGGCCGGGATCTGGTCCAGCCCGGGCTGCGGGGCCAGGTCGGCGCTGCCCGCCGGGTCGCCGCCCTGGGAGGTCATCGTGAGCAGCCCCATCACGTGGCGCAGTTCGGCCATGGCGGCCCGGCCGCTGTCCTCCACCGCGAGCAGCGCCTCGCGGGCCAGGTCCGGCGACTTGTCCAGCACCTTGCGGGCCGCGCCGGCCTGCACCACCATCACGCTGACGTTGTGCGACACGACGTCGTGCAGCTCGGCCGCGATCCGGGCGCGTTCCTGCTCCACCGCGCGCAGCGTCTCCGATTCGCGCTCGGACTCCAGGTCGTGGACGCGCTGCTTCCAGTTCCCGATGGCGTTGGCGCCGAGGACCACCGGCACCAGGAACAGGAAGGGCAGGAAGTTGCGGGTGACGTTGGGGATGTCGCCGCCGCGCAGCAGCGCGAGCAGTACCGCGCCGCCGCCGAGGCTGTAGACCATGGCGGACCGGTAGGGCGTGTAGATCGCCGCGCTGTAGGCCGCGATGACACACGACACGATCGTGAACAGCGCCGTCTGGTTCTCGTCCATGATGTCCGCTTGCAGCGTCAGCGTCGCACCGAACACGGTCCAGAAGGTCGCCAGCGGGAACCGCCGCCGCAGGACCAGGGGCGCCGCCGTCATCACCGTCCAGAAGGTGTCCCGCGGGCCCACCACCAACACGTGGTCGATGCTGTAGAAGGGCCCGTGGTCGAGCGGGGCGTCCGCGTGGTGGTAGCCGCTGTTGATCGTGCCCACCACCATGGCCAGCGCCAGCGCGACATCGGCGGCCCAGGTCCACCGCGACAGGTGTGGCGGCGTCCCCGTACGGCGGCGCAGCGCGGCCCACACGACTCGAATCCGCCCCTCATCACCCCGGTTCACGGCTTCAGTGTCGCAAGCCGCCGGGGCCGCCGGCATCCGCCCCCGCGCTCGGCGGCGTACGCCTGCGGGATACATCCACGGGATGACACGGCCGCCTCGTAGGCATAGGGATGTACGGGAATTCATGACCGAGGCCGACGCGGCCGATCACGGTCCGCTCATAGGTTCCCTACCATGACGAATGCGCCGATGATCGAATTGGCCGAGGCCACGAAGAGATACGACGACGGCCCGCCCGCCCTGGCCGGGGTGACGCTCACCGTCGCCGCCGGCGAATGCCTGGCCGTCCTGGGCCACTCCGGCAGCGGCAAGTCCACGCTGCTGAACCTGATCGCCGGGCTGGACCGGCCCAGCAGCGGCACCGTGACGGTCGACGGGACCCGCGTGGACCAGCTCGGGGAGGCCGGTTCGGCCCGGTTCCGGCGGGCCTCGATCGGCATGATCTTCCAGTTCTTCAACCTGCTCGACGACCTGACCGTGCTCGACAACGTCCTGGTGCCGGCGCAGCTGGCCGGGATGGGCAAGGGCGAGGCCCGCCGCCGCGCCGCGGACCTGCTGGGCTCGCTGGGCATCGACCGGCACGCCAAGGCCTATCCGCAGCGGCTGTCCGGCGGCGAGCGCCAGCGGGTCGCGGTGGCCCGGGCCCTGATGAACCGGCCCGCGCTGCTGCTGGCCGACGAACCGACCGGGGCCCTGGACTCGCGGTCGGCGGCCGATGTGCGGCAGCTCCTGCTGGATCTGAACGCCGAGGGCCAGACCATCTTGCTGGTGACGCACGACGTGGAGCTGGCGGCGAGCACCGCGCACCGGACGATCGAGCTGGTGGACGGCGCGGTGGTGCGGGACGTCGAGCATTCCGGCGGAGCGGGCGACGGCGCGGCGCGGGGGTCCGCACCGTCGTCCGCCCCGTCATCCGCACCGTCGTTCTCGCGCGACGGCGGCGCGGCGAACGCTCCGGGGCTTCCCGGCCTGAGCGGGCTCCCGGGCTCGACCGAGGCTGTCCGATGAACCTCCGCCGTCCGATCCCGCGCCGACTCTTCGAGTCCGCTTTCCGCGCCATGGCGCGTTTCCTGCTGGCGGTGACCCGATGAGCCCGCTCGGCAAGATCGTGCGCTCCGGCATCGGCCGGCGCCGGGTCCAGTCCTTCGTCATGGCTCTGACGACGCTGGCCGCCGTGACCTCCTCGGTGCTGTCGCTCGGCCTGCTCACGGTCGTGCAGGCGCCGTTCGACCACGCCTTCGCGAGCCGCCACGCCGCCCACTTCGCGGTGCAGTTCGACGGCAGCAAGGCGACCGCGGCGCAGATCGCGTCGACCGCGCACGCCGCGGGCGTCACCGAGGCCGCCGGCCCCTACCCGGTGACCAGCAACCTGGACACCACCATCGGCCCGGACTGCGACGCGACCCTGGGCCCGGGGATGCCGTTCGCCGGGACCCAGGCGCCGTCGGCGGCCGTCAGCACCCGCCCGGACCTCGCGCACTCGCCGATGGACCAGCTGGTCCTGGACCACGGCCGGTGGCCGACGTCCGCGAACGAGATCGTGCTGACCCAGTGGCCGGCCGACTGCGCCGGCAAGAGCGTGGTGTTCACGTCGCTGCCGGGCCGGCCGACGTTCACCGTCGTCGGCAGCGCGAACTCGCTGACCTCGACCGCCACCGGGTTCGTGACCGCCGACGGCTTCGCGCGGCTGACCGCCGCCGGGGCGCCGGGCGACTCGATGATGCTCTACCGCTTCGCGCACGCCGGCACCGACACCGAGGTGGCCGCCGACAAGCAGGCCATCGCCGCGG
The DNA here is from genome assembly GCF_039531695.1 of Catenulispora yoronensis. Classification (NCBI taxonomy): domain Bacteria; kingdom Bacillati; phylum Actinomycetota; class Actinomycetes; order Catenulisporales; family Catenulisporaceae; genus Catenulispora; species Catenulispora yoronensis. Next base: position 93,254 of record NZ_BAAAQN010000047.1, read on the forward strand.
TCGCGCCGGCCGGCTCGGTCGAGGGCACGCAGTCCTGGCTGACCGAGCGGGAGCAGGCCACCGGCAACGCGAAGGCGTTCGTGCCGTTCCTGATCGTGTTCGGCGTGCTGGGCCTGTTCCTGTCGGTGCTGATCATCGCGATTGTGGTGAGCGGCGCAGTGGTGTCGGCGATCAGGCGCATCGGGATCCTGAAGGCTCTGGGCTTCACGCCCGGGCAGGTGGCGCGCGCCTACGCGGCGCAGGCGCTGGTCCCGGCGACGGTCGGGGTGGTCCTGGGCACCGTGTTCGGCAATCTGCTGTCGGTGCCGGTGCTCAGCGGCACCAGCCACGACGTGGGCGCGGCGGGCACCAGCCTGCCGTTGTGGGTCAACCTGCTGGTGCCGTTGGGGACGCTGGTGCTCGTCGGCGTCACGGCGGCGATCCCGGCGCTGCGGGCCGGCCGGCTGCCGGCCGCGCAGACGCTGGTCGTCGGCCGGGCGCCGAAGGCCGACCGGGGCCGGGCGGCCCAGCGCCTGGCGTCCCGGCTGCCGCTGCCGCGGCCGATCTCGCTCGGGCTGGCGCTGCCGTTCGCGCGGCCGGCGCGGGCCGCGCTGGTCGGCGGCGCGGTGCTGTTCGGCGCGGTGAGCACCACCTTCGCGATGGGCCTGGAGGTCTCCTTCGCGCACTTCCAGGACCAGCGGACCGGCGGGTTCAACACGGCGTCGCTGCTCGTGGTCCCAGCGGTGCAGAACGGTCCGGACGGACAGCCCCTCCACGGGCCCTCGGGGGCGAACACCCCGCACTTGGACGGAGCGAAGGTGGCCGCCGCGATCGCGGCGGTGCCGGGGACGAAGGCCGCGTTCGGCTGGGGCGACAGCGGCGCGACGGTGATCGGCACGCCGCCGCAGACCGAGGTGGACACAGTGGTCGGCGACCTGTCGTGGACCAACCTGGAGCTGCTCTCCGGCCGGTGGTACTCCGCGCCCGGCGAGGCCGTGGTCAGCGACCGGCTGTCCTCGGCCACCGGGCTCCACGTCGGCGACACGATCACGGTGGTGCAGCAGAACAAGCAGCTGCCGCTGAAGGTCGTCGGCATCGACTTCGACACCCATGACGGCGGCCGGATCGTGGCCACCGACGCCGCCTCGTTCACGGCCGGCGGCCTGACGCCGCGCATCGACCAGTTCAACGTCCGGCTCGGCGCGAACGTCGACGGGCCGACCTGGGCCGCCTCGGCCCGGACCGCGCTGGCGCCGCTGAACGCGGAGCCCGACAGCAACAGCGGCGGGCGCGGCTCGGACGTGGTGGCCGTGATGAGCGCGCTGGTGGCCACGCTGACGGCGATGCTGGTGCTGGTGGCGGCGCTCGGAGTGCTGAACACCGTGGTGCAGGACACCCGGGAGCGGATCCACGACCTGGGCATCTTCAAGGCGCTGGGGATGACACCGAAGCAGACCGTCACGATGGTGATGACGTCGGTGGCGTTGAGCGGCTTGATCGCGGGGGTGATCGGGGTGCCGATCGGCGCCGTGCTGGAGCGGATGACGCTGAATCCGATGCAGAGCGCGGTGGGGATGCACTTGCCCCCGAGCGTGGTGCGCGCCTACACGCCGGGGCTGGTGGTGCCGCTGCTGGCCGGCGGGATCGTGATCGCGCTGGTCGGGGCGCTGCTCCCGGCGGGCTGGGCAGCACGATCGCGGACAGCGACGGCGCTTCGCACCGAATAGTCACTCTTTGTTGCCTTTCCCGTTCAGAATGCCGACCATCTCCGGTTGATACCCTCGGATGGTCGGCATTCCGGCGTTCTCCTCAACACAAAGGCGTGAGAGGCATCCCCATGGCGGTCAGTGTTTTCGACCTGTTCTCGATCGGCATCGGGCCCTCGAGTTCGCATACCGTCGGCCCGATGCGGGCGGCGCGGATGTTCGCCAAGCGCCTGGACAACGAGGACCTGCTGCCCAAGGTGGCGCGGGTCCGGGCCGAGCTGTTCGGCTCCCTGGGCGCCACCGGCCACGGCCACGGCACGCCGAAGGCGGTGCTGCTGGGGCTGGAGGGTCAGCTGCCGGCCACTGTGGACGTGCGCGGCGTGGAGCCGGACCTGGAGCGGATCCGGACCAGCGGCCGGCTGCGGCTGCTCGGGGCCGAGCGGGGCGCCGAGGCCGAGATCTCCTTCAGCGAGGACGTGGACCTGCTGCTGCACCGCCGCAAGTCGCTGCCGTACCACTCCAACGGCATGCGGCTGTTCGCCTATGACGGGCACGGCGGACCGCTGCTGGAGAAGACCTACTACTCGGTCGGCGGCGGGTTCGTGGTGGACGAGGACGCGGTCGGCGCCGACCGGGTGGTCCTGGACGACACCGTGCTCAAGTACCCGTTCCGCACCGGCGCCGAGCTGCTGGAGCTGACCGGCCAGACCGGCTACAGCGTCAGCAGCCTGATGCTGGAGAACGAACTCGCCTGGCGGACCGGCGACGAGGTGCGCGCCGGGCTGCTGGAGATCTGGCAGGTGATGCGCGAGTGCGTGGCCGACGGCATCGCCAGCGAGGGCATCCTGCCCGGCGGGCTGAAGGTGCGGCGCCGCGCGCCCGGCATCGCGCGCACGCTGCGCGCCGAGGGCAACCGCGAGATGCACGCCAACGAGTGGGCCACGCTGTGGGCGATGGCGGTGAACGAGGAGAACGCCGCCGGCGGCCGGGTCGTGACCGCCCCGACCAACGGCGCCGCCGGCATCATCCCGGCGGTTCTCCACTACTACGTGAACTTCGTGCCGGACGCCGACGAGGACGGCGTGGTCCGCTTCCTGCTGGCGGCCGGCGCCGTCGGCATGCTGTTCAAGGAGAACGCCTCGATCTCCGGCGCCGAGGTCGGCTGCCAGGGCGAGGTCGGCTCGGCCTGCTCGATGGCCGCCGCCGGCCTGGCCGAGGTGCTCGGCGGGACGCCGGAGCAGGTGGAGAACGCAGCCGAGATCGGCATGGAGCACAACCTGGGCCTGACCTGCGACCCGATCGGCGGGCTGGTGCAGATCCCGTGCATCGAGCGCAACGGCATGGCCGCGGTGAAGGCCGTCACCGCGGCGCGGATGGCGCTGCGCGGCGACGGCAAGCACCACGTGTCGCTGGACAAGGTGATCAAGACGATGAAGGACACCGGGCGGGACATGTCGGTGAAGTACAAGGAGACCGCGCGGGGCGGGCTCGCGGTGAACGTCATCGAGTGCTGAGACCGGCTCAGCCGCCGGTGACGGTCACGGTGGTGTCCGCGTTCGCCAGGGCGTCGTAGCCCGGGGTCATCAGGATGGTCGCCAGATCCGTCGCTTCTTGCTTGGTGAACCCGCTGCCGAACTCGACCACGCCGTCCCGCGCCGCATCGGTGAGGGCCGGCTGGCCGTAGACGGTGGCGTCCACGCTCAGCCACATGCGCTCGTGAGCGCCGATGACTTGGCCGGAGAGGTTGGAGAGGCTCTGGGCGCCGGCGGCGTCGAGCCGGGTCACGACGGTCCAGCCGTCGGGCCCGGCCGACCGCTGCTCGGCGTGCGCCTCGACGACGTGCAGATCGGCGTTGTCGCGCTCGCCCGAGACATTGACGGCGGTTCCGGAGGAATCGCAGAGCTGGAGCGCCGGACCGAACTTCTGCAGCTCTGTGCAGTGCTGCGCCGACGTCGGAACCGTGCCCGACGACCACACCCGCAGCAGCGAGAGGTGGCCGGGCAGCCCCAGCATCCGGAGCCGTTCGAGATCGGCGGCACGGCCCTTGACCGCCACCGCGAACCGGTCTTGGCGCACGGTGATGTCGACGTCCTTCAGCCCTTCGGCGTGGACCCGGTTCCGGAGCCACTCCTGCACGCCGCCGGCCGGCGGAGCCGTGGGCGGATAAGGGAACGTCTCGTTGAGGCGAAAGGTGACCGTCACCCGGTCGTGCGCCTCATGACCGGCCGCCGCGATCACCGCACCGCCGGCGCCGGTCGTCCCGAGCAGCCCGACCGCGGCGAGCAGCAGCACCTTCCGCTGCCGCCAGAACCCCTTGCGCACCGCACTCTCGGCGATGTGCTGGGCGCTGAACACCGGCAGCTCGTAGCGGTCGGCCTCGGCGGTGAGGATCTCGGGCAGCCTCTCCTCGATGTCCACGCTGTCCATCACGCTGTTCGCTCCTCCTGCTCCGACCGGTCCATGGATTCCCGCAGTTTCGCCAGGCCGCGCGCCGCCTGCGATTTCACCGTCCCGACCGCGATACCCAGCATCTCGGCGACCTGGGTCTCGGTCAGGTCGTCGAAGTAGCGGAGCACCAGCACGGTGCGCATGCGCGGCGGCAGTTCCCGCAGGGCACTGATGACGGCGACGTGCTCGTCGACGTGCGGGTAGACGTCGGGCGCGGCGCCGTCCTGGTCCAGAAGCTCCACCGGCCGGCGCCCCGCGGTCCGGAAGTGGTCGGCGGCCAGATTCGCCAGGATCCGCCGGACATACGCCTCGGGAGCGTCCATCCCGGAGACCCGGCCCCAATGCCGGTACGCCCGCTCCAACGCGCTCTGCACCAGGTCCTCGGCGACATGGCGGTCGCCGGCGATGAGCACCGCGGTGCGGAACAAGGCGGCCGAGCGCGCCGCGACGAACTCCGCGAAACCCGGCTCCACCGACGGTGGTGGTCTGCGTTTCATGAGGAGCTAACCGTCGCGGGGGCTCGAAAGGTTGCAACGGCGCTCCCGTCTGCCGGCCCCGCGCCCCGCACCCCCACCCCCACTCGCTTGACATCAACACCCACCCGCTTGCATGGTTAGTTACATGAGTAATGAACCAGGGAACCGCTGATGGACGAGGGCCGTCCGCTTTTCCAGCAGATCGCGGAGCAGATCGAGGGCGCGATCCTGGACGGCTCGCTGGCCGCGGACACGCAGGTGCCCTCCACCAACGAGCTGGCCGCGTTCCACCGGATCAACCCGGCGACCGCGGCCAAGGGCGTCAATCAGCTGGTCACCGACGGGATCCTCTACAAGAAGCGGGGAATCGGCATGTTCGTGGCTCAGGACGCCCGGCGGCGGGTGCTCGATCGCCGGCGGGAGGCTTTCGGGCGGGACTTCGTGGAGCCGCTGCTCGCGGAGGCGCGGCGGCTGGGGCTGGACGCCGAGGACGTCAAGAATCTGATCGAGAAGTGGGGAGAGGGACGATGAGCGCCGTGCTCGTCAAGGATCTGACGATGCGCTACCGCGGGCACACCGCGCTGCACGGCGTCGGCCTGGAACTGCGGGAGAACACCATCCACGGCCTGCTGGGCCGCAACGGGGCCGGGAAGACCACCCTGATGCGGATCCTGACCGGGCAGGAGTTCGAGAGCTCCGGACAGGTCGAGGTGTTCGGCGACGCCCCGCGGGAGAACGACGCGGTGCTGCGCCGCGTGTGCTTCATCCGCGAGTCGCTGAAGTACCCGTCCTACTTCAAGCTCCGCGAGGCGCTGGCCGCGGCCCGGATCGCCTGCGACAGCTGGGACGCCGACTTCGCCGCGCGCCTGGTCCGCGACTTCGACCTGCCTGCCAACCGCCAGCTGAAGAAGCTCTCCCGGGGCCAGCTCTCGGCCGTCGGCATCGTCATCGGTCTGGCCTCCCGGGCCCCGCTGACCCTGTTCGACGAGCCCTACCTCGGCCTGGACGCCGTGGCCCGGCAGATCTTCTACGACCGGCTGCTCGCGGACTTCGCCGAGCACCCCCGCACCATAGTGCTCTCCACCCACCTCATCGACGAGGTCGCGGACCTCATCGAGCACGTCGTGCTGATGGACGGCGGCAAGGTGCTGATCGACGCCGACGCCGACGACCTGCGCGGCCGCGCGGTGTCCGTCTCCGGCCCGGCCGACGCGGTCGCCGCCTACGCCGACGGCGCCGCGCCGCTGCACCGCTCCCAGCTCGGGGGCCACCTGCGGGTGGTGCTCACCCAGCGGCCCGAACGCCCGGCCGCCGGCGTCACCGTCGAACCGCTGTCGCTGCAAGAACTGATCGTGATGACCACCAACCGGGGGGACCGGACATGAGCCCGACCGAGAAGGCGCTCCGCATCCAGACACTGAAGCTGAGGCAGACGTTCGCGCTCCCCTGGTTCAGCCTGATGATCGCCATCCTGATGGTCGCCGCGATCTTCGGCGTCGCCCACCAGGTCCCCTACGACAAGCGGGTCACCGGGGCGCTGACGGCGTTCTACCTGTCGGGCATCGGCATGCAGCCGTGGCTGATCAACCAGGTCTTCCCGTTCGCGATGGCCCTGTCGGTGACCCGCGGCGCCTTCATCCGCGCCACCGCGGCGATCATCTTCGTCGAGGCCGTCGTGGCCGGCGCCGGCCTGACCGTGCTGAGCCGCCTGGAGACCGCCACCCACGGCTGGTTCGTCCACACCCGGCTGCTGAACCTGCCGCACGTCCATCAGGACAACGTGTTCAGCCAGTTCCTCGTCTACGGCGTCCCGATGGCGGTGCTGTCGACCACGATGGCCTGCGTCGCGGCCGTCTTCCGCGCCTTCGGCCAGATCGGCCTGTGGGTCTTCGCCGTCGCCACGGCGGTCCTGGCCGCCCTGACCATCATCGTCCTGACGCTGACGCACGCCGGCGGCAGCGTGGTCCACTTCTTCGGCTCCCAGCCGATGCTGGCGGACTTCGCCTTGTATCCGCTGGCCCTGGTGGCGCTGTTCGGCACCGGCTGGGTCCTGCTCATGAAGCGCGCCCGGGTGTAGCCGGAGGGGGAACACGGGAACACCCGGGCGGTCTGGGGCGGGACGGCGAATCAGGGTTCCGTGATTCAGGGTTCGGTGATTCGGGACTTGGCGAATCAGGACTCATCGAATCGTGAGTCGGCGAATCAGGACTCGTCGGTGACGTCGAACTCCTGGCTCTTGCCCTGGAACCTCGCCAGGCCGGTATTGCCTCGGTACACGAAGCGATACCGGCCTGGCGGCGTCTCCAGCGGAACGTGCCACTGGATCCGGACGGTCGACCGCGTCGTGCCCCGCTCCGACGGCAGCCGGTTCCAGTACAGCCGCGTCGACCAGTCGGCGTCGTCGGCCACGCGCCGCCAATACAGCCCCTCGCGCTTCTGGACCTCGAAGTAGGTGCCGCCGCGCCGCGGGTCGTTGCCGGGATGCACGCCGACGAACTCCGCCGTCGCGATCCGGCCGTCCCAGACGAAGCTCAGCTGCTGGCCGATCTCCCGGTGCGAGTGCGGCTCGTCCGGACCGGGACGCGCCGGATGGTGCCGCCGCCGGGCCGACAGGTCGGGCGCCGGCGTGCCGGGATCCACCCGGCGGCCGTCGCGCATGGCCGTTGCCAGCATCGAGGCCGTCTGCTGGATCGCGGGGAGCTGCCATCGGCCGAACAGGGTGCTGGCGCCCTCGTACATCTGGGCGTCGTACTCCTCCGGCGTCGTGAGGTAGTGGCCGTACGCGTTCGCGTAGCCGACGACCAGCACGTGGTCCAGATCGGTGCCCATGACGCCCGCGACGGTCCGGCGCAGGCGCAGGCCGGCGACGATCGTCACCTCGAACGGCAGGCACAGCAAGTACAGGCTGCCGATGCGCACCAGTTGGATCGGCAGCACCTCCTGCCCGAACGGCACCACCCGATTCAGGAGGCTGACCGGACCGGCCAGGGTCTTCGGCGCCTGGGCGTCGCGCAGACGCCGGGACACTCGGTAGATCGCTTGCTGGGACACCACATCCAGCACCAGGTTGCGCTCGGCGCCGACGAACCGCCAGCCGGTGGGCCCGTCGGGCAGCGCGCCCGCGAAGGCGGTCGCGCCGGGGACCGCGTGCGAGGTGTGGTGGGTCAGGCCGTCGCCAGTGAAGGCGGCGCCGACTCGGACGGAAGCCAGGTCCAGGTGGATCAGGCGGCAGTCCAGCCCGTCCTCCAGCACCTCCGCCTCGTCCCGCGCCGCCAGGAGCCGGGCCGCCGCCTCGTACTGGCGCATGCCGATGACGCGGGTGTTCTCGAACTCGTCCTCGGTCGGCCCGCTGCCGGGGCGCAGGTTCAGATTGGGGGACAGATCGCCGGCGTTGGTCTGGGCGAACGCCGCGATCAGGCCGGGATCGTCGCTCTCGCCCAGATAGTCGATCCCCGCGACCCGGCGCTCCCAGTGGTACGCGGCGTAGCCCTTGTTGTCCGAGGAGATCAGACGATTGCGATTCGTCATGCTCGTGCCGTGCACGGCGAAGAAGTTCACGACGCCGACCGGTTCCGCGTCCCGCTCGATGGTCAGCAGGGTGGTGGCGGGATCCACGGCCTTCGGGAAGTGGACCTTGTCGGCGTCCGGGTTCCGCTCGAACGCCCGCAGCGCCCGATTGGCGCTCGCGTCCTGCAACTCGCCGTGGTTGAGCCTCAGCGTCGCGGGCTCCAGGTCCGCGATGGCCCGCCGGGCGGCCTCCAGGATGCCGTCGACGATGGCCCGGAAGGTCTGCGGACGGAAGCCGCCGGTGTTGCCGTTGTAGACGGCGTGGTGCGAGTAGCCGCCGGGGCCGCAATGCGTGTGGGTGGCGGTGATCACGACGTTGGCCTCGGTGTAGGCGGCGGGGAGACGAGCCACCACCGCCTGCGTCACGCTGCTGAAGACCAACGGCAGGTCGCACACCACCAGCAGCAGACGGCGCCCGCCGTGCGCGAACGCGAACGCACGCGCCCGCAACCGCGTATGCAGCCCTTCCGCCTGCTGGTCGGGCAGCCCGTACCCGAGCAGCCCGATCTCGGCTATCTCACCGGTGATGTCGGCGATCCCGCGCCCGGCCAGGAAGGTCATGGAGGTCAGCGTCCGTGCGCCGGATAACCGGTGTCAAGGGCACCCCTCCGGTGAGACCATCGAGGTATGGCCGACGAGACCACGACCGGAGTGAACGGACCCTTGACGGTCCGGTACCTAGCCGTGCCCCCGTCCGCGCGCACTCCGCGAGTCTTCACCGAGCTGACGATCCCCGCCGCGGAGCTGTTCTGGCGCTTTTCCCGGTCCGCCGGGCCGGGGGGTCAGGGTGTGAACACCACTGACAGCCGGGCCGAGCTGTCGTTCGACGTCGCCGAAAGCGACGCCATCGCACCGTGGCTGAAGACGCGGGCCCTGGAGCGACTGGCGGGCCGACTGGTCAACGGAGTGCTGACGGTGACCAGCAGCGAGCAGCGTTCCCAGCTTCAGAACCGCGAGGCCGCACGCGACCGGCTGGCGTTCACACTCGCCGAGGCCTTGGCGCCTCCGCCGCCGCCCCGGCGCGAGAAGAAGACGCCGGCGGGGGTGACGCGCCGGAGGCTGGAGAACAAGGCGCGGCGGGGACAGGTCAAGCAGATGCGGCGCCGGGTCGACGACTACTGAGGCTGACGACTACTGAGGCTGCTGAGGCTGCTGGGCGCCTGCGCCGGGGCTGCTCAGGGCCGCCAGGGCTGCTCGGGCTACCAGGGTTGCTCAGGACTGCTGAGTTTGCTCGGGCTGCCGAGGTTGCCGGCGGGTGCTGACCGCACCCGCCCCGCTACTCCGTCGCGGCGTCCTTCTTCGGTTCCTTGGGGCCGTCCTGCTTCGGCACCTCGGCCACGGCCTCGGCCTTGCCGACCGACGCGGCCTCGGCGGCGGCCAGCGCCGCGTCCTCGGCCTCGAAGTGGTCCTTGGCCCGTCCCAGCTGCTTGCCCATGTTCTTCAACAGGGCCCACAGCGCCAACCCCATCACCAGGATGATCAGGAACGCGACCAGCCCCGGCTTGGTCTTGTCGAGGCTGTTGCTGTCGGCGAGCAGCGTCGACGAGGGAGTGAGCAATCCGGACACAGCGTTCATGCCAGGCAGTCTACGAGCACACTCCGGCCGGCTCGTGCGCGCCCTGCCCGGTGCCGTCCTCCAGCACCTCGCCGACCTCGTCCACCGCGACCACGCCGTCCACCTCGGCGGTCCCGGAGACGCCGCCCGACCCGGCCGCCCCGCCCGACCCGGCCGCCCCGAGCGACCCGCGTGCCTCGTACTCCCGCACGCCGTCGAACAGGTCGCCCTCGGGCAGCGTGGTGTCGATCAGCGACCGCGCCAGCTCGAAGTCCTCGGTCGGCCACACGGCCCGGCGGATGTCGTTCGGCGTCCGGAAGAAGGGCCCGTCCGGGTCGATCTGCGTGGCGTGCGCCTTCAGGGCCGCGTCGCGGATCTCGAAGAACTCGCCCACCGGGACGCGGGTCGTGATCTCCCGCTGCGGCCAGCCCTCGCGCTCCTTCAGCAGCTCCCAGTACGGCGACTCCAGGCCCCGGTCCAGCATCTCCTGGTGCTCGGCCTCGATCCGCGCGATCGACCACGCGACGTCGTAGTACAGCTTCAGCGGCTGCCACGGCGCGCCGGCCGCCGGGTACTTGTCCGGATCGCCCGCCGCGTCGAAGGCCGCGATGGTGATCTTGTGCGTCATGATGTGGTCGGGGTGCGGGTAGCCGCCGTTCTCGTTGTACGTCACGATCACCTGCGGGCGCTGCTCGCGGATCAGCCGCACCAGCGGCTCGGCCGCCGCCTCGACGTCCTGGACGGCGAAGCAGCCCTCCGGCAGCGGCGGCAGGGGGTCGCCCTCGGGCAGGCCGGAGTCGACGAAGCCCAGCCACTCCTGGCGCACGCCGAGGATGGCGCGGGCGGCGTCCATCTCCTTGGCGCGGACCTCGGGCAGGTTGGCCTCGATCTCGGCCTGCACCGCCGGGTCCCGCTTCAGCTGCGGGTTCAGAATGTCGCCCCGCGAGCCGTCGGTGCAGGTGACGACCAGCACGTCCAGGCCTTCGCGGACGTACCTCGCGCTGGTGGCCGCGCCCTTGCTGGACTCGTCGTCCGGGTGCGCGTGGACGGTCATCAGGCGCAGTTCGTGCGTCACGGTGTTCCTCCATCAGTAGCCGCCCGAATATACTGACGCATTGGTCCGACACTGCGCACATCCGGTGCGCGCACGGTAACGGGAAAGCCAGGTGAACCGGGGTGGCGTCCGAGGAGCAGGACGAGGTGGTCGCGCGGTACGCGCGTTCCTCCGGCCTGTCCGGACGCGGCCGGGTGGCGCTCGGCGTGGCGGGCGTGCTGGCGCTGACCGGCGTGGTGTCGTACATCGGCCTGAGGCAGGCCACCCCCACCCTGACCGCGACGGTGCTGGGCTACCAGGTCTCCTCCGACCACAGCGTCGACGTCCGGTTCCAGGTGGACAACCGCCATAGCGACCGGGGCGCGACCTGTACCGTGCGGGCCCGCTCCTCGAACGGCGACGAGGTCGGCCGCCTGGAGGTACCCGTGGCGGCCGGCAGACCCAGCCGGGAGCTGACGGCGACGGTGAAGACCAGCAGCCGGGCCATCACCGGCGAAGTCGTGGAGTGTCGGCTCACCTAGCCGGCTCACCCGGGCGACAACCGTCGATAACCCGGCGTTATCTGTCCGTGCTCCTTGTTACGATCGCCATTCTGTGCGTGACTGAAGCACGGCCCCTCTAACCAGTAGAACCCTAGGAGTACCCGTGACCCAGACCAACGGCAGCGTCACCTGGCTGACCCAGGACGCCTACGACCGGCTCACCGCCGAGTTGCAGCACCTGTCGGGACCGGGCCGCGTCGAGATCGCGCAGAAGATCGAAGCCGCTCGCGAAGAGGGGGACTTGCGTGAGAACGGCGGCTACCACGCGGCCAAGGAGGAGCAGGGCAAGATCGAGCTCCGCATCCGGCAGCTCACCCAGCTCCTGGAGCACGCCAAGGTCGGCGACTCCGTGGAGTCCGGCGTGGCGGTCCCCGGCGCGATCGTCACCATCGCCTTCGACGGCGACGAGGACGACACCATGACCTTCCTGCTCGGCTCCCGCGAGGACGCCGCGGACGGCATGGAGGTCTACTCGACCCAGTCCCCCCTGGGCGGCGCCCTCAACGGCAAGAAGGTCGGCGAGCAGGCCGTCTACGAGCTGCCGAACGGCAAGCCGATGATGGTCAAGGTGCTCGACGCGAAGCCGTACACGGGCTGAGGGGAGCACGACCGTACGGCAGTGCGGCAGTGCGGCCGGAACGACGACCGGGGCGGCCCTCGCGGCGGAGCGAGGGCCGCTTTGTCGTGCCCGGGGCCGAACGAGCCGCCCCCGGACCTCCGGAGACCGACTCAGGCGCAGGTCAGGTTGATGGTCACGGTCGAGCCGTAGAGCGCGTTGCCCCCGCTCGGGTTCTGCGAGCCGACGGTGCACGTGCCCCCGGTGCCGCTGTCCTTGGTCCCGACCTGTACCTGGAAACCCTGACTGGTCAACATGGTCCGGGCTGTGCCCTCGGTCTTCCCGGTGACGTCCGGGACCGGCACGGTCGACGCGCTGCTGCTCGTCGAGGACGGCGGAGTCGGCCCGCTCGTGGTCGACGACGGGCTGGCCCCCGGGGTCGTCGTGGACGCGCTCGACGACCCGTCCAGGGAGCTGTACGGCGGGCTGAGGGCGGAGCTGCGCGTGCCGTTGCCGCCCAGCGGCGCGGTGCCGGAGGCGGTGGCGGAGCCGGAGCCCGAGCCGCGGCCGTGCGGCGAGGAGGCCGAGTGCGGGTAGAAGGCGCTGGAGCTGGACGTCGAGTCGTCGGGCGACCCGTAGTCGCTGGTCCCGACGCTGGTCGGCAGGTCGACCGGCTGGGCGGCGCCCGGGCCGGTCCCGGGGCCGCCGGACTTCGGCGACGCGCCCGAGGTGTTCACCACCAGCGCGATGGCCAGCCCGATCAACGCCGGCGCGGCGGCGGCCGCGGTCACCGGGGTCCGCCGCCGCGCGGCATCGGTCCGCGACGTGGGGGACACGCCGCGGCCGCCCGCGTGCGCCGCCGGGCCCGAGGCGCCGCCGGCACCGCCCACACCGCCCGCACCGCCGGTGAAGTAGATGGTGCCGGTGGACGGGGCCGAGGTGTTGGTGG
>NZ_BAAAQN010000048.1:0-102601 GCF_039531695.1 Catenulispora yoronensis
ACCACCAAAGCTGCTCAAATTCCGATACGCCGACTCCACATCATGAGCGAAATCCCCGAACTCCTTGGCCAACGCCTGCACCGACTCCACCACACCCGGAGTCGGATCCCCATCCAACCCCAGAATGTCCCAACCAGACGGACGCGCCATCAGTAAAGCCCCCCGTGCGCAGCTAAAACAGCATTCTGATATGCAACGGAGGACGAGTGTACAGAACGCCCTTCCACCTCAGTAACCCCCGGGTACATGTCGGCTACGAACCGTAGGAGGTAGACCATCAGGATGCTGAGCCGCCAATCCCGCACACTCTTCTGACCAGCCGCTCAACCAGCGATGTCCGGCCTTCATCCCTCGTTCACGACACCACCACGCCACCGCCCGCGCCGGCCCGTTACGTTCGCGTCCTCAGCAGAGCCAGTGCTCTGATTCCTTCGTGAACGGGGAGTCCACATGGCATATCCGAAGCTTCCGAAGCTTCCGAGGCGTCCGCTTCGCCCGGTAGCAGCGCTCCTTACCGTCCTGTCCGCGCTTGCCGCGCTTCTCTTCTTCCCGGCCGCGGCTCGTGCCGGGGTTCAGCCCGTCAACTCCGACGGGCAGCAGGCGTCGGTCGTCGATCCTTACACCGGGCATCTGGATGTGTTCGCGGTCGCGTTCGGTGGGCAGGTGCTGGTCGATCAGCAGCAGAGCGATCTCTACTCGGTGCCGTGGTCCGGGTTCAGTGGCGCGGTGCTCGGGAGTGGTGCGCCGCAGTATGGGTTCACCGGGATGCCGGCGGCTATCTATGACTCCGAGACGCATCGGTTGGATCTGTTCGTGTTGAGCTACACCGATGGGTTCGTCTACCTCGATCAGGAGACTGCTGCCGGGGTGTGGACCGGGTTCACGCGGTTGGCGGACTCGGTGGGTGGGTGGCAGTCGTCGCCGGTGGTGTATGACGCGTTCGGGACGATCGAGGTGTTCGAGAGTTCGGGGAGTCTGAGTGTGGCCATGGACACTGAGACGGCGCCCGGGGTGTGGAGTGGCTTCGACGCGGGGCGGCTCGGGTCTGGCAATCATGCGTTGGGCTTCGCTCCCGCGGTCGCGAACAATCCGGCGACCGGATACCCGCAGATCTTCATGACCGGTTCGTTCGGCGCCCTCTACGTGGACCAGCAGACCGGGCCGAACACGTGGAGCGGCTTCAGCGCGGTACCGCTGGGCGCGGGGAACTCCGGCTTCTCCGGGACGCCGAGTGTCACCGTCTCCAACGTCATCGTCAGCTCGGCCTACGTCGCAGTGTTCGTCGACAACCGGGCCGGCGGCATATCCGTCGACATCGAGGACGGCTACGGCGCCTGGAGCGGCTTCGGCTCGTCGGTCCTGGGCCCCGGCAGCGACGGCGCGTACAGCCCGCCGGTCGCGTCGCAGAACCCGGCGAACGACCAGCCGATGGTCTACGCCCGCGGCGCCGACGGCACCGTCTACGTCGACTCCCGCACCTCGCAGACCGGTCCCTGGACCGGCTTCACCGCGCTGGACGGCACCAACGGCTGGTACGCGATCACCGCCCCGGCCCGCCCGCTGCGCGGCGGATGGGTCGCGGCGCTCGGCAGCGGCGAGGCGATCCAGGTCTATCGCGGCAACGGCTTCGGACGCGACCAGATGGGCGCCGGGAACGCGAACTTCGCGAACGTGTGATTTGAGAACGTGTGATTCGAGAACGTGCGGCCCGCGAGCGGGTGAATCGAGAGCGGGTGATTCAAGACGAAGATCCGCTCGCGCTGCATACGCTCGCCAGCACTGCACATCTGAGCGATTGATCACGTACCCGATGGGGCGTCGCAGCAGACCACCGCGACGCCCCATCGGCATCACCATCACCAGAAAGGGTCAAAAACAAGCCACCCCTTGTCACATCACTGTGTCTCCACGATTGGCGGAGGCCCCGCACGCCAATGATCCAGCTGAACAAGCTCAACCGCGCTGGAGGGGAAACCGTGGGGCTTCAGGAGCAACTCGACGCGTTCGTCTCGAAGATCAACCTGGTGGCGACGCCGGGCGCGAGCCCCGGGGCACTGATCACCGCCGCACTGGTCCCGGATCCGCTCACCACCGGCCTGCTGGACGAGGTGGCCGGTCTGACGCGCACCACGTTCCTGCTGAAGATGCTGCGCTTCGGGGACGCGGCGCTGCCCGGGCCGGGCATCTCGATCGCCGACTTCCTCGGGGTGGCCGGGCAGGTTCTCGGGGGTCAGGCCATGCCGGCGATCTCGGTCGAGATGCCCGGGCCGGCGCTGCCGGGGGCCCGGATTCCCGTGAAGGAGCTCAGCAATCAGGGGACGGCCGGTCCCGGCACCGTGGTGAACCTGAACGGCCTCACCGTCAACGAGGATGTCCCCAAGGCCGCTGACGGTTCGTTGCCGCAGCAACCGGCGCTTGGCAAGAAGTCCGATGCGGGGACCGGGGCCGGACACTCCGTGGACGACGTTCTGTCCGGGGTGCCGGGCATCGTCGGTGTTGTCGAGTCAGGCAGTGCGCAGTTGCCGTTGTCGGTCAGGCTCGACTGGACGTTCGCCGTCGGCGACCGGACGACCATGGTCGAGGCCCGGCGCACCGCCGCGCTCGGCATCGTCCCGCCGCTGGAGTTCGTGGACCTGGGTGCGGGCACCGAGCTGACGATGACGATCGGGGTCACCGGCACGGTCACGGTGCAGGATCCGGTCGCCGGGATCACGGCCTCCTCGGAGCTCTCCCGCTCGGTCACCGTGCAGTTCCCGGGCATCGCGATCCCCCGGCTGCTGGGCCTGTTCACCTGGCCGCTGTACGGAACCCAGCCGGCGGTCGACCGATCGAATCCGAATCAGGACTCGCTGTTGCTCATGCTTCCGGCGGACTCCCCGCTGTCCGGGCTGGACTCGGTGAGCTCGACGGTCGGCAGTGTCCTGCGAACGGTCGAGTCGGCCGTCTCGCTGTTGAGCGCGCCGCTGCCGGTGGACGCCGTGGCACCGTTCGGCTCGGCGGGCGATTTCGTGGCGCAGCTGAGCCCGCTGCTGTCGGCCCTGAGCACGCTCGCCGCGACGTTGGCCAAGGCCAACCTCGACGACTACGTACCGGTGACCGTCGTGAAGGCGACCGCGCCGAGCGACCACAGCTCGGTCCACGGCGGCGTCGCCGACATCCGGCCCTACATCTGGCACACCTGGGGCGCCTTCGGCGCCGGTCACGATCACTACCACGACAACGCGCAGTCGTTCCTGTGGATGGCGCCCCAGGGCGGCCAGACGATCGTCTACCGCGGCAGCGGCTACCAGGCGGCGGCCGACGACGCGGGCCTCGGCTCGGCGTCGGGCACGATGACGCTCACCGCCGGCGCCACCTGCCTGGCCGGGATCCGGGACTTCCGCCCGGCACCGGACGCCGTGGACCCCGGGCTGTCGCCGAGCGCGATCAGTCCGGTGTCCACGGCGGTGCTGGAGGGCCGGTTCACCAACGAGACGGCGCCGACGAACGAGGGCGACTGGGCCTGGACGAACTCGTTCGAGTTCCTGTGAGCGGTGAGCTCTGAGTTACAAGAGCTCTGCGATTCCGCCGAACGGACCGCACCAGCGGCTGGCTAGGACACTGGGAACCCGCCCAGGATCCCACGCCACGGCACGTAGTTCGGATTGCGCACGCAGCCGGCCAGGACCTCGGTCTTCGTCGTCGTGTCCACCGGGCAGACGCCGACGATGAACCGCGTGGCGATGCCACCCGGGTAGGCGACTTCCTTCTGGCCGGCCCACCGGTGGGTGTAGCCGATGGTGGCGTTCACATCGATGCCGC
Organism: Catenulispora yoronensis; assembly: GCF_039531695.1. NCBI lineage: Bacteria > Bacillati > Actinomycetota > Actinomycetes > Catenulisporales > Catenulisporaceae > Catenulispora > Catenulispora yoronensis. The sequence goes on from NZ_BAAAQN010000048.1 coordinate 3,802, forward strand.
CGGGAGCGTCGATGTAGTAGTTCCACCCCGACTTCCACTGCTTGTAGAGGTCGTGGTCGTAGCTGGTGCTGACGAACGGCGAGGCCTGGTTCTTCAGGACGTAGGCCTCCAGGTCGTACTGGCCGGTCGCGACATCCTTCGGGTGGAAGCCCTCCATGAAGATGATCTCGGGACCGCGGCCGTCGGCGCGGTAGACCTCGTCGCAGTTGGAACGCCAGGACGGGACGGGGGCGATCCGCTCCAAGGGGATGTCGCGCTCGGCCGCGCCGTACAGGTGGTCGGCCGGGACCGGACACATCTGCATCGGCGTCAGGGCGGCCGCGTGGGCCCCGCCGGCCGCCACCTGCGGGACGATCGCCAGGGAGAGCACCACCGCGACGAAGGCAGGCAGGGACCTTACTCGGTTCTTGATCATGCATTACGAATACCGGGTCCCGTGCCGAGTCCCGGGGAACCTCGCCCAATCGTGGCGTGTCCCCGGGACCCGTTCGGTGGTCAGCTCGCTTGGAAGATCACGTCGACCCAGTAGTTGGAGCCGCCGCTGAACTGCCCCGGGTAGGCGCTCGCGCTGCCGTACGCGTACACGCCGTTGCCCGGCGGCTGGTTCCCGAACGGCGCGGTGAGCGGATAGGTGGTGTGCGGATAGGCGAAGTACCGGAGGTTGTAGGAGTAGTTGCCGTTCGGAGCGTGATACGAGGCGACGTACGTGATCCCGGCGGTGATGGCGACCGGGTTCGCGAACGTCAGGGTCTGCCAGCCGTCGGCGGTCTCGTCGGTGAAGGTGCCGGTGGCCAGCTGGTTTCCGTCCTCGGTCCACAGGGAGCCGGTATGCGTACCAGTGTTCTGTGACCCCTTGTAGAACCGGACGCCGGTGATGGTGCCGTTGACCGCCGAGGTGAAGCGCGTGCCGAGTTCGACGGAGTTGCCGTCGCCGGAGTTCGCCACGGCCGGGGTGTCGGTCGGCGCGAACAGCGAGCAAGGGCACGTATACGAGGGTGGCGTGGTGCCGGTGGTGAAGCTCCACGTGACCGCCGCGCTCATCGCCTGGCCCCAGGGGTCGGCGGCCTGGACCGAGGCGGTGAAGCCGGTGTTGAACGGCAGCTGGGTCGACGGCGTCAGCGTGGCGGTGGTCGTCGCGGCGTCATAGGCGGCGGTGGCCGGGACGGCGGCGCCGGAGGCGTCCATGAGCGTGAAGTTCAGCGTCGCCGGGTCGATCGGGCCGGAGAACTTCGCGCTGACGGCCGAGGTGCTCGCCACGCCGGTGGCCGAGGCGGCCGGCGTGGTGGCGGTGACGGTCGGCGGGGACGAGGGGACCCCGGCGGTGTCGAACACCGCGTCGACCCAGTAGTTGGTGGCGTTCCAGGTGAAGGCCGGGAAGGCCGAGGCCGGTCCGTAGGCGTAGACGCCGTCGCCGCTGCCCGCGCCGCCGCCGCTGTCGGAGTCGGCCAGGGCGGTGATCGGCCCGGTACCCGCTCCGCTGGTGGCGAAGTACGCGCCGTCGGCGGAGTAGTGGCCGTTCGGTGCGTAGTAGGAGGCGATGTACGTGGTGCCGGGCTTGACCGGGACCGGGTTCGCGAACGTCAGGGTCTGCCAGCCGGTGGCGGTCTCGTTGGCGAAGGTGCCGGTCGCCAATAGCGTTCCGTTGGACGCCCAGAGTGATCCGATGTGGCTACCGGTGTTGGCGGCGGACTTGTAGAACCGCACGCCACTGATATTCCCCGCCGCCGCCACGCGGACCTTCACCCCGAGTTCGACCGCTGATCCGTCACCGGCGTCCACCGCGGCCGGGGTCGAGGTGTCGGGGAAGACAGTGCACGGACACGGGTCGACGACCCGCACTGTCTGGGTCATGGAGGCGCTGTCGGAGCCGAAGCCGTAGAAGCCGTGGAAGGTCGCGGTAACGGCGTGCGATCCCGTGCTCAGCGAGGGCAGATCCAGGACAGCCGTGCCGTTGGTCAGCGGGACGTTGTAGTTGCCGCCGTCGACGGTGAAGGCGATGGCGCAGCAGCCGGTTGCGGGCTGCCCGCCGCCCTGCCCCGCCAGCGTGGCGGTGATGTGCACGTCCTGGCCGGTGGCCGACGGGTTCGCCGTCGAGGCCAGGCTCAGCTTGGCGGCGTTGATGGTGACGGTCTGCGTCTGCTGCGTCGTGGTCTCCGGGCCGTAGTCGGCGTCGCCGTTGTAGGTGGCGACGACGCGGTCGTCGAAGACGCCTATGCCTATCGACTCGAACGGGAGAGCGGCGAGCGGGAGCGCGGCGGCGTTGTCGACGACCGGCTCGGTGCCGAGCACGCTGCCGTCGGTGGTCAGCGTGAAGGTCACGGTGCCGGTGGCCGGCGGCGCGCCGGGCTGCACCGGGGCCAGATGGGCGACGAGGTTGCCGTCCTGGCCGTAGGCGGAGGGGTTCACGTCGGGGACGAGTGTCAGGGTCGTGCTGTACGGCTTGGTGATGGTCAGCTCGCCGAAGGTGTCGCCGTCGGCCATCCAGATGTTGCCGTCGGGCGCCGCGAACGTGGTCATCGGGAGGAGGGTGTCGGTGCCCGAGAATTCGAACTCCTGGCCGGTCGGCGTCACGGCGACGGCCGCCACCTTGTCCGATCCGTTCAGGTATCCGGCCACGTAGACGTTGCCGTCGGTGGCCTCGGCGAGGCCGTACTGGTTGAAGCCGGCGGGCATGGCGTAGTAGCGCATGCCCTCCGAGGTGAGGGTGCCGACATAGTGGCCGTCCTGGGGGCCGCCCGCATGCACGCCGCCGGAGAAGGTGAACCACGGATCGCCGTCGGAGCCCATGACGATCCCGGACGGGCCCCCGATGGTGGCCAGCCCGGGGATGTCGTACGCCGTGACGGCCCCGGCCGGCGTCACCATCGCGACCTTCACCTGCACCGTGTTGTCGACCAAGAAGGAGCCGGTGAACCACATGTCGCCGTTCGCGCCGGCGATCAGTTCGTTGCCCACGCTGGTGGAGCCGAGCTCCGCCGGCAGGCCGTACATCGTCACCGCGCCGCCGGGGGCGATGAAGCCGACGTAGCCCAGGCTGTTGGCGGTGTAGTTGGCCCCGGCGAGGAACCACACGTTGCCGGCGGCGTCCGGGGCGATGCCGAGCAGCTGGTTGCCCGCGGACGGCGGCAGCGCGTGCTCGGTGATGACGCCGGACATGCTGATCTCGCCGAGCTCGGACTGCGCCCCGTTCGGGCCGATCCTGGTCTGGGTGAACCACACGCTGGAGTCCGGACCGGAGACGAGCGCCGTGACGATGCCGCTGACCTCATACCGCGCGACGACGCTCCGGGTAGTCGGGGAGAACACCTCAATGCCGTTCGGCCCGATGCCGGCGGAGTAGTCGAAGTAGGTCGTCTCGCCCCAGATGTTGCCGTCCGGGCCGAACACCGCACTGTTGCCGAGTCCGTGGTCGGCGTAGAAGACGCCGATGTCGCCGACCTGCGGCGGAGCGGGAGGATCGGCGTGGGCCGGGGCGGCCGCGAGGCCGAAGCCCGCGAGGGCGGTCGCCGCACAGATGACCACGGTGGAGAGCGAGCGCAGGCGCGCCAGTAGCCGCATGGGCGAGAGCATAGGGGCGGAAGGCGCGCCAATATAAGGACTCTGTTATAGACAAGACGGAGATCGGGCGGTGACACCGACAGCACCTGATCGGCGGCCCGCGACGACCTCGACCCCGCAAACGCGCCACGGACGCGCCATGCTCCGCATGGGCCGAGCTCGCCTGAACAGGCAGACGAGCCCAACCGGGCCGGGTTGGCGGATCACCGGGCCGAGATCGGGGAAGCTGGGAGTGTGAACGAGGACGACAGCACCGACCGCGCCGACCGCGCCCGCAGTGCGGGCAGCACTGACAGCACGAGCAGCGCCGGCAGGACTGCCAGGAACAGAACCGGCAGCGACGGCGACGGCAGCACTAACAGCACCAGCGCCAGCGCCAGCGCCAGCGACGGCAACGGCACGGGCAGCGGCAGCAGGGGCAGCGACAGGGGCGGCGGGGGCGGCAGGGGCAGCGGCGGCGGCAAACGCGGAGCTGACAGTAGCCGCAGCGGCAACAGTGGCGGCGGGGGCGGCGGTGACAGTGGCGGTAGCGGTGATAGTGGCGGCAGTCTCGGCACCGGTGGCAGTGCTGACAGCACCCGCAGCAGCGACCCCGACCCCGCCACCTCGCCTGGGTACCGTCGCTCGGTCGGCACACCACGTGCCCAGGCGCGTCGGCGCGACTTGCTTGAGCTCGTCACCGATGACCTCGCGGCGCATGGGTTGGTCGATTTCTCGTTGCGGCGGGCGGCTAAGGCGGCGGGGACTACTCACAAGGTGCTGCTTTATCACTTCGCTGGGGCTGAGGACCTGCTTCGGGAGGCGGTGGAGGTGTTGCGGGAGCGGCGGGTGACGTCGTCGCTGGCTGCGGCTTTTGATCCTGGGCATGGGCAGTCGTTGGCTGAGCGGGTGCGGGCGTTGTGGCCTGTGCTGACGGGGTCGGGTGAGGGGCAGCGGGCGTTGGATCAGGCGTTGGGGCTTGCTATGTACGACCCGGAGCGGCATGCGGCGCTCGCGGTGGATGCGGCGGATCGGTTTTTGCCGCCGTTGCGGGCTATGTGTCCGGCGGGGTGGAGTGATGAGCGGAAGGACGAGGTCGCGGAGTTGGTGTTCGCGGCGCTTCGGGGGTTCTTGGTGCAGCGGCGGACGGGTGGGGTCGCCGGGGATGTGGGTGGGGAGATCGGGTTCGCGGCGTTGGTGCGGATGCTGGAGCGGGAGGAGGCGGTGGGGTGAGGCGGGGCGGGATCGAGTGCGCCGGCTCGGAGATCGACAGCGGGTCCGCCTCCGCGTGGACAGAGTTGTGAACCACATGGTTCACTTTTAACGGGGGCGCGGTACCGGGCGGCGCGGGTTCCGCCCCACGCCCCCGTACGGAGGCACCATGACCAGCAGCCCCGACCTCGATCTCGAACTCGATCTCGATCTCCAGACGGCATCCTCGGCATCCCCGGCACCCCTGGCATCCTCGGCACCCTCGACGCCGCCACGCCGTCCCGTCCGTTTCTCCGTCCCCGGCACAAGCGCCGAAGCCGCCGCAGCTACAGCCAGCGCCGCCACCGCCACCGCAGGCCACGAAATCGCCGCCTGGCACTACCCCGGCACCAACGGCGCCTGCGTCGTCATGGCCGGCGGCCTCGCCGTCACCAAAGAACCCGCCACCGACCAGTTCGCCGCCCGCTTCCACGCCGCCGGCTACAGCGTCCTGGCCTTCGACTACCGACGCCTCGGCGAGTCGGACGGCCGACCGCGCCAGATCATGCGCGTCCACGAGCAGCTCACCGACTGGCAGACCGCGATCGCCCACGCCGCGACGCTGCCCGGCGTCGATCCCACCCGCGTCGCGGCCTGGGGCTTCTCCGCCTCCGGCGGCCACATCTTCGAAGTCGCCGCGCGCAGTCCGCGGTTGGCGGCGGCCATCGCCCAGACGCCCAACGTCGGAGGTCTCGCGGCGGGCCGGGCCGTCATGCGGTATCAGACCACTGGCGCGTCTATAAGGGTCCTCACACGTGCCGTCCGCGACGCGTTCAGGGGCCTGCTCGGCCGCGAACCGTTGCTGCTCCCCCTCGGCGGCGCGCCCGGCGAGATCGCGCTGCTGACCACTCCGGACGTCGCCGACACCCAAGCCGCCCTCAACCCCGGCGGCCGCTACGACACCACCTGGCTTCAGCAAGCCGCCGCGCGTTCGGTACTGCGCATGGCCGTCTACCGTCCAGGCCGTCGCCGCGTCTCGTCCGCCATCGCCTGCCCGCTGCTCGTCATGGTCTGCGACGACGACCAGACCGCGCACCCGCCGTCGGCCGTCGCCGCCGCGAGCCGCGTCCCCAACGCCGAGCTGGTCCACCTGCCCGGCGGGCACTACGCCCCGTTCCTGGCAGTCCACGAGCAGGCCGTCGCCGCTCAGCTCGACTTCCTCGACCGCCATCTGGCCCTCGCCACGGCCGCGCGATGAACGAGGCCGAACCCCCAGCAGAGGTCGAACCCTCAGCAGAGGTCGAACTCTCGGCAGGCGTCGTCGAATACCTCGACCGCGGCACCGGCCCGACCCTCGTCTTCCTCCACGGCCTGCTGACCGACGAGACGCTGTGGTCCGACGTCGTCGACGAACTGGCCGCCGACCACCGCTGCGTGGTCCCGGTCCTGCCGCTCGGCTCCCACCGGAAGCCCATTCGCCCGGAGGCCGACCTCTCACCGCAGGGCATTGCGGCACTCGTCGCAGAGTTCTTGGTCGCTCTCGACCTCGACCACGTCACCCTCATAGGCAACGACACCGGCGGCGCGCTCCTCCAGCTCCTCATGGCCGCCGACGGCGCCTCCACCGACTGGATCAGCCACGTCGTCCTCACCTCCTGCGACGCCTTCGACAACTTCCCACCCGGCCTGACCGGTCGGACGCTGTTCCTCACCGGCAAGCTGTCGCCGTCCCTGTTCGGCCTGTTCATGCAGCAAATGCGGCTGAAGTCCGTCCGCCGCCTGCCGATCGCCTTCGGCTGGCTGACCAAACGCGGCGACGCCGTCGTCAAACGGTCGATGCGTCCCATATGGCGACAAAAGGAAATCCGCCGGGACACCGTCCGGCTGCTCCGCGCCGCCTCGGCCAACCGCAACGTCCTCGCCGAGGCCGCCGAACACCTGCCGAAGTTCGACCGCCCGGCCCTCGTCGTCTGGGCCGCCGACGACCGCGTCATGCCGCCGGAGCACGGTCGCCGCCTCGCCGAGTTGCTGCCGGACGCCCGACTGGTCGAGATCGCGGACTCCTTCACGCTCATCCCGCTCGATCAGCCGGTCCGCCTCGCCGCCGAGATCCGCGGCTTCCTCAGCCGCCTCCCGACCGTCCAGCCGCCGCGTTCACCATAGCGATCGCGATAACGATCACAATAGCGATCACGAAAAGCCGCGGGAGACGGAAGAATGCTCCCCATGACTGACGACACCCCGGCGCCCGCCGCCCCGCCCCTCCGACTGGCGGACATCGCCGCCCGGGCCAAGGTGTCGGAGGCCACGGTGAGCCGCGTGCTCAACGGCAAGGCCGGGGTCGCGGCCGGGACCCGCCAGGCAGTGCTGACCGCCCTGGACGCCATGGGGTACGCCCGGCCGCAGCGGCTGCGCCAGCGCACCGCGACCCTGATCGGGCTGGTCATTCCCGAGCTGGACAACCCCATCTTCCCGGCGATCGCGCAGGCGGTGGAGCGCACCCTCAACCGCCACGGCCACACCCCGGTGCTGTGCACCCAGTACCCGGGCGGCGCCACCGAGGACGACCTGGTCGAGCTGCTCGTCGAGCACGGCGTGGCCGGCATCGTCTTCGTCTCCGGCCGGCACGCCGACACCACCGCCTCGCACGAGCGGTACCGCCGGCTGTCCGACCGCGGCCTGCCCTTCGTCCTGATCAACGGCTACGCCCCCGGCATAGCCGCGCCGTTCATCTCCCCCGACGACGCGCTGGCCGCCCGGCTCGCGGTCAACCACCTGGCCGACCTCGGACACGAGAAGATCGGCCTGGCGGTCGGGCAGACCCGCTACGTGCCGGCGATCCGGAAGATCGAGGGGTTCACGGCCGCCCTGCGGGACCTGCTGGGGATCGCGGACCCGCAGCAGTACGTCGCCCACTCCCTCTACGGTTTCGAGGGCGGCCGGGACGCCGCCGCCAAGCTGCTGGACAAGGGCTGCACCGGCATCGTCTGCGCCTCCGACATCATGGCGCTCGGCGCCATCACCGAGGCCCGGGCCCGCGGCCTGGCGGTGCCGGCCGACGTCTCGGTCGTCGGTTACGACGACTCCTCGCTGATGGCCTACACCGATCCGCCACTGACCACGATCCGACAGCCGGTCGCGGCCATGGGCGCGGCGGCGGTGCGGGCGCTGATGGAGGAGATCGGCGGCGGATCGGCGCCGCACACCGAGTTCGTTTTCGCGCCGGAGCTGGTGGTGCGGGCCTCGACGGCTTCCGGGCCACACGGACGGCGGATCCCGAGACCCGCCCCGGCGCGGACCGGCGATCAGCTCTCTGAGTCCTCGCGGAACTCAGAGCTCTGAGGCCACCGCCTCGATAACGACCTCCTCGATCCCCCGCACCAGTTCCTCCATCTGCTGAACGGACACCCGCCAGGTGTCGGCCTCCACGAGCAACGCCGCGGCGTCATCGAATTCGTCGAACGTGATCATCACGTCCTGGAAGTCGGCCAGCGGCGGCCCCCAGGTCAGCACGCGCTCGGCCGCCGCCTCGCGCAGCCGCGCCACTGCCGCCCCCGCAGCCACCCCGGCAGCCGCCGACCGCTCGGCGCCAAGCGCCTCGGCATCAAGCGGACCGGACCGGCTGCGCGCGTTGAACAGACACCCGATGCCGACCGCCCCGCCCCGCTCGCCGGCCACCCGCGCCAGCAACTCCTTCTGCCGCTTCGGATCGAAGTAGGCGTATTTCGCTGCCTGCATCGACGCCCGCCGCGTCCGCTCCACCACCTCGGCCAGCGACGCGTCGCCGACCTCCACGGCGAAGATCCCGTTCTGGCACAAGGGATGCGAAGCGTCGGCCAGCCCCGGGCGGAACCGGTTGTCCACCACGCCCTGGATCACGACCGGTTCGACACCGCTGATCCCCGCCAGGACATAGGCATAGGCGCCCAGAATCACTGAGTCCACGGCCGTCCCCAACGCCGCCGCGACAATCCGCGACGCCGTCCGCAGCGCGGCCGACGTGAACGTCGCCTGGCGGAAACGCGGCTCGGGACGATCAGCATTCGGCGGCCCCGCGAACCGCGCCAACGGGACCTCGCGCAGCACCCGCTCCCAATGGCGCAGCGACGCACCGCTGGCCCGCTGCCCCGCCGGACCGGACTGCCACTCGGCGAGCTCGATCGGACTGATGGCGGTCTGCGCGTTGCGGGCCTCGCCGGTCTCCATGTTCCGCTCACCGAGCTCGCGCATCATCACGCCGACACCCGCGCCGTCCGCCGCGAGGTGCGAAAGGCACACCACGACGTGCGTCGCCGCACCCCGGTGCCGGACGGCCGCCATCCGCATCGGCCACTCCCCCTCGTAGTCGAACTTCGTGGCCTGCCAATCCTCGGACAGCGCCTCGGCCACGGCCGCCGGATCGGCGTCGTCGGGCACCTCGACCACCCGGAGTTCGGCCTCGCCGGCCGCCGCCACCTCCTGGACCGGCGTCCCGTCGGCGGCGATCCGCAACCTGGTCCGCATCGACTCGTACCGCGCCATGAAGAAGGCCAGCTCGGAGGCGAGTTCGTCGACGTCCTTGCCGTCCGTCAGCGGCACGACCGCGCCCATCGCGCGCGAACTGTCAGTGTCCTGCATCACTTCCCAGATGTGCTGCTGTCCCCACGTCAGCGGTCCGGCCCCGGCGCCCGGACCGGCGAAGGGAACGGCGCGCGAGCGGATGCGGGGCCCGGACCCGACATGCGGACCGGTGCGGAGCGAGTCATCGTCGGCCATGGGGCCGAAAGCTAGCAAGCCTGGGCCCGCTCCGGAAGCCGTGACTGCAAGTTTGCAGAAATTTCCATGCGGTCAACGCCCTGGCAGAGCGGCCGTCCCTTGCAGCACCGAACCGATCCGGAGCTGCGACAAAGCCCTGACCAGGAGGCTGATCGCAGGGTTCTTGCAAGTTTCAGAAAGTTTGCGAAAAGCATTGACTCATGCCCTGGCGCGCGACACTCTTCCGGTGCACATCCAGGTCGGCGGCCGCGACCTTCCCACCATCTGAACGTCGCCTCGGAAGGCATCTCTCATGCGTCCATCCTTCAGAACGCGGCTGCGTGCCCGCTCGGCCGGAGCCGCCGCCGTGGCCGCGGCCGGCTCGCTGGTCGCCGCCGCCCTCACCGTCACCGTCGCCGGGACCCTCGGCTCGCCGGCCGCCCACGCCGCCTCCGGCGGCGCCCCGCGCGACGTCGTCGCGAACCTGTTCGAGTGGAACTGGCCGTCGGTGGGCCGCGAGTGCTCGAACGTGCTGGGCCCCAAGGGCTACGGCGCGGTGCAGGTCGCGCCGCCGGAGGACTCGATCCGGCTGGTCGGGTCGCATCCGTGGTGGGACGTCTACCAGCCGGCCGGCTACGACCTCAACAGCCGGATGGGTTCTGAGACTCAGTTCTCCGCGATGGTGGCGGCGTGCCACGCCGCCGGGGTCAAGGTCTACACGGACGTGGTGATCAACCACACGGCCGGATCGAACCAGACCTCGACCGACTCCTACGGCGGCGCCACCTTCAACCCCGCGACCTACTCGTATCCGTCGATCGGGTACGACACGTCGAGCTTCCACTTCGATCCGCCGTGCCCGAACTCCGACCTCACCATCAAGGACTGGAACAGCGTCACGCAGGTCCAGGAATGCCAGCTGCTGTCGCTCTCCGACCTCTACACCGAGCAGGACTCGGTCCGGTCGAAGATCGCCGGCTACCTCAACAAGCTCGAAGGCTACGGCGTGGACGGGTTCCGCGTGGACGCCGCCAAGCACATCGCGCAGGCGGACATGGCAGCGATCCTGGGCAAGGTCAACAACACCGCCGCCGGGGCCCGGCCCTACCTGATGCAGGAGGTCTACCCGGGCAGCGGCGGACAGCTCGCGCCCGCGGCCTTCGAGGGCAACGGCAACGTGCTCGGGTTCGACTACGCCTACGGGCTGCGCAGCGCCTTCCTGGGGTCGATCACCGGGCTGAGCACGTTCGGCCAGGGCTTCGAGCCCTCCGGCTCGGACGCCGTGATGGTGACCAACCACGACCTGGAGCGCAACGGCTCGGCGCTGAGCTACAAGAACGGCACTACCTTCAACCTGGCCACCGAGTTCGAGCTCGCCTACGGCTGGGGCAGCACGCCGCAGGTCTACTCAGGGTTCGACTACAGCGACAACGACCAGTCCCCGCCGGCCGACGGCAACGGCTACGTCACCGACACCGTCTGCGGGACCGGCGTGTGGGAGTGCCTGGACCGGCAGCGGGGCGTGGCCAACATGGTCGGCTTCCACAACGCGACGGCCGGGCAGCCGGTGGCGCACTGGTGGAGCGACAACAACAACGCCATCGCCTTCAGCCGCGGGGCCGTCGGGTGGATCTCGGTGAACAACGAGAACTCGACGGTCAACGCCACCTACCAGACCGGTCTGCCGGCGGGCACCTACTGCGACGTCATCCACGGCGACTTCGCGAACGGCGCCTGTACCGGGCCGACCGTGACGGTCGACGGCTCGGGCAACGCCACGGTGAGCACCGCCGCGAAGGACGCCGTCGCCATCGACGTGAACGCGGTGGTCGGATCGGGCGGCGGGACGCCGACCACGACACCGTCGACCAGTCCGTCGACCACTCCGTCGACGACTCCGTCCACGAGCCCTTCGACCACGCCTTCCACGCCGCCGAGCGGGCAGGTCGCCGAGACCTTCTCGGTCAGCGGGGCCCCGGCCGGGGCGCCGGTCTACCTGGTCGGTTCGCTGACGGCGCTCGGGTCGTGGAACACCGGCTCGGCCATCGCGCTGACGCACGCGGGCAGCGTCTGGTCGGGAACGGTGAACCTGCCGGCCGGCACGGCGTTCCAGTACAAGTACATCACCAAGGACAGCAGCGGGAACGTCACCTGGGAGCTCGATCCCAACCACAGCGCCAGCACCGGGAGCGCCGCCGGGACGTTGAACGACACGTGGCACGGAGCGACGTCCAACGTCAGCGCCACCTTCGACGCGACGGTGACTACGTGGTACGGCCAGAACGTCTACGTCGTCGGTTCGATACCGGCCCTCGGCAGCTGGAACACGGGGAGCGCGATCGCGCTTTCGTCGGCGGCGTACCCGGTGTGGGCGGCGACGGTGACGCTGCCCCCGAACACGTCGTTCGAGTACAAGTACATCAAGAAGGACCCCAACGGCACGATCGAGTGGGAGAGCGGTGGCAACCGGACTGCTTCCACGGGAGCTTCCGGGTCGGTGACGTTCAACGACACCTGGAAGTAAGAGGGAGTCCTGAGAGCTGCTTCTCGAAGAAGATCCAGTACTTCTGGAGGTGCGGCGGGATCTCCGTCCCCGGATAGGGATCCCGCTCCTCGAACCCGCGCGAGCGGTACAGCCGCTGGGCGTCGGCCATGAAGCGCGCCGTGTCGAGCCGCACGGTCGCCGCCCCCATGGCCGGCGCCTCTTCGAGCAGGACCTCCAGAAGCCCCGCACCGAAGCGATGGCCGCGATGCCCCGGATCCACATACATCCGCTTCACCTCGACGACGCCAGGCTCCAAGGTCCGCAGCCCGGCCAGACCCACCAAGCGGTCGTCGTGCTGGACGACGAACAGCGCTTTGGACGGATCGCGATACTCCCGCACCGAATCACGGAGGCTCGCGACGTCGGTCGGCGAATCGGTGATGCCGAAGATGTCCTGGAGCTGCTGGAGCGCGGTGGTCATGTAGTCCACGAGGAGGTCGGCGATCTCGTTGGCTTCGTGGTCGAGGTCCGCGCGGCGGATAAGGGTGGGCATGGGTGATGATTCTAGGCTGTGGGAAGCGTGGGGCCTGTTATCTGAAGGTGATGGCTGCGAACCTCAACTCCGTGGCCGGCGATCGCCAAAGGTGATGCAATGCGGTCCATGGAACGAGTCGAGGTCGAGCTGTTCACCGACGGCAGCAACAACGCCGTCGTCCGCATGCCCGGTCGCAGCTTCCCGGGCGTGCTCGTCCAAGGCGACAGCCTGTCGGTCATCCGGTCCGACGTCGCCGGCATCCGGGACGCGTGCCGGGCCGAGGGCGCGGCCGAGGCGCTGGAGCTGGCGGAGTTCCTCCTCGCGGACCTGGACGCGATCCTGCTGCGCTATACCGATGCTCTCGATCGTCACGACCTGCGCAGGCCGTTCTGATCACAGGCGGGCCGCGGTCCGGACCAGGTCGGCGACGGCCCTGGACCGGCTGTGCGGCGGCCAGGCGATCACGGTGGTGACCTTCGGCGCGTCCAGCACGGGGACGGCGGCGAGGTCGTCGGGGAGCCGGGACCGGCAGGACTCCGGGGAGACCGCGCAGGCCCGGCCGAGCGCGACGAGCTGCATCAGCTGCCCGTGGTCGCGGACCTGGGGGCCGGGGCCGGGCGGGTAGGTGCCGTCGGGCTTGGGCCAGCGCGGCAGGGGCAGGCCCGGCAGGTCGGCGATGTCGGCCATGTGGACGTGGGCCCGCGCGGTGAGCGGATGCCCGGCCGGCAGGACCACGACTTGGCCCTCGGTACTGAGCTCCTCGGTGTGGAGCCTGGCCGTCGAGTCGAACGGCCGGTGCAGCAGCGCCACGTCGGCGCGGCCGTCGCGCAACAGGCGCTCCTGTTCGGCCGGGCCGCACAGGATGACTTCGACGGGGACCGCGACGGGTTCGGCGGCGTAGGCGTCGAGCAGTTTGGCGAGCAGCTCGTTGGACGCGCTGGCCTTGGTGGCCAGGACCAGGCCGGGATGGCCCGGGCCGCCGGTCCGGCCGGTCGCGGAGAGGGCGGCGCGCCGGGTCCGGCGCTCGGCGGCGTCGACCGCGTCGAGAGCCGCCCGGCCCTCGGTCAGCAGCACCGCGCCGGCCTCGGTCAGCGCGACGGTGCGGCTGGTCCGGTCCAGCAGCACGGCCCCGAGTCGGCGTTCCAGCTGCTGGATCGCCCGGGACAGCGGCGGCTGCGCGATTCCGAGCCGCTGCGCGGCGCGGCCGAAGTGCAACTCTTCAGCGACGGCGACGAAGTAGCGCAGTTCCCGGGTCTCCATCCGGCCACAGTACTCCGAATCCATACCCTGACGGTATCGTTGCCCACCCAATCGGTCTTGGACCCGCGCCGGAGTCCGAGGGCAGCATGGTCCTCATGAACGAACGAACGACCGCGCTGGTCACCGGCGCGAACAAGGGAATCGGCTACGAGATCGCCGCGGGCCTGGGCGCCCTGGGATGGCGGGTCGGCGTCGGTGCTCGCGACGAGAAGCGCCGCGAGAGCGCGGTGGAGCGACTGCGCGCGGACGGGGTCGACGCCTTCGGCGTCCCGCTGGACGTGACCGACGACGCAAGCGCGACCACCGCCGCGCGGCTGATCGAGGAGCAGGCCGGGCGCCTCGACGTGCTCGTCAACAACGCCGCGATCGCCGGCGACATGCCGCAGCTGCCTTCGCGCATCGACCCCGCCACCGTCCGGACGGTGGTGGAGACCAACGTGATCGGCGTCATCCGCGTCACCAACGCGATGCTGCCGCTGCTGCGCCGTTCAGCCTCGCCGCGGATCGTGAACATGTCCAGCAGCGTCGGGTCGCTCGCCCGACAGTCGGGGCCCGCCGCCGACGAGACGGCCGGCCCGGTGGCCGTGGCGTACGCACCGTCGAAGACGTTCCTGAACGCCGTGACGCTGCAATATGTCCGAGAGCTGAGCGGCACGAACATCCTGATCAACGTCGGCTGCCCGGGCTACGTCGCGACCGACCTCAACGGGTTCCGCGGCTTCCGCACCCCGGAACAGGGCGCGGCGATCGCGATCAAGCTCGCGACCCTGCCCGACGGCGGCCCGACCGGTCAGTTCTTTGATGATTCCGGAGTCGTGCCCTGGTAGGAACCTCACCGGTCCCCCAGCCCGAACCGCTCCGCGAACTCCACCAACTGCGCGCGCTGCTCGTCCGCCTCACCTGCGGGCGCCCCCACGACCACGCGCGTCACGCCCTGAGCCGCCAATCTCTCGGCGTACTCCGTGGACATCTCCAGCGATCCCGTCCGCATGTAGGCAATGCTGTCGGGATCGCGCCCGGCCTTCTCGGCCGTGGCCCGGACCAGATCCCACAACGTCTGTCGCTCGGCGTCGTTCAAGGCCCCGCCCGGGAACCACCCGTCGCCGACCCGACCCGCGCGCCGCGCCGCCGCCTCGCTCGACCCGCCCACGTGGATCGGCAGGCCGGCGCCGGCCAACGGCTTCGGATAGCTGAAGACACGGTCGAGGTGGAAGAACTCGCCCTCGAACGTCGCCCCGGACGCCTCGTCCGCCCACAACCGCCGCATGACCTCGATCGCCTCATCAGCGCGCCGACCCCGCGTCCGGAAGTCGACCCCGACCGCCGCCGCCTCGCCGGGCAGCCCGCCGACCCCGATGCCGAGCAACCGCATCCGGCCCCGCGACAGCACGTCGATCGTCGCCAGCCGCTTCGCCAGCGTGACAGGGTTGTGATACGGAAGCAGCAGCACCGCCGTACCCAGCAGCAACCGCTCGGTGTGGGCCGCGACGAAGGTCAGCACATCCAGCGGATCGAGGAATTCGAGATCCGCCGGCACCTCCCACTCCCCGATCTTGGCACCGGGGTAGAGCGCGACATGCTCAGGCACATACAGCGCCTCGAACCCGCACTCCTCGGCCAGCCGCGCCGCCGTCACCAGCCGGTCCGGATCGGTGCCGTAGAAGGCCGTGGCGTAGCTGAGCGCGAAGGTCGGCATCTCACTGGTCACGGCTTCACCCTAGATGATGGCGGGAAACCTTGGTCCAGCGTCGACGCGCGGCGGCGACGAGCGCCATGCCGATGGCCAGGAGGAGAGTTCCGGTCAGCAGTGGGGGTGCGGCGCTTGCGCCGGTCAGCGGTAGTGATTCCCCGGCGGTTACGTGTCTGGATTGGCCGACAGTCTTCGGCACGATGGGGACGGGGATCGCTGCGGGTGTGGTGGTGGAGGCGGCGGGCGGCAGCGTAGAGGTAATCGGCGGCGGCATAGTAGACGTCGCCGGTGGTGGCGTGGTGGGAGTCTCGACGGCCGCAGTGGTAACGCTGATGGCCGGCGGAGGTGCCGACAGCACGGTGATGTCGCCGCTGTATCGGGCAGAGACCGCGAACCAGTAGGTCGTCGCCGGCGTCAGGCCGGACACGTCGATGGCGGTGCCGGTCACCGGCGGCAGCACCGTCCACGGCGCCTGCCCGGTGGTCGACTGGAAGACGACGTAGCCCGGCGGAATGTCGCCGGTGGCGAGAGTCCAGCTCAGGTGCAGCGCCGTGGGCTCCACCTTGTCGGCCCGGACGTTGGTGACCGTGGCCTGCACGAACAGGTTGAGCGTCGCTCCCCGTTGGATGTTGTAGTCCTGCAGCGTCCTGCCGTTCTCCAGCACCGTGCCGTTGTAGACGAGAACCTGGCTGTCGACGGGCACTCCGATCTTGACGTTGATCTGATCCTTGATGGACTCGATCAGGTCGGCGTTCTCCACGTCCAGGGTCATGGTCGCGCCGGCGACCGTCGTGACAAAGATTTCCATGCGCAATTTGTACCTGTTTGTAAGTATTTTGAGAGAGCGGCGCGCCAGGTCCGCAAGAGGTGATTCCAGACCTGCACCTCACCCCCTGTCACAGAATCCTGATTTCGAGACCTTGCTCATTGGCTGACGGTCTGTTAAATGCCTATTACAACGTTCTTCGAGCCGCCCGACCTCACCGGAAACGCTTCCACGCGGCCGAATTTTCCAACGTTGCATTGATTACAGACCCACCTGGATGGAGCTGAATCAGGAATGGATGGGATGGATCCGCGCGCTCCCGGCAGAGGCAGAACGCGCGGTCGTGGACGCTCGGTGCGTCTGGCCGCTGCCGCCGCACTGCTCGCCCTGACGACCTCGGCGCTCTACGCCCCCGGCGACGCGACCGCCGCCGCCCCCGCCCTCACCGCCGCCGCCCCCACCGTCACCGGCCCCGTCGTCGACGGCAACGCAAGGTTCGAAGTGCTCACGCCCACGTTGGTCCGCATGGAGTATGCCGGCGACGGCAAGTTTCAGGACGCTGCGACGTTCAACGCGGTGAACCGTTCCTTTCCGGCCGTGTCCTTCACGTCCTCGGTGAGCACCGTCGGCGGGGTCGCGTATCGGGTCATCGACACCGGGTCGGTGACTTTGCGCTGGCAGGAGAACAGCGGACCGTTCACCGCGGCGAACACGTCGGTCACGGTGTCGGGCACGGGTGTGACCGCGGCGCCGTCCTTCCCGTCCCACTGTCCCTTCGCCACCGCGTGCGAGGCGGAGAACGGCCTGCTCAGCTGGGGCGCGATGACGGCCTACGACCATGCCAACCACACCGGTTCCGGGTTCGTCGCCGGCTTCGGGCAGGTCCACAGCGCGGTCCAGCAGGATGTCTCATCGGTGCCCGCGAGCGGCACGTACCAACTCAGCGTCCGCTATGCCAACGCGACCGGTGGCGACGGCAAGAACGTCACCCGCACCCTGTCGACGACCGTCAACGGTGCACCCGGCCCGACGCTGTCGCTCCCCGTCACCGGCTCCTGGGACACGTGGTCCTCGGTCTCCGTCCCGGTGACCCTCGCCGCGGGCGTCAACACCGTCGGCGTCGTCCAGAACGCCTCCGACAGCGGAAACGTCAACCTCGACAGCCTCGCCGTGACCTCTTCCGGGGCCGCCTACCCAGCCCCCGGCGCCCCCGCCGCGCTGCTGACCACTGCCTACGGCGCCGGCCCCACCGACACCCTGGGCGGCTGGGCCAGCTCGCTGGACAACCAGAACCCCGCCACCGCGACCGAGCGCCCCGGGATCCTGGACCGCGACGGCTGGTATCTCCTCGACGATTCCCGTTCGGCGCTCCTGAACGCGAACAACACCGTGACCGACCGTCCCGGCCACAGCGGTCAGCCGTACGAAGACGGCTACCTCTTCGGCTACGGAACGAACTACAAACAGGGCCTCTCGGATCTCAATGCCCTGACCGGTGCCACGAACCTCCTCCCCCAATCCGCGTACGGCGTCTGGTACTCCCGCTACTACGCCTACTCCACCGCGGACTACGAGAACACTCTCCTACCGACCTTCCGCAGCACCTTCACCCCGCTCGACTGGCTGGTCATCGACACCGACTGGAAAGCGCCGAACCAGTGGAACGGCTGGAACTGGAACAGTTCCCTGTTCCCCGATCCGAACGCCTTCCTGGCCTGGACGAAACAGCAGGGCCTCCAGACCTCCCTCAACATCCACGTCGGCATCTCGGGCTCGGACCCGCAGTTCCCCGCCGCCAACACGACCGCCGGCGGTCTCGCCCCCGACCCCACCCGCTCCGGCGACTACGAGTTCGACTGGTCCAACCCGAACCAGCTCGCCGCCTACTTCAACCTCCACAAGCCCTTCGAGCAGCAGGGCGTCCGCGAATGGTGGCTGGACTACTGCGGATGCGGCAACTCCACGGCCAGTGACCCGCACGTCGCCCCGGGCAACTTCATCAACCAGGCCTACGCCCAGGACGGCACGGCCCGCGGCCTGCGCGGCTTCTCCTTCGGCCGCATCGGCTCCTCGGCCCAGGCCGGCGACGACGGGAACTACGCCCTGGGCCCCTGGTCCGAGCGCCGCAACACCATGCAGTTCACCGGCGACACCGAGGCCACCTGGGCGATGATGGCGCTGGAGGCGCAGTTCGACGGCGACGAGGCCGCGGCGGGCATCTCCAACGTCAGCCACGACATCGGCAGCTTCCACGGCAACCACCTCGCCGACGACATGTACGCACGCTGGGTGCAGCTGGGCGCTTTCCAGCCGGTCCTGCGCCTGCACTCCGACCACGGCGACCGCCTGCCCTGGAACTACGGCGCGGCGGCGGACGCGAGCGCCGAGCGGTTCCTGCGCCTGCGCGAGGCGCTGGTGCCGTACACGTACACGCTGGCCGCGCAGGCGAGCGCCACCGGCGTCCCGATCATCAGGCCCCTGTATCTGGACTATCCGGCCAACAATGAGGCCTACACGTCGAAGCAGGAGTATCTCTACGGCGACAACGTGCTCGTCGCCCCGATCACGTCCCCCAGCGACGCCAACGGCAACGGCTCGGTCTCGGCGTGGATCCCGCCGGGCACCTGGACCGACTACTTCACGGGCACCAGCTACACCGGCCCGAGCACCGTCACCATCACCGATCCGCTGTCCGCGATGCCGGTGCTGATCAAGAGCGGCGGGATCATGCCGACGCGCACGGACTTCGTGGGCGACGCCGCGCAGTCGCCGCTCACGCAGGTCACGCTTTCGGTCGCGGCCGGCGCGGACGGTTCGTTCTCGCTCTACCAGGATGCCGGCGAGGGCAACGGCTACAAGACCGGCCAGTCGACCAGCACGCCGATCGCCTGGAGCGACGCCGCGCGCACGGTGACCGTCGGCCCGGACACCGGAACGTTCAGCGGTGCGGCGACGCAGCGTTCGTACACGCTCCGCCTGTCGAACGCCACCGCGCCGACCGCTGTTCTGGTCGACGGCGTGCAGGTGCCCGAGACCGCGTGGAGCTACAACCCGAACGAGCGCGTCACGACGGTGGTCACCGGCGCGTTGTCGGTCAGCGCGCAGCACACAATCCGGTTGAGCGGCAGCGCGACCGCCAATCCGACCGGTGGCGAGGTCCTGGGCGACGGCGGCCTGTGTCTGGACGTGCGAGGCAGTGGAACAGCCAACGGCACGGCGTTGCAGCTGTACACCTGCAACCACAGCACCGCGCAGCAGGCCACTTACACCGCTGCCAACACGGTCCAGGTGCTCGGCAAGTGCGCGGACGCCGCCAACGCCGGCACCGCGAACGGCACGCTCGTCCAGCTCTGGGACTGCAACGGCACCGGGTCGCAGGCCTGGGTGGCGCAGGCCAACGGCCAGTTGGTGAATCCGCAGTCGGGACGGTGCCTGACCGTCCCCGGCGGCAACACCACGCCCGGCGCGGTACAGCTCCAGCTCCAGGACTGCGGCGCCGGGGCGGCGCAGGTCTGGAAGCTGCCGCCGGGCCCGCTCACCGGCCCCGGCGGTCTGTGCGCGGACGTGGCGAACGCCGATCCGGCCTCGGCGACCGGCGTGCAGCTGTGGTCGTGCAACCAGACCGACGCCCAGCGCTGGTCCACGCCGGGCGACGGCACGATCCGGGTGTTCGGCAAGTGCCTGGACGTGCGCTCCGGCGCGACCGCGAACGGCACGGCGATCCAGCTGTACGACTGCAACGGCACCGGGTCGCAGGCCTGGACCAGCCGGTCCGACGGGTCGCTGCTCAACCCGCAGTCAGGGCGCTGTCTGGACGATCCGAACAACGCCGAGAAGGCCGGGGACCAGCTGGAGATCTACGACTGCAACGGCACCGCCGCGCAAAAGTTCCGTATCGGCGGCTGAGTTGTAGCCGGATAGACGCGTAGCCGTCTCCCAAGGACGTTATAACCGGAACAAGCGAACCGCCCGGGCGCGACAAGGGGATTGTCGCGGCCGGGCGGTCAGCCTTTTTACTGGCTCCGGGCCTTGGCAGGTCCGTCGGCCGGAAACGGTCGGTCAGTGCGCGAGCACCGGGACCGCGTCCTCGACCCCGCCGGTGATGTTCTCGCCCTCGCCGTGCCCGCCACGCTGCGGCTTGGCGTTGATCAGGACCCCGGCGGCCAGGGCGGCCAGGGCCAGCAGGCCCCCGGCGATCCAGTAGGCGACCGAGAAGCCGTGGACCATGGCCGACAGGCCCAGCGCGGTGCGGTCGGCCGCGGAGTGGACGCCCGCGGCGTGGCCCTTGGCGTAGTTGCTGGTCGCGCTGTTGGCGATGGTGCTCAGCAGCGAGGTGCCGATGGCGCCGCCGACCTGCTGGGAGGTGCTGACCATGGCCGAGGCGACGCCGGCGTCCTGCGGGCGCACGCCGTGGGTGGCCAGGTTCATGGCCGGCATGAACACCAGGCCCATGCCGAAGCCGAGCAGCAGCAGCGCCGGCAGGACGTGGGTGAAGTAGGAGCCGCCGACCGTGATCTGGGTCAGGATCAGCATCGCCGAGGCGGCGATCAGGGCGCCGGGGACCATCAGCAGCTTGGTCGGGACCTTGGGCAGCAGCCGGACGGCGACCTGGGTGGCGCCGGCCATCATGCCGACGACCATCGGCAGGAACGCCAGGCCGCTCTTGAGCGGGCTGTAGCCCAGCACGACCTGGAGGTAGTAGGTCAGGAACAGGAAGGCGCCGAACATGCCGACCACGGCGATGCCGATGGTCAGGTACGCGCCGCCGCGGTTGCGGTCCAGGACCACGCGCAGCGGCAGCAGCGGGGCGGCGGTCCGGGACTGGACGACGACGAAGGCGGCCAGCAGGACCAGCGAGGCGACGATGAAGCCGAGGGTGGTCGCCGAGCCCCAGCCGTCGGTCTCGGCCTTGTTGAAGCCGTAGACCAGGGAGGCCAGGCCGGCGCCGGCCAGCACGATGCCGGGGATGTCCAGGCGGTTGTGGTTGCGGCTGCCCGCGGGCTCCTTGATCTCGAAGACCGCGCCGAGGACGGCGATCACCGCGATGATGACGTTGACGTAGAGCGTCCAGCGCCAGTTCGCGTACTCGGTGAGCAGGCCGCCGAGCAGCAGGCCGATGGCGGCGCCGCCGCCGGAGATCGCACCGTAGATGCCGAAGGCCTTGGCGCGCTCCTTGGGCTGGGTGAACATGACGGTCAGCAGCGACAGCGCGGCCGGGGCGAGCAGCGCGCCGAAGGCGCCCTGGAGGGCGCGGGCCGCCAGCAGCATGCCGGTGTTGACGGCGGCGCCGCCGAGCGCGGAGGCCGCGGCGAAGCCGATCAGGCCGGTGATGAAGGCCGGGCGCCGGCCCCAGCGGTCGGCGATGCGGCCGCCGAACAGCAGCAGTCCGCCGAAGGACAGCGCGTAGGCGGTGACCACCCACTGCCGGTTGGCGTCGGAGATGCCCAGGTCGGCCTGCGCCGAGGGGAGGGCGATGTTCACGATGGTGCCGTCGAGGACGACCATCAGCTGGGCCAGGGCGATGAAGGCCAGGGCCCGCCACCGCCTCGGGTCGAGGGCAGGGGTTATCGACTCGGTCATGACGGGAGGGGTCCTTGTCTGGTGCTGGGAGGGTGGTTCAGGAGTGCTCGGGGGTGGTTCGGAACTGCGGGGGTGGTTCAGGGAGTGCTCGGGGTGGTTCGGAATGCTGGGCTGGTTCAGGAGAGCTCGCGGAGCGGGTCCGGGACCGGCGCGCCGACGAGCGGCAGCACGATCTGGTCGATCACCGTGATGACGAACGCGGCGTCCGGTGGTCGGCCGGTGAGGATCAGCTGGTGGAAGATCATGGACGGGACGATGTCCGACAACAGGACGAAGTTCGGCACCGGCGCGATCTCCCCGCGGCCGACCGCGCGGTCGAACAGGGTGCGGAACACGGCCTTGCGCGGGGCGACGAACTGCTCGGCGAACACCGCGCGGAGCTTGGCGTCGCGGACCAGTCCGGAGACCAGGCCGGCCTGGACGTCGGTGCGGAAGGTGTCGTCCGCGTCGTGGACGTGGCAGGCCAGCGCGATCAGGTCGCCGCGCAGCGTGCCGGTGTCCGGCAGCACCGGACGGGCCTTCATCCGGCCGATGGCGTCGACGACCAGCTCGGCCTTGTCGGCCCAGCGGCGGTAGAGCGTGGCCTTGCCCGCTCCGGCGCGCGCCGCCACGGCGTCGACGGTCATGCGGTCGTAGCCGACCTCGGCGAGCACTTCGAGCGCGGCCTGGCACAGTGCCGCGTCGCGGGAGGCGTCGCGCTTGCGCCCGGGGGCGTGGACGGACTCGTCGGTCTGACTCGTCTGGATCATCGGTGCTCACCCCTTCCCGTCCTCGGCCGACCGCCGGCCGCCGACCGGTCTGATACTGAACGAACCCGTTTCGAAACTAAATCGTATCGGAACGAGTTCGTTTCGCAAAGTCGGCGGAGCCCGGCTGAGACGCAGCTCACTCGGGGTTCAGGGCCCAGTCCAGTGCCGCCTCGACGTGCAGTAGCGTGGTGTCGTAGACCGGTAGCGGACAGTTGCCGGCGTCGAGCAGCATGCCGATCTCGGTGCAGCCCAGGATGACGGCCTGCGCCCCGGCTTCCCGCAGTCCTTCGACGACGGCCTGGTACGCCTTGCGGGACTCCTCGCGGACCACGCCGAGGCACAGCTCGTCGTAGATGATGTCATGCACGGCGGTCCGGCCCGGCTCCTCGGGGATCAGGACCTCCAGGCCGCGTCGCCGCAGCACCGAGGAGTAGAACTCCTGCTCCATCGTATAACGGGTACCGAGCAGCCCTACCGTCCGGACGCCGTCGGCGAGCAGGGCGTCGGCGGTCCCGTCGGCGATGTGCAGCACCGGGATGCCGATCGCGGCGGCGACGGCGTCGATGACGCGGTGCATGGTGTTCGTGCACAGCACCAGCGCTTCGGCGCCGCCGGCCTCCAGACGCCGGGCCCAGTCGGCGAGGTGGCGGCCGGCGTCGTCCCAGCGTCCCTCGGCCTGCATGCGCTCGACGTCCGCGAAGTCGACGGACGCCAGCAGCAGCGGCGCGGAGTGCAGGCCGCCGAGGCGGTCCCGCACGCCCCGGTTGAGGCCCTGGTAGTAGAAGACGGTCGATTCCCAGCTCATCCCGCCCAGCAACCCGATCGTGCGCATCAACGGCTCCCTTCGTCGGCCTGCGACGAGCTTTCCATGGTGTCGGCCTTTGGGTCGGCCTCCGGGCCGGCCGCCGCGCGGGCCGGTGCACAATAGGGAAGGCAGGGTACTGATGCGGGGGTCGCGGGGGTCATTGTGAAGGTACTGATTGTCGGCGCCGGTATCGGGGGGCTCACGGCGGCCCTGAGCCTGGACGCGGCGGGACTGGCGCGGGAGATCCAGGTCATCGACGCGGCGGCCGAGCTGCTGCCGCTGGGGGTGGGGATCAACCTGCTGCCGCACGCGACGCGGGAGCTGATCGAGCTGGGCCTGGGGCCGGAGTTGGCGCGGATCGCGGTGCCGACGGCCGAGGTGGTCGTCATGGACGTGTTCGGCAACCGGATCTGGCGCGGGGAGCGCGGGCTGGGGGCGGGCTACGACTGGCCGCAGTACTCGGTGCACCGGGGCGAGCTTCAGGCGCTGCTGCTGGCGGCGGTGCGCGAGCGGCTCGGGGCGGACAGCGTCCGGACCGGGTGCTCGTTCGTCGGGGCGGTGGAGGACGAAGTCCTTGGCCCGGTCCGCAGCCAGGTCGTCGACCGCCGGACCGGCGACGTCGAGACGATCGCGTCGGACATCGTCATCGGCGCGGACGGGCTCAACTCGGCGGTCCGGGCGCAGTTCCACCCGGACGAGGGCCCGCCCCGCTGGAGCGGCGTCACGATGTGGCGCGGCTGCACCGAGGCGGAGCCCTTCCTGACCGGCCGGTCGATGATGTGGGCCGGCAGCAACAGCAAGGCCAAGTTCGTCGTCTATCCGGTCTCGGCGCCCCGGGCCGGAAGCGGCAGGGCCCTGATCAACTGGGTCGCCGAGGTCCGCGTCGCCGACGCCGTCGCCCAGGCGCCGGACTGGAACCGAGGCGGCCGGCTGGAGGACGTCGCCCCGCACTTCGAGGGCTGGAGCCTGGCCGGGGTCGACGTGTGCGCGCTCATGGCGGCCAGTCCGAAGATCCTCGAATACCCGATGACCGACCGGGATCCGCTGCCGTTCTGGGGCCGAGGCCGCGTCACGCTGCTCGGCGACGCGGCGCACCCGATGTATCCGATCGGCTCCAACGGCGGGTCGCAGGCCGTTCTCGACGCGCGCCACCTGGCGTACGAGCTGGCGCGTGCCAAGGACCGCGCCGAGGATCCCGCCGCGGGACTCGCGGCCTACGAGGCGGTGCGGCGTCCGCCGACGTCAGCGATCGTGCTGGCGAACCGCGCTTTCCCGATGGATCCGGTGCTCGACCTGGTCGCCGACCGGGCGCCGCGCGGGTTCGCCGCGATCGAGGACGTGCTGGATCCGGCGGAGGTGGCGCTGATCGACCAGGCGCTGCGCGCCACGACGGGAACGGACGCCGAGGAGCTGAACCGGCGGCCGTCGCTCGACGTCCGGCCCCGGCGCTCGGACTCCGGCGGCGAGGCGGCCGCGGTTCGCCGAGAATGAAGGCGTGGCCCTCATCGACGAGTCCGCGCGCGGCACGCCGCATGCCGCGCTGAGCCGGGACGTCGCCTTCTACTCCGGGTATCGGCAGGCGGGGATCGCGCCGGCCCAGCACCGCGGGCTGCCCTCCCCCTATCTGACACTGATCCTCACCATCGACGAGCCGTTGAGCATCGCCGCGCACCCGGATCCGGGCCAGGCGCCGGGCGATTTCGACACGCTGCTCGGCGGCCTGCACACGTCGCCGGCGCTGATCGTGCACGAGGGTCGGCAGTCGGGAGTGCAGATCATGATGAGCCCGCTGGCGGCGCGGGAGCTGTTGGGAATGCCGGCCGGGGCGGTGGCCGGGATCGATGTGTTCGCCGACGAGGCGCTGGGGCGGGACGTGCTAGAGGTGCGGGAGCGACTGCGAGAGGCTCCGGACTGGCCGGCCCGGTTCGCGGCGGTGGACGCTTGGCTGATGCGGCGGCGGGCCGCGGTCGACGCGCGACGGCCGGTGTCGCCGGAGGTGACGCGGGCGTGGCGGATGCTGGTGGCCTCCGGCGGCGCGGTCCAGGTGCCAGCGCTGGCCGCCGAGGTGGGGTGGAGCACGCGGCATCTGGCGGGGCGGTTCGGGCGGGAGATCGGACTGACGCCGAAAGCGGCGGCGCGGGTGGTGCGGTTCGATCGGGCGCGGCGGACGCTGGCGGCGCGGGTGCGGGAGGCGGGGTACTTAGCGCCGTCGCGGGGGCTGGGCCTGGCCGACCTCGCGGTCGAGCACGGCTACTTCGACCAGGCGCATCTGGACCGGGAGTTCCGGGCGCTGGCCGGGTGCGCGCCGGTCGCCTGGGTGGCCGAGGAGTTCCGAAACATCCAAGCCCAGCGGCACGCCGGCGGGTGAGGGTGGGATCAGATCCCGATTCCGAGGAGGCCGATCCCGATGACCGACACCAATACCGAAACCAACACCGACACCAGCGCCGCGCCGACGACCGCGGACCCGACCGCCGCTGCCGACACCACCAGCGCCGCCGACACCACCCCGCCCCCGCAGGTCTGGCCCACGCTGCGGGCCCGCGATGCCCACGCGCTGATCGGTTTCCTCACCGAGGCGTTCGGCTTCGTGGAGACCGTGGTCTACGCCGAGGGCAAGGTCGTGAACCACGCCGAGCTGGCCTGGCCCGAGGGCGGCGGCGTCATGCTCGGCAGTGTGCGGGACGACGCGTGGGCGATCGAGCCCGGGTCGTTCGGCGCCTACGTCGTCACCGACGACGCCGACGGCGTCTGCGCGCGGGCCCGGGCCGCCGGGGCCGAGATCGTCAAGGAGCCCTTCGACACCGACTACGGCTCCCGGGACTTCCAGGCCCGCGACCCGGAGGGCAACCGCTGGTCGTTCGGCTCCTACCGCGGGCACCCTACCGGCTGACCGGATCCGCCGGCTTCGCAGGCTTCGCAGGCTTCGCAGGCTTCTGAGCGCCGGGCAGCCACAGCGAGAGCAGCACCGCCACCGCCGAGAAGCCGACCGACCACCAGAACGCCGTCCGGAACGCGGCCGAGGGTTCGGCGGTCCGGTCGGCCAGGCCGTTCTGGAGGATCACGGCCAGAACCGCGGTGCCGAATGAGCCGCCGACCTGCTGCGCGGTCCTCGTCAGGACGCTGGAGTGGGGGATCTCGTGCTTCTCCAGGCCGATGTAGCCCGCGACCATCACCGGCATGGTGACGGCCCCGAGGCCGAAGCCGCGCAGCACCATCCAGGCGGCCAGCTGCCACTCGTCGGTGTGCGGGCCGGATCGCGCGAACGGGATGGTGGCCACCGCGACGACGGCGAAGCCGGACAGGGCGATGACGCGGGGTCCGAAGCGGTCGATGGTGCCGCCGACGGCGACCCGGGACAGCAGCGTGCCCAGGCCCTGCGGGACGATCATGAGGCCCGCGCTCAGGGCCGTGGCGCCGCGGATGTCCTGGTAGTACAGCGGCATCAGCAGCATGGCGCCGTAGAGCGAGAAGCCTGAGAAGAACAGCACCGTCGTGGACGAGGCCACCGATCGTTTGGCCAGCAGGCGGAGTTCGACCAGCGGACGGCTGCGGCGCAGCGCGTAGACGGTGAAGGCGGCGAGCAGCACGACGCCGAGGACCAGCGGGACGACGACGTCCGCGTGCGAGAACCCGGCGGAGCTGCCGGCGTTGGCCAGGCCGAGCAGGACGACGGCGGTGCCCGGCGCGAGCAGCAGCAGGCCGGGGACGTCGAGCCGCGGACGGACCGGGCCGGCGGGGCTGGCAGGGGTGTCGTCCGTCAGACCCCGCACCGCGAGGAACAGCCCGGCCGCGCAGAACGGCACGTTCACCCAGAACATGTACCGCCAGTTCAGATGGGTCAGGATGAGGCCGCCGAGGACCGGGCCGAGGATCGGTCCGAGCAGCGGCGGCAGCGCGACGTAGGTGACCAGCTTGCCGAGGGCCTTGCCGCCGGCCGCCTGGAAGATCAGCGTCGTCATCAGCGGCAGCATGAGGCCCCCGCCGACGCCCTGGACGACCCGCCAGCCGATCAGCGCGCCGACGTTCCACGCCAGGCTGGCGCCGACCGAACCGGCCAGGAACAGGCTCAGGGCGAAGATCCACAGCCGTTTGCCGCCGAACCGCTGCTGGCCCCAGGTGCTCAGCGGCACGGCGATGCCCAGGGCCAGCAGGTAGCCGGTGGTCACCCACTGGATCGTGCTGACCGAGGTGTCCAGGTCGGCCGCGAGCGTGTGCAGGGCGACGCTGACGATCGTGGTGTCGAAGATGACCGCCATGACCCCGACGATCAGGATCAGCGCGGTCTTGACCGCCGCGGGGTCCAGCACCGCGACCTCACCCTTCTCGCCCCCGGCCCCGGCCCCGACCGACCCCGACCCCGACCCCGACGGCGGAGCCCCACCTCTGTCCTTCGATACGCGTGTCAGTGCCATGACCACCCCTCCGCGATAAGAGACGAACTCATCTCTTAAAAGAGAGTAGGCCGCGAAGATAAGAAATGGAAGCCTCTCTTATCGACGGAGGACGACTATGCTGGTCGTCGTGACGGAACAGGCGCGGCAGCCGCGGCAACGCCGGCGCGGGGACGAGCTGGAGGCCGCCCTGCTGGACGCCGCGTGGCAGGAAGTGGTCGAGGTCGGCTTCCCCAAGATGACGATGGAGTCGGTCGCGGCGCGGGCGAGGACCGGCGTGGCAGTGCTCTACCGCCGCTGGCCCAACAAGGACGACCTGGTCCTGGCCGCCATCCGGCACTTCGGCACGACCAACCCGATCGAGGTCCCGGACACCGGGAACCTGCGCGACGACATGATCGCGCTGCTCGGCAGCGCCAGCTCCGGCCGCGTCGGCTTCGCCGCCAGCATCACCGCCGCCTTCTCCGGCCTGCTGGCCAGCAGCGGGCTGACGCCGGCCGAGGTCCGCGAGCAGATCCTGGGCGACCGTCCGCGGCTGTCCGACGAGGTCTTCGCCCACGCCCACGAGCGCGGGGAGATCGACCTGGACACCATCCCGCCGGCGGTCCTGACCATGCCGTTCGACCTGATGCGCCACGACATGCTGATGACGTACGAGCCGATCCCGCCGGAGCGGATCCTGGCGATCGTCGACGACCTCTTCCTGCCGCTGGCCACCGGGACCCGGCCCCAGCAGGGTTCGCAGTGATCGAGGCGGTCGCACAGCCGCGCCGGGCTCCGCGATCCGCCCCGGTTTCCGCCGCCCGGTGAGCAAGAATGGAACTCCGGCAGGGCAATCCCGAAGGAGTGACATGCAGCAGGTGAAGGCCGTCATCGCGCGCGCCGAGGGCGCCCCGGTCGAGATCGTCACCGTCAACGTCCCCGACCCCGGTCCCGGCGAGGCCGTGGTCAAGGTCCTGACCTGCGGGGTCTGCCACACCGACCTGCACTACCGCGAAGGCGGGATCAACGACGCGTTCCCCTTCCTGCTCGGCCACGAGGCCTCCGGGATCGTCGAGGCCGTCGGCCCGGGCGTGACCGAGGTGGAACCCGGCGACTTCGTCGTGCTGAACTGGCGCGCCGTGTGCGGCCAGTGCCGGGCCTGCAAGCGCGGCGAGCCGTGGTACTGCTTCGCGACGCACAACGCCAAGCAGAAGATGACGCTCGAGGACGGCACCGAACTGAGCCCGGCCCTGGGTATCGGCGCCTTCGCCGAGAAGACCCTGGTCGCCGCGGGTCAGTGCACGAAGGTCAGCGTGGACGCCCGTCCCGCCGCCGTCGGCCTGCTCGGCTGCGGCGTGATGGCTGGCATCGGCGCCGCCATCAACACCGGCGGGGTCACCCGCGGCACGTCGGTCGCGGTGATCGGCTGCGGCGGCGTGGGCGTGGCCGCGATCGCCGGCTCGGTGCTGGCCGGCGCCAACCCGGTGATCGCCGTCGACATCGACGCCAAGAAGCTCGCCGCCGCCACGCGCCTGGGCGCCACCCACACGGTCGACTCCTCCGCGACCGAC
This sequence comes from Catenulispora yoronensis, assembly GCF_039531695.1. Taxonomy (NCBI): domain Bacteria; kingdom Bacillati; phylum Actinomycetota; class Actinomycetes; order Catenulisporales; family Catenulisporaceae; genus Catenulispora; species Catenulispora yoronensis. The sequence goes on from NZ_BAAAQN010000048.1 coordinate 33,081, forward strand.
CCGGTGGCCGCGATCCGGGAGCTGACCGGCGGCTTCGGTGCCGACGTGGTGATCGAGGCGGTCGGCCGCCCGGACACCTGGGAGCAGGCCTTCTACGCCCGCGACCTGGCCGGCACCGTGGTCCTGGTGGGCGTGCCGACGCCCGACATGCGCGTCCCGGACCTCCCGCTGATCGACGTCTTCGGCCGCGGCGGCGCGCTGAAGTCCAGCTGGTACGGCGACTGCCTGCCCAGCCGCGACTTCCCGATGCTCGTCGACCTCTACCTGCGCGGCAAGCTCGACCTCGACGCCTTCGTCAGCGAGGAGATCGGCCTGGACGACGTCGAGGCCGCCTTCGATCGCATGGGCCGGGGCGAGGTCTTGCGCTCGGTGGTGATCCTCTGATGCCGGTCCGCGTCGACCACGCCGTGGCCTCCGGCACCTTCTCCCTGGACGGCGAGACGTTCGACGTCGACAACAACATCTGGGTGGTCGGCGACGACACCGAATGCGTGGTCGTCGACGCCCCGCACTCGGTGGACGCCATCCTGGCCGTCGTCGGCGACCGCCGGATCAAGGCCGTCGTGTGCACCCACGCGCACGACGACCACGTCCGCGTCGCCCCCGAACTGCGCGAGCGCGCGCTGGCCCCGATCCTGCTGCACCCGGCCGACAAGCCGCTGTGGGAACTCGTCCACGGCGGACCCGAGGACCCCGGGGCCACGCTGTGGGACGTCGACCTGGCCGACGGCCAGGAGCTGCCAGTGGCGGGCACCACGCTGCGGGTGCTGCACACGCCGGGCCACGCGCCCGGCGCGGTGTGCCTGTACGCGCCGGACCTCGGCTGCGTGTTCACCGGTGACACGCTGTTCCACGGCGGCCCCGGCGCGACCGGCCGGTCGTTCAGCGACCGGGGGACACTGGAGGCGTCGATCCGCGAGAAGCTGTTCGCGCTGCCGGCGGAGACGGTCGTGCACACCGGGCACGGCGAGGACACGACCATCGGGGCAGAGCGGGACCGAGGGTTCTGATCAGCGTCGATCCCACGGTCTCCGGGTTTCTTCCACTCCTGCGACCCCCCATGAGCCACTAGTGTCGAACGCAGTTCATTACCAAGGAGCGTTCATGGGGGAATCAGCTCTCGGCGAGACCACCGCACCGACCGCCTCGGACTCCCCCGAGCCCTTCCTCCCCGCGCCCACCCTCCCCACCGGCGGCGGCGCGATCCACGGCATGGGCGAGAAGTTCCAAGTCAACCCGGCCCGCGGCACCTGCTCCCTGACCATCCCCCTGCCCCTGAGCCCCGGCCGGGCGGGTTTCACCCCGCCCCTGGCCCTCGCCTACGAATCCGCCGCCGGCAGCAGCCCCTTCGGGCTCGGATTCGACATCGCCATGCCGCGCGTCGCCCGCAAGACCGGCAAGGGCGTGCCGCACTATGACGACTCCGACGTCTACCTCCTCTCCGACGCCGAAGACCTGGTGCCGTTCCTCCTCCCGCAGCCGGACGGCACCTGGCAGCCGGACGTCCGGACCGAGCCGGTCGACGGCGTCGCCTGCCGCGTCCAGCGCTATCGCCCACGCGTCGACACCGCCTTCAGCCGCATCGAGCGCTGCGAACGGCTCGACACCGGCGAGGTCTTCTGGCGGTCGATCTCTCGCAGCAACGTCACCAGCGTTTATGGCCGCGGCCCGACCGCCCGCGTCGCGGACCCCACCGACGCGCGCCGCATCGCCGAATGGCTGCTGGAGGAAGTCCGCGACGACCGCGGCAACATCACCACCTACGAATACAAAGCCGAAGACCTCACCGGCGTGGATCGCACAGCGCTCTGCGAACAGCACCGCCTCGACGGCCCACCTCCGGCCACCCGCTACCTGAAGCGGGTGCGCTACGGGAACCGCACCCCTGGCGAACCCGACCAAACCTGCTTCCTGCTCGTCCTCGACTACGGCGAGCACGATCAAAGCCCGCAGGAAGTGCGGCCGTGGCCGGTCCGCCCGGACCCGTACTCCCAGTACCGCTACGGGTTCGAGACCCGGGTATGGCGCCTGTGCCGACGGGTCCTGATGTTCCACGACTTCCCGGAGGAGTTCCGGACCGGCCCGAACCCCCGCCTGGTCCGCTCCCTCGACCTGGTCCACGACAGCGATCCGGTCGCGGTGATGCTGACGTCGGCGACGTCCACGGGCTACGACTGGGACCCTGCGGCGAGCGCCTACCGCACCGCGAGCCTTCCGCCGACGGAGCTCACCTACTCCACCACCGCCCCCGACACCGTCGCCCGACGGATCGAGGCGGTGCCCGTCCCCGAAGACGACGGTCCCTACTGGGTCGACCTGGACGGCGAAGGGCTTCCCGGCGCCCTGAGCCGCGCCGCCGACGGCTGGTGGTACCAGCGGAACCTCGGCGGCGGACGCCTCGACGTGCCCGAGGCGGTGGCCGCGATCCCGTCCCCCGGCCTGGGCTCCTCCCCCGCTTCGGCCCCCTCCCCCGACCGGCTCCATCTCGCGGACCTCGACGGCGACGGCCGCCTGTGCGTCGTCCACCACGGCCCCACACTCACCGGCTCGATGTCCCGGGAGGCCGACGGCACGTGGGGCCCGTTCCGCCCCTTCCGTTCCGCCCCGGTGCTGGACTTCGCCGACCCCGGCCTGCAAGCCGCCGACCTCGACGGCGACGGCCTGCCCGACCTGCTGATCGGCACCGGCAGCGGTGCCGGCGGCGGGCTGTGGTGGCACCGCAGCCTGGGCGCCGACGGCTACGGTCCGCGCCGCGAGGTGGCGCTCCCGCGCGACGAGGAGCGGGGCCCGCAGCTCGCCCACGTCGACGCCACGCGCTCGGTCTTCCTGGCCGACATGTCCGGCGACGGACTGGCCGACGTGGTCCGGATCCGCGACGGCGAGATCTGCTACTGGCCGGGCCTGGGACACGGCCGGTTCGGCGCCAAGGTGCTGATGGACGGCGCGCCGGTGTTCGACCACTGCGACACCTTCGACCCGCGCCGGATCCGGATCGGCGACGTCGACGGCTCCGGGCCCGCGGACCTGGTCTACCTCGGGCGCCAGGACGTGCGGTGGTGGCCCAACCTGGCCGGGAACGGCTTCGGCCCGGCGCGGGTCCTGGACGCCGCGCCGCCGGTGGACGCGGTGGCGCGCGCCGACCTCGTGGACCTGTTCGGCACCGGTACGGCCTGCCTGGTGTGGACGTCGCCCTTGGACCGAGACGGGGCGCGCTGCCTGGACCTGTCGCGCGGCACCGACACCGGGTCCGGCACCGGGTCCGGCAGTGGCTCCGGGTCCGGCACTGGCACTGGCACTGGCACTGGCACTGGCACTGGCACTGGCTCCAGTCCTGGCCCCGACCCTACCGCCCGCAAACCCCGCCTCCTCACCGGCTTCCGCAACAACCTCGGCGCCCAGACCTCCGTCGACTACGCCGCCTCCACCCGCTTCTACCTGGCCGACCGCGACTCCGGACGCCCCGAGGACGCCTGGGTCACCCGCCTCCCGTTCCCGGTCCAGGTCGTCGCGACGACCCGCGTCGTCGACGCGGTCTCCGGCACCTCCCACGGCTGCCGCTATCGCTACCGCCACGGCCACTTCGACGGCGTCGAGCGCGAGTTCCGCGGCTTCGGCCTGGTCGACAGCTGGGACACCGAGGACTTCCCGGTCTCGCCGTCCGGCGCGACGAGCACCCCGCCGGTGCGCACGCGCGGCTGGTTCCACACCGGCGGCTACGCGTCGGTCCTGACCGGCTGCTACTCCGGCGATCCGCTCGCCGTGCCGCTCCCGCCGCCGGTCCTGGACGGCCTGGCCGGCGGCGAGGACTACCGCCAGGCGCTCCGCGCCCTGACCGGCGCCCCGCTGCGGACCGAGGTCTACGCCGACGACGGCACCGATCGGGCGCAGCACCCTTATAGCGTCGCCGAACACCGATATCGAGTCCTGCGTCAGCAGCCCGCATCGGACCCGCAGAGCCAGGACCAGCGCGCGCCGGAGATCCCGTGGGCGCAGTGGGCCGCCTTCACCAAGCACGATCTCGAATCCGTGGTCCATCACTACGAGCGCGATCCGGCCGATCCCCGGGTCAGCCACGCGCTCACGCTCGAAGTGGATCCCTACGGCACGACCCGCTCCAGCGCTGCTGTCGGCTATCGCCGTCGGTCCCCGGAGATCCCCGAGCAGCAGGCGACGCTCGTCACCTGGACGCTGCTGGACGCCGTCAACACCGACACCCCGGACACGCTGCTCCTGGGGGTGCCGACCGAGGCTCGGATCTTCGAGGTCACCGGGCTCGCGGACCCGGGCACCGGCCGCTACTCGTTCGAGGCGGTGCGCGACGCGCTCGCGGCGGCGGCCGCTGCCGAGATCCCTTATGAGGCGGCCCCGTCCCCCGGTGTCGTGCAACGCCGCTGCGTCGAGCACAGCCGGACTCGCTACTGGTCGGACGACCTCACCACCGATCTCCCGCTCGGCCAGGTCGGGAGCCGCGGCCTGCCCCATCGCGTCTCCCGCGCGGCGTTCACGCCGGGCCTGTTGACCGCGGCCTTCGGCGCGCTGGTCGACTCCGCGTTGCTGGAGACGGAGGGCGGATACGTCCTCGAAGACGGCCTGTGGTGGGCGCCGTCGGGCACGACGGGGTTCGACGCCGGCGCGTTCTACCTGCCGCAGTCGTTCACGTCGCCGTTCGGGAACGTCGCGACCGTCGAGTACGACGCGTACCGGCTGCTGCCGACCGTCGGCCACACCTCCCAGACGGCTCCCTACGATCTGCTCGTCACCCGGATCGAGCACGACTACCGGGTCCTGGCGCCGCGCCAGGTGACGGAGGCCAACGGCAACCGGAGCACGGTCGCCTTCGACCCGCTGGGCCTGGTGACCGCGTCGTGGGTGCGGGGCAAGGCCTCGGGCACCGATGGCGACCCGGACGGTCTGCCCGGTGCGGTGTTCACCTACGACGTCCATTCCTGGAGCGCGGGAAAGGGCCCGGCGTGGGCGCACGCGGAGGTCCGCGAGCGGCATGGCGACCCGGCGAGCCCCTGGCAGCGCACCCGCGTCTACACCGACGGCCTGGGCCGGACCGCCATGACCAAGGCGCAGGCCGAGCCGGGCCCGGCCTGGGAGCTGGACGCGACCGGTCAGCCGGTGCTGGTCGACACCACCCCGGAGGTGCGCTGGATCGGCAGCGGCCGCACCGTCTACACCGACAAGGGGCTGCCGGCGGAGCAGTACGAGCCCTACTTCAGCGCGACCCTCGTGTTCGAGTCCGCCGACGCGCTGGTCAAGCAGGGCGTCGCCGCGCGTACGCACTACGATCCGCTCGGCCGCCCGGTCCGCGTCGACCTGCCCGACGGCACGCTCGAACGCACCGAGTTCGATCCCTGGCGGCGGGCGGCGTTCGACACCGGCGACACCGTTCTGGAGAGCCGCTGGTATCTGGAGCGCACCACGCCCGGCGCGCCGGCCGCCGACCAGCGGGCCGCGAACCTGGCGGCGGCCTACGCGAACACTCCGGCGGTCGCGGTGTTCGACACGCTCGGGCGGACCGTGCGCCTGCGGGAGGACAACGGGCCGGAGGGGGTGTACGAGACCCGCCTCGAACTCGACATCGAGGGCACGACCCGGTCGGTGACCGACCCTCGGGGAGTCGAGGTCCTGACGCAGATCACGGACCTGCACAGCCGGGTGCTGCGCGTCGTCAGCGCGGACGCCGGCGAGCGCCGCCTGGTCGCCGACTGCGGCGGCGCGGGGCTGCGGGTCTGGGACGGGGTCGGCACGGTCGTCCGCTCCGGCTTCGATGCGCTGCGGCGGCCGGTCGAGACGTGGGTGCGGAACCCGGGGGCGGCCGCCGAGACGCTGGTCGACCTGACGGTCTACGGCGAGGCGCATCCGCAGGCGGCCGACCGCAATCTGCTGGGCCGGGCGCATCGCCGGTACGACCAGGCCGGGCTGGCGGTCTCCGACCGGCACGATTTCAAGGGCAACTTGCTGAGCGGGTCGCGGGTGCTGGCCCGGCGCGGCGCGCCGCCGGACTGGGCCGTGCTGCACGGCCAGCCGCTCGGCGCGCTGGACGGGCTGGCCGTCGGGCTGCTCGATCCGGCGGACACCTTCGATTCCAGCACCGCGTACGATGCGCTGAACCGGCCGGTCACGCAGGTTCTTCCGGACGGGACCCGGGTGCAGCCGCGATACAGCCCGGCGGGGCTGCTCACGGCGGTGGGCGCGGCCCTGGGGTCGTCGGCAGCGAACACGGTGTTCGTCACCGACATCGAGCACGACGCGAAGCGTCGCCGGCAGAAGATCAGTTACGCGGGCGGCACGGTGACCGAGTACAGCTACGATCCGTACTCCTTCGCGCTGCGGAACCTGCGGACGACGACCGGGTCCGGAGCCGCGACGCGGATCGTGCAGGACCTGACCTACACCTACGACTCGGTGCGGAACGTGACCGAGATCGGGGACGCCGCGCAGCAGACGGTGTTCTTCGCCGGCGCGGTCGTAGCGCCGGTGACGCAGTACGCGTACGACGCGGTGTACCGGCTGCGGTCGGCGTCCGGCCGGGAGCACGCCAGTCTCGGCGTGCAGCCGGACAGCGCCGAGCCCACGTATGCGGCGCTGCCGCACCCCAACGAGACCGACGCGCTCCGCGCCTACACCCAGACCTACGCCTACGACCAGGCCGGCAACATCCTGACACTGGCCCACGCGTCGGGCCCGACGGGCAGCTTCACGCGCCGCTACGCCTACGCGCCGGATTCCAACCGATTGCTGAACCACAGCCGGCCGCAGGACGTGCCGGGCGGCGCGGGCTCGGCGGTGTTCGGGCACGACGCCAACGGCCGGATGACCGCGATGCCGCATCTGCCGGGCCCGCTGGCCTGGGACCACACCGACCGGCTGGCCTCGGTGGACCTGGGCGGCGGGGGTTCGGCGGCGTACGCGTACAACTCCTCGGGCGAACGGGTGCGCAAGGTCGTCACGCGGATCGGCGGGCTGGTCGAGGAGCACGTCTATCTCGGCGGTTACGAGGTGTTCCGGCGGTACCGGACCGGCGTGCTGGTCTTCGAGCGCGCGACGGTGCACATCGAGGACGGCTCGGGCCGGGTCGCGCTGGTGGAGACGGTGACCGTCGACGCCGACCATCCGGGCTTCGACGGGACGCCGGCGGTCCGGCTCCAGCTGGGGAACCTGCTGGGGTCCAGCGTCCTGGAGGTGACCGACGCCGGACAGGTGATCTCCTACGAGGAGTACCACCCGTTCGGTTCGACCGCGCTGTGGCTGGCGGCGGGCCGGGCCGAGGTCAGCATGAAGCGGTACCGCTATATCGGCAAGGAGAAGGACGAGGAGAGCGGGCTGTACTACCACGGCGCCCGGTACTACGCGTCGTGGCTCGGCCGCTGGACCAGCTGCGATCCCAAGGGCGCCGGGACCAACGGCTACAGCTACTGCTCGAACCGGCCGACCGTCATGGTCGATCCGGACGGTCGGGAAGGGCTGGGGGTGGTGCCGTCGCCGCCGACGCAGATCCCACCGACACAGATCCCGCCGACACTGCTGCCCAGGCCGTTGGCGCCGACGCCGACCCCGACACCGACCCCCACGCCCACGCCGACGCCCGGAGCCCCGGGCCTGGAACCGCCGACCGGGCCCGGCCGCTGGCTGACGCGCAGTCTGGGGGCCCGGCTGACCGGGATCGGGGTCTTCGTGGCCATCATGCTGACGCCCAGCAACTCGACCACGAACTACACGTTCGACTACACCGACCCGGCGACCGGGACCAGCTACCACCTGCACGACGTCGACCAGCTGCCGGCGCTGAAGGCGCGGCTCCAGGCCGAGGCCGCCCAGCGCAAGGACGCGCCCGGACAGCCGAATCCCGGCGGCCCGGTCTCGGCGCCCGGCGCCCGGCCGGCCGGGGACGTGGCGAAGGATCCGGAGGCCGACAAGAGCCCGGCGAACGCGCCGGCCGCCGACGGCACGCCGGGCGGCGCCTCGCTGCCGGGCACCCGGGACCCGGAGGAGGCCCTGGAGGCCGGGGGCTCGCCGGCCTACGACCGGCAGCTCACGGTGTTCGAGCGCTTCGACATCATGCAGCAGGTCAAGAACCACAAGCCGCTGACCGCCGAGCAGAAGGACCAGCTGCGCTCGGAGGCCCGCTGGATGTGGCGGCAGGCGACGAAGGGCAAGGGGCCGCAGCCCGGCGAGAACTACCAGGTCCACCACATCGTGCCGCTGGAGTACGCGCACCTCCTTGAGGAGTACCCGAACCTGCCGGGGAACCTGATGCTGATGGACCAGGTCTCGCACTCGCGGCTGCACACCCTGCTGAACCGGGAGCTGCGGGGCCTGCCGGTCGTCGTCAATCCCGGCAAGGGATACCAGAGCCCGAACAAGCCTGGGCAGTCGCCGAAGGCGATCGATCCGGATCTGCTCGAAAAGATGCGGCCGGAGGTCCGCAAACACTGGCCCGGCAAGCCGATGCCGCTCTGACCGGGGCCGCGTCCGGCCGCCGGCCCACCGGCACCGGCACCGGCACCGGCACCGACACCGACACCGACACCGACACCGACACACCATTCGCACAGCATCCGCGCAGCATCGATAGTGGGGTTCACATGTCAGCGATCGTAAGGGGCGCCGTCTCCGGCCAGGGTGCGCCGCTGCGCGGACGCCGGGTGGCGGTGGTGACCTGGGCGCCGCGCAGTTCCAGCTCCCAGCTGCTGGCGCAGGCGTTCACCGACCGGAACGGCCGGTTCGAGATCGGCTACGACGAGACGGCGGGCCTGGGACGACTCGCGGTGTGCGTGGTGGACCCGAGCGGCCGGATCCTCGCCGCCTCGCGCGAGCTGACCACGCTGCCGGCGGGGGTCGACGTCGAGCTCGAAGTCCCGGCCGACGAGCCGGACCTGGACGCGACCAGCACGATGAGTGTCCTGGAGCTCCAGGAGGACGACGAGGACAGCGAGGACTCCGGGACCTCCGAGGACTCAGAGGACTCCGAGGCCGAAGACACCGAAAACACCGCAGACACCGAAAACACCGCAGACACCGCAGACACCGGAGCAGACACCGCAGCGGACAGCCGGCAAGAGCAGGACCAGCGACCGGACCAGCGACCGGACCACCGGCAGGACCCCCAGCCCCCGCCGACCACCGTCGACTGCGACTACACCGTCTCCGGCCGCGTCACCTGGTCCGACGGCACCCCGCTGGCCGGCGTCGTGGTCCGCGCCGTGGACCTGGACCTGCGCGGCGAGCAGCCGCTCGGCCCCTACGCGCCGGACTTCCGCGAGGAGACCCTGACCGACGACTGCGGCGACTACTCCATCGAGTACCACCGCGAGCAGTTCACCCGCGCCGAGTTCGGCACCGCCGACCTGGTCGTGCGGGTCCTCGGCGCCGACGGCCGGCCGGCCGCCGCGTCCCCCACGCTCTACAACGCGCCCGACGCGGCCACCATCGACCTCGTCGTCGACGGCGCGGTGCCGGGGCGGCCCTCGGAGTGGGAGCGGATCGTCCCGATCGTCCAGCAGGTCGTCGACGATCCCACCCCGGGGCGGCTCGACGTGCTCCGGCCATCGGACCTGGAGTTCCTGGCCGGGGAGACCGGTATCGGCCGGGACCGGCTCAGCGCCCTGATCGGGGCCGTCGGGCTGAGCCGCGACGCCCGAGGCTGGGACATCGCGGTCCCGCCCCCGGCGTTCTACGGCCTGCTCCGCGAGGGCCTGCCCGCGGACTGGACCGGGCTGGCCGCGCAGACCGCCGACGACCTCACCGCCGCGCTGACCAAGGCCGTGAGCCCGGACGGGTTCAGCCCGGCGGCGCTGGCGCCCCGGATCGCCGCCCTCGTCGAGGCGATCCGGCGAGCGGCCGCGCGCGCCCAGGGCGCCGCCGTCAGCCGGACCGCGCCGCTGGCCGCACCGGCCCTGCGCTACAGCCGGACCGGCGACGCGGACGATCCGCTCGTCGACACCCGCCTGAACGCCGCTCTCGGCGAAGCGGTCCTGGCGACGGTGAACGCCGCCGCCGCCCAGAACGCGGCCGGCGCCGCGATCCCCGGCGCCCCGGTCGTCCCCACCCCGATCACCGCGACAGCGACCCAGGCCGAGGTCGACGCGGCCGCCCGGCCGAGCGCCGCCCTGACGGCGGCCCTCACCGCCGCGCTCAGCACCCTGCGCTGGCAGGACGTCGCCGACAAGACCGTCGCGGACGTCGCCCGCATGCTGCTGGCCCGGATCGGCACGAGCCCCGCGCTGGCCGCCGAGGCCGCGGCCCTGTCGCAGGCCATCGCCCTGACCATCGCGCAGGCCGGCACCCAGAGCCCGGCCCAGAACGGCCCGGCCGCCTCGGTCGCCGACACCCTGCACCTCACCGACCCGGTACGCGACAACCCGCTGCTGCAAGCCGACCTGCGGCAGGGCGTCGCGGTGCACCTGGCCGGTCTCGGCGGCCTGTCGGCCGACGCCACCAGCGCCGTCGCCACCCTCAGCGACGGTCTGTTCGACGCTCCGGAGAACACGCTCGCCGTGCTGCGGTCCTCGAACGCCCTGACCGACGCCGAGGCCACGACCCTGGGCAGGCTGCTCGACCTGGGCAACCTCACCGACCACCACGCGACCGTGTTGCAGGCCCTGGTGACGCAGGGCACGACCACGCCGCACGAACTGGCGGCTTGGGACCAGCGGCGCTGGACCGACACGCTGTCCGCGGCCCAGGTGCAGCCGCCGCCCGGGCAGAGCCTGACCGACTACGCCGCGAACCTGGTCGCCAACCTCGAACACACCCACCCCACCCAGGCGCTCGCCGCCCGGATCGACCAAGGCGACCCGCACCTGGCGACGTTCTACCAGAACAACCCCGCCCTGGACCTGCGCTCCCTGGACCTCGCCACCGCCACCGGCCTGGACGCCCTGAACTGGGACGGGATCCCCGACACCGAACGGCCCGCCGTCACCGGCCGGCTCTCGGCCCACCAACGGCTGCTGGTGCTCGGCCACGACACCGACACCCGCGCGGCGCTGGCGCACGCCGGCCTCGACTCGGCGCTGCGGATCACCACCCAGACCGAAGACGCGTTCCTCACCGCCACCGGCCTGGACGACGGCGTCGGCCGCATGATCTACGCCCGCGCCCACGACCTCGCCCTCAACGTGGCGCACCTCTACGGGTCCGTGCACGACATCTTCAAGTCGCCGTTCGCCGGCCTGTTCGGCGACGCCGGGAAGACCTTCACCAACGACCTGCTGCGCATCCAGGGCCTGTCGGACCTGTTCGGCTCGCAGGACTACTGCACCTGCGACGACTGCCAGTCCGTGCTGAGCCCGGCGGCGTACTTCGTCGACCTGATGCACTTCGTCGACAAGTACGTGTCCCAGCCGACGTTCGTCGGCCCGAATCAGACCACGCATCCGCTGTATCTGAAGAACCGCCGCGCGGACCTGTGGAAGCTGCGACTCACCTGCGACAACACCAATACCCTGGTGCCCTATCTGACGATCGTCGACAAGGTCCTGGAGGACTGGATCGACGCCCACGCGCTGCTGGCCGGACAGACCGACGTCTACGCGGTGCTCAGCGATCCGGCGCGGAAGTTCTCCTGCCAGGTGCCGTTCAGCCTTCCGTTCGCCGAGATCGAGCTCTACCTCGGGTACTTCTCGCTCACCGCCGCCGACGTCTATCGCGTGCTGCGCCGGCCGGACGCCATGATCCGCCGGGCCGCCACCGGCCTGTCCCCGGACGAGGCCGCCGTGGTGGCCGTCCCCGACCCGGCCGAGATCGGGCACCGCCTCGGCGACCCGGCCACGTTGGACCTGCTGCCGGTCCAGACCTTCCTGCGCCGCCTGGCGATCAGCCGCGACCAGCTCACGACGATCCTCGCCTCCCGCTACGCCACCGACCTGGCGAACGTACTCGTCGTCAAGGTGACGAAGCCCGGATCGCCGGAGATCCAGAACTTCCAGGAAGCGTTGCAGAACCTCACCGCGGCGCGCGCCGACGTCGTCCACCGGCTGGTCCGGCTGTGGCGTCCGCTGCCGTGGTCGCCGGCCGAGCTGGACCTGGTGCTGTTCTCGCTGAAGCAGGCCGGGTTGATCGGCGGCGACCTGGACCAGGCCGCGGTCGAGCTCGTGGGCCGGCTGCTGCGGCTCCAGAAGGACCTCGGGGTGACGGTCCAGCAGGTGTGCGCGCTGGTCACGGACCTGCCGGTGTCCACGGCGTTCCCGTCCGCGCCGGCGGTGCTGACCGACCGGATGCTGTACGAGACGGTGTTCGACCTGCGGGCGATCTTCGGGCCCGCGGATCCGGCGCAGCCGTTGGCCCCGACCGCGGACTACTACCACTACGCGCTGGACACCACGCTCGGGCCGAATCCGCCGGTGATCGACCCGAAGACGCCGCTGCTGCTGGCCGGGCTGGGCGTCAGCGAGACCGATCTGCTCCTGCTGTTCGCGCTGCTGAAGAACGAGATGCCGTTCGACGCGGCCGGGCACGCGGCGCTGAGCCGGCACACGCTGTCGCTGCTGTATCGGCACGTCCTGCTGGCGCGGACGCTCGGGTACAGCGTGCCGGACCTGGTCGCCGCGCTCGCCCTGGTGTTCCCGACGCCGGCCGCCGAGCCGGTGGTGACGCTCGACGGGATCGACGCGCTGCTGGACTTCCACCGGTGGCAGACCGGGGCGGCGTTCGGCATCCCGCAGCTCCAGCTGGTACTGACTGGAGTGGCGGGGGCCGCGGCGCCGTTCGCCCAGTCCCCCGCGACGGTCGCGGCGCTGGTGCTGGACATCCAGAAGTCCGGGCTCCAGCCCCGGTTGGACGTGCTGCGGACCAAGCTGGCCACCGCGTTCAACGTCGGGTCCGGGCTGTTGGAGGAGATGCTCGCCTGGGTGGCGCACGACATCACGGCGGCGGACGTCCAGGCGGCGTTGGACGCGCCGTTCACCGGGGCGGTGCCGGACAACCCGGCGACGCTGCTGCCGCTGCTGGAGCTGCTTCACCGGCTGGAGCGGGTCGCGCTGGTCTTCAGTGTGCTGAAGCTCAAGGACGCGGGGATCGGGTATCTGACCGCGAACGCCGGGGTGCTGGGCATCGCCGATCTCAAGGCCCTCACGCTGCACGATCTGCAGGCGGTGACCGCCTATGCCGCGCAGGTCGTCACGGCCCGGCAGGCGACGCAGGCCGCCGACGCGGAGACGACGGTGCAACAGCTGCTCAGCGGCTACGCCGCGGCCGGGTCGTTCGACGCGGCGGCGCGCGTGAAGCTGGCGAACCTGCGCCAGGTGGACCCGAGCCTGATCGACTCGATCGTCGCGGCCGTGGCGCTGCCGCCGGTGGCGATCGACGCGCTCGACCGGCTCGACGAGGTGTTCGCGCTGTGCCGCACGCTGTCGGTGAACGCGTACTCGCTGGAGAAGCTGGGGCTGGACGGCACCTTCGCGCAGCTGACCGACGCCGCCGCGGTGGCGGTCGGCGCGGTCGGGGCGCAGTACAAGGACGACGCGGCGCGGGACAAGGCGCTGGAGCCGTACCGGGACCGGATCAACACCCTGAAGCGGGACGCGCTGTGCGGGTACCTGATCGACGGCGTGCCGGCGTTGAACTTCCTCAACCATGAGGAGATCTACAGCTACTTCCTGCTCGACGTGGACATGAGCGGCTGCGCCCGGACCTCGTGGGTGGTCGCCGCGTTGTCGAGCCTCCAGCTGTATGTGCAGCGCTGTCTGACGGCGTTGGAGCAGTCCGACCCGGCCGTCACCGCCGTGCCGCAGGTCCGGGTGGTCGTGCCCGACGTGGCGGCGAAGCAGTGGGAGTGGCGCAAGCACTTCCGGGTCTGGCAGGCCAACCGGAAGGTGTTCCTGTATCCCGAGTCGTACATGGACCCCGATCTGCGGGACGACAAGACCCCGATCTTCTCGGACCTGGAGGCGGACCTGCTCCAGCAGCCGTTGACCGCGGACACCGGCGAGGAGGCGTTCCATCGCTACCTGACGCGGCTGGCGGAGGTGGCGCACCTGCGGATCTGCGGAAGCTACTACGACGACTCCGAGGTGAAGTACTACTTCTTCGCGCGCACGCAGGCCGATCCGCCGGTCTTCTATTACCGGACCTGGGACACCTCGACGTGGACCCCGTGGGTAAAGATCGACCTGACGATCGACGCGCCGTGGGTCTCGGCGGTCAAGCATCACGGCCGGCTGTTCTTGTTCTGGACGAGCATCAAGTTCGCCGAGCACACGAGCTTCAGTAACGGCGCCTCGCACGACGACCCGACGACCACGAAGGTCGGGGCCTCCTATTCGGTGCTGCGGCCGGACGGCCGGTGGCAGCCGCCGCAGAAACTCGACTGGCTCTACCCGAACGACGCGAAGAACGCGATCTGGTACTGGCAGGCTGGCAACCTCGTCGAAATGCCGCGGGACAAGGTCGCCACCACCGCCTATCCGGTGTCCGACGGCGAGAACATCACCCTGCGATACCTGAACCGCTACGCGGGCTACCCGGACGAGACCGTGTGGGACAGCAGGCTGGACCTGTTCCACAACCAGCTGGTGCCGGCCCCCTCCGCGCCGAAGGGCATCCCCACGGGGTCGGCGGTGGTGCTGTACCGGTCGTTCAGCACGCCGCTGGCGTATCTCGGCGTGCAGCGGTCGAACGACAAGGTCCAGCCCTGGTTCGACCTGCGCCGCGACACCTACCACACCGATCCGAGCGCCGGCGGCTCCACCTCCGACCTGATCACCACCGGGATGGCGTTCCGGCCGTACTCGGTGAGCACGAAGGGCGACACGGCCTACACCGTGCCGATCCAGGCGGTGAACAACGGCTTCCCCGAGTCCGTGCTCGCGGTCGCCTACAAGAACCAGCAGTACCTCGTCCACGAACGGCACGTCCTGGACTTCCGCCGGATCACCGACCTGGTCGGGGCGATGGTGCCGCAGGCGGCCACGGTGAGGGCCACCGACCTGAGGGCCGCCAGTTTGAGGACCGCGACGCCGACGACGGCGTTCCCGCTGATGACAGCCGCGCTCCCGGCGGCGGTGACGCATCTCAGCGTCCAGCCGGTCACCTGGTGGTGGTCGTCGCGGCAGCTGGTCCGGCTGACCACGTCCGTCGTCGACGACCTGCTGCGGATCGACGCCGACAGCGGGGTGGAGGGGCTGCTCGCGCTGCCGTCGCAGTACACGTGGGGCTACGAGTACCCGATCGGGTTCGGCATCACCGACCCCTGGGAGCTGATGCCGCCGGACGACGACCCGCGGCACGTCGACATCCGGAACAGCGCGGCCTACGGCACGTACTTCCAGGAGCTGTTCCTGCACCTGCCGTGGATGATGGCGCACCAGCTGAACGCGGCCGGGCGCTACGAGGACGCGATGTGGTGGT
The DNA here is from genome assembly GCF_039531695.1 of Catenulispora yoronensis. Lineage (NCBI taxonomy): Bacteria > Bacillati > Actinomycetota > Actinomycetes > Catenulisporales > Catenulisporaceae > Catenulispora > Catenulispora yoronensis. The sequence goes on from NZ_BAAAQN010000048.1 coordinate 48,438, forward strand.
ACCGGCGGCTGTTCGACCCGATGACCACCGACACCGGCGCCGACCGGGTCTGGCGCTACGCCGGGTTCCGGGGGCTGAGCGTGCCGTCGCTGAAAGCTGTCCTGACCGACTCGGCGGCGCTGGACGCGTACCGGAACGACCCGTTCAACCCCTACGCCATCGCCCGGCTGCGCCCGGTCGCCTTCCAGAAGGCGGTCGTGATGCAGTTCGTGGACAACCTGATCGACTGGGGCGACTCGCTGTTCGCGCAGGACACCACGGAGTCCATCAACGAGGCCACGATGCTGTACGTGCTGGCCTCGGAGATCCTCGGGCCGCGGCCGGCCGAGCTCGGCGACTGCGCGGTGGTCCCGGCGGAGGAGCTGACCTACGAGAAGATCGGGCCCGGGCTGACCGACGTGTCGGACTTCCTGGTCACGTTGGAGAACTTCTCGTATCAGAGCTCGCTGGCCCGGGCCGGCGCGACCTACCACGGCTCGGCGAGCCTGCTGAAGGCCGAGGCTGCCGCAGCCGCTTCCGCCGCTCCGGCCGCTTCGGTTGCCGCCACCGCTTCGGACGTCGCCACCGCTCCGGCCGCCGCGGTCCCGCGCCCGACCGCCGCGACCGCCTCGCTGCTGCCCTACGCCTACGCCTCCGACCTGGTCGACCAGCACCGCTCCCTGGCCTCGCTGTGGAAGGTCCTGCCCTACCACGTCCCGCCCGCGACACAGATCGTGACCCAGACCGACCTGGTGTTCTGCGTCCCGCCGGACGAGGTCCAGCTCGGCTACTGGGACAAGGTGGAGGACCGCCTCACCAAGATCCGCAACTGCCTGAACCTCAGCGGCGTGCGCCGGCAGCTGGCGCTGTTCGCCCCGCCGATCAACCCGATGGACCTGGTCCGGGCGCGCGCCGCCGGGCTGAGCATCGAGGAGGCGGTGGCCGCGGCCGGGGCGCCGTCGGCCCCGGCGTACCGGTTCACCGCGCTGATCGACCGGGCCCGGCAGTCCGCGCAGACGGTGGCCTCGTTCGGGGGCGCGCTGCTGGCGGCGCTGGAGAAGAAGGACACCGAGGAGCTGACGCTGCTGCGGTCGGTCCACGAACGCGCCGTGCTGCGGCTGACCGACGAGGTGAAGGCCGGGCAGCTGAAGGAGGCGCAGTTCCAGCTCCAGGCGCTGGTCGAGCAGGAGGCCAACGTCCAGAACCGGATCGGCTACTACCAGGGCCTGCTCGACGGCGGGCTCAACGGCTGGGAGCAGGCCGAGACGATCTCGCGGACCACCGCGGCGGCGTTGCGCGGCACCGAGTCAGCGCTGTTCGTCCTGGCCTCGATCCTGCACCTGATCCCCAGCGCGGGCAGCCCGTTCGCGATGGTGTTCGGCGGCAAGGACGTCGGCCCGAGCGCGGCGCTGGCCACGCAGGCGGTGGCCTCGCTGGCCGGCACCGCGGAGTCCATCGCGACGGCCACGGCGGTCGGGGCCGGCCACGACCGGCGGGCGCAGGAGTGGAAGCAGCAGCTCACGCTCGCGCAGCAGGAGCTGAAGCAGGTCGAGCAGCAGCGGCTGGCGGCCGACGCGCGGGCCGCGGACGCGCAGCGGGAGCTGGACATCCACCAGACGCAGATGGACCAGGCCCAGGAGGTCGACGACTTCTTCCGGGGCAAGTTCAGCGGCCTGGGGCTGTACACGTACCTGGCGCGCACGCTCACGCGGCTGCACCGGCAGGCGTTCGACGCGGCGTACCAGCTGGCGCTGGCGGCGCAGCACGCGTACGCCTACGAGCTCGACGACACCACGGCGTTCATCGCGCCGGACAACTGGGAGAGCGGCAACGCCGGGCTGCTCGGCGGCGAGCGGCTGCAACTCCAGCTCCAGCAGTTGGAGAACGCGTATCTGAGCAAGAACACGCGGCGGTACGAGGTCAGCCAGAACTTCCCGCTGAGCCTGGTGGACCCGGCGGCGCTCCAGACGCTGCGGGCCACCGGCTCGTGCACGTTCACCGTGCCCGAGCTGCTGTTCGACCTGGTCTACCCGGGCCAGTACAAGCGGCTGGTGAAGTCGGTGCGGGTGACGGTCCCGGGGGTCACCGGCCCCTACACCAACATCGGGGCGAAGCTGTCGCTGACCGGCAGCGCGGTGCGGGTCGCGGCGTCCTCCGGCGCGGCGGCGAAGGTGCCGGTGCCGCCGCAGGCGAACATCGCCGCCGCCATCGCGACCAGCACCGGGCTGAACGACGCGGGACTGTTCGAGCTCTCCTTCCGCGACGACCGGTTCCTGCCGTTCGAGGGCGCGGGCGCGGTGGACAGCAGCTGGACGCTGGAGCTGCCGTCGCAGCTGCGCGCGTTCGACTACGACACGATCTCCGACGTCGTGCTCCAGATCGGCTATACCGCGCTGGACGACGGCGCGTTCCGTACCACGGTCGAGAACGACATCGTCAGCAGGCTGAGCCAGTATGCGAGCACGACGGGACTGTTCCGCACGCTGAGCCTGCGGCACGACTTCCCGGCGGCGTGGCAGCAGCTGACGGGTCCGGGGGCGGGCGCGGGCGGCGGCGCAGGAGGCGGCGCGGCGACGACGTCGTTCGCGGTGACGGCGCAGATGTTCCCGTACTTCCTGTCCGGCCGGACCCTGACGCGCACCGACGTCGGCGTGTATCTCCAGCCGACCGGGTCGGCCCCGGTCGACACCACGGGACTGACGATCGCCATCGACGGAACAACGGGGAGCGCCTGGCACACGCCGGCCGGGACCGACCTCGTGACCAGCGACGTGCCTGTGACAGGCCCGGCGTCGGCCACGTGGACGGTGACGGTCACGGCGGGGCGGATCGACCCGGCGAAGGTGGCGGACGTGCTCCTGCTGCTGCGCTACACGGCGTCATGAGCACGGCCGCCGGGTGATAGCGATCGGTCGCGGCCCGCCGCGACCGATCCCTGTCCCTGTCCCTGTCCCTGTGCCTGGTTCAGCCGTTGGTGCTGAGGAACGCCTGAGTGCTGCCCAGCGCGAGCAGCGCGCCGCCCGGAGCCGAGACCAGCTCGGACAGGACGCCGCTCACACCGGGCTCGGCGACGTTGCTCCACGCCGTGCCGTCCCAGTGCTCGAACGCCGGGTTGGCGGTGCCGGGCTGGAACCCGAGCGCCCAGGCGTCGCCGGCCGACAGCGCCGCCACGCCCGAGAGCCCCAGCGGCGTCGCGGCGTCGGCCGGGGCGGGCACCAGGCTCCAGGAGGCGCCGTCCCAGTGCTCGACGAGCTGGTTGTGCGGCGCGTGCCGGCCGAAGCCGGTGGTGCCGCCGACGGCCCACACGTCGCCGGCCGAGGTCGCGGCCAGGCCGACGACGGCCACGGTGTTCACGGCCTGGCCGTTGAGGACGGCGAGCGGGGGCGTGGGGACCACGCTCCACGCGGTGCCGTTCCAGTGCTCGACGACGGCGGTCTGCACGCCGGAGTTCGACGCCGTCCACACGTCCGAGGAGGACGTGGCCACGACGGCGTTGAACGACGGGATGCCGTGGTCGATCCCGTTCGAGGTGTAGGTGATCGGGCTCGGCACGATGTGCCAGGCGGTGCCGTCGAAGTGCTCCAGCAGGCCGACGAAGCCGCCGACGGTGCTGTCGAAGTGCTCGCCCACGGCCCAGACGTCGGTGGCGGACACGGCGGTGACGGCGTTCAGCGTCTCGTTGCTGCTGGTGGCGGCGGTGCCGCCGGGCACCTGGCTCCAGCGGGTGCCGTTCCAGTGCTCGATCAGCGCCGTGTAGGTCCCGGCGGTGTTCTCGCTGTAGCCGACCGACCAGGCGTTGGCCGGGGAGACGTCGGCGACGCCGTTCAGGACGTCGGCGTTCCCGGTCGGGCTGGGCGTCGGCGTGACCTGCCACCGGGTCCCGTTCCACCGCTCGGCCAAGGTGGCGATGACCGTGTTCGCGTTCAGATACTTGACGCCGACGGTCCAGGCGTCGGTCGCGGACTTCATCGAGACCGCCGTGAGGTTCACCGTGCCGGTGTCGACCGGCGGGATCGCGGTGAACGTGGTGTCGGCTCCCGCCGCCTGCGCCGTCGCCGGATTCCAGGCCAGCGCCGCGGCGAGGCTGAACCCGACTATGGACACGGCTAGGGCACCAAGCTTTCTCAGCTTCTTCATCCTGCCCGATCCTCCGATCGATCAGATGTCTCCTGCGCCATCCCACGCGGACGGCGCCCTGGCGGGTCCGACACGCCGCGGTCCGCGGCGCGGTTCGGCGGGAGCGACGTCGGCGGGCGGGTTTGGCGTGAAAGCTTCGGGACCGGGTCGGGGGAATCAACCGATTTCTACGGGTCGCTGGGCCGGGGAGGCGAGGGCGGTCGGCGTCGAAAGCCATGATGCCGAGCCGTTTCGGGGGCGGTTCCGCCTGCGCGCGGCGGGTGTCGCGAGATCTGGCGGAAGGCGCACAGGGGGTAGCGGCGCATGAGGATGGCGCCGGTGACGGGGATGCTGCTTCCGTCACCGGCGCTCCGGCCGGTCCGCTCTCGGGCAGACTGCGGGGTTAGACCGTGACCAGACCGGTGGCTCCTTGTGGTCCTTGCGCTTCTTCTCGTTCTCCTTCCGGCAGCAGCTCCCGGTGGTAGTACTCCAGCACCGCGGAGTTGGCACTCAGCACCGGCAGGCCCGACTCGCGCGCCACCTCGGCGGCGGCGTCCAGGGTCCGGAAGCCGCTGCCGGGAATGAGGACGGCGTCGGTGACCGGGGTGACGGCGGCGAGAATCTGCTCGCGCAGGGCGCGGTGCGGGATGTGGCCCTTGGCGCCGCGATCGAACAGGTCCTGGCGGCTGCCGGTGTCCCAGGCCGGGCCGAGGTCGTAGCGGTGGACCCGGGTCGCTGCGGGCAGGCCCAGGTAGGACGCGGTGGCGCCGACAGTACGGTCGGTGAACCACGGCGGCGCGACCAGCAGCGGCTCGGCCGGGGCCAGGGTCCGCAGCCGGCGGCGGAGGGCGTGGCCGGCGGTGAAGGCGGGGACGCCGGCGGACTCCCACAGCGCCTCGGCGAACGCGGCGTCGAACGCCGAGCCGCCGAACACGCTGGCCGAGACGAAACACAGGGCCAGCGCGTCGGCGCCGGCGTCGACGAGGTCGGCGACGGTGCGCCGGACGGCGGGGGTCAGGAAGGCTTCGACGCTCTCGCCGACGTACTCCTGGCCCGGGGCGCGGTGGAGGGCGAAGCGCCCGGTGATGACTTCGAGGCCGGGGGGTGCGGCGCGCCAGATCTCCGATTCGGGGACCGAGTCGTTGTGGACGACGAGGAGGCCGAGGCGGCGTGAGGGGTGCCGCTCACTCCCACTCATCGCGCACCTCGCGGCCCGCGCAGCACCGTCACCGCTCCGGCAACGACCGCCCCGGCCGCGGCGAAGGCCGCCGTGGTCAGGAACGCGTCGCGATATGTCCCGGCCGCCGTCGGCGCACCCATCACCAGCACCAGAATCGCCAGCGACGCCGCCGCGCTCATGTACTGCGAGGTGGTGAGCACGGCGCCCGCGGTGCCCTGGTCCTCGTCGCGCAGACCGCCGGTCCCGGTGACGAACATCGAGGTGTAGGTCAGGCCGTGGCCGATGCCGGACACGATGACGCCGGGCAGCATGTGCGTGGCGTATCCGGTGCCGCTCGCCGACAGCGCGAGGAGCACCAGACCCGCCGCGTCGAGAACGAACGCGACCGTCAGCAGCCGCACCGAGCCCACCTTGGCGATGAAGCGCCCGGCGAGGATGTTGCCCAGCACGATGCACAGCGCCAGCGGCAGGAACCCGAGCCCGGCGCGCAGCGGGCTGTAGCCGTAGCGGTTCTGGAGAATCAGGGTCACGACATAGAACTCGGCGCCGACGCTGGCCATGTAGAGCGCGGTCGAGACGGCCCCGAGGCGCAGCATGGCGTTCGACCGCAGGGCGCGGTCGATCAGCGGCGCGGCCGAGACCCGCTCGTGCCAGGCGAAGCCGACGGCCAGCAGCACGCCGCCGACCGCCAGGCCGACCGTGCGGCCGTCGCCCCAGCCGTGCACCGCGGCGAACGTCAGGGCACTGACGACGGCCAGCGAGGCCGCCGTCGCCAGCACCGCCCCGACCGCGCTCAGCGCCCGCCGGTCGCCCCGGCGGCCGTCGGCGGGCAGCAGGCGCGGCGCGGCCAGCGCGCACAGCAGCGCCACCGGCAGGTTGACCAGCATCGTCCAGCGCCACGAGGCCGTGGTCAGCACCCCGCCGAGCAGCGCGCCGGCGGCCAGGCCCGACGCGCCGATCGTGCCCCACACCGACAGCGCGCGCTCCCGCTCCGGTCCGGCCTCGAAGGTGCGGTTGATCAGGGCGATGATGGCGGGCTGCATCAGCGCCGCGCCGAGCCCCTGCGCGCCGCGCGCGGCCAGCAGCAGCGCGCCGGAGTCCGCGACCCCGCCGGCGGTCGCGGCCAGGCCGAACAGCACCAGCGCCGCGATCAGGATCCGGCGCGCGCCGAACCGGTCCCCGGCCCGGCCGCTGACCAGCAGGAAGCCCGCGAACAGGACGGCGTAGGCGGACACGACCCACTGCAGGGTGTCGGGGCCGAGCTTCAGGCTGCTGCCGATACTGGGCAGCGCGACGTAGATGACGGAGTAGTCGAGGGCGATCAGGAACTGCGCCAGCGACAACAGCAACAGCCCGGCGGTCTTGGCTGACACGTCCGCTTTACGGACGCTGACATCAGTCTTCTCATATGTGGTCACGTGGACACCTCGGGGAGGGAGGGAACGGTAGCGGATGAAAGGGAGAGCTCGGGCAGAAGCAGCTCGAACAGCTCCTCAGGGGTCCCCGCTATGTGCTGCGCACCGGCGGCGCGCAGCTCTGCGAGCGTCGCGACGCCGTACCCGACGCCGATCCCGGGGATCCCGGCGGCGTCGGCCATCTTCATGTCGTCGGTGCTGTCGCCGACCACGACGCACTCCGCCGGGTCCACGCCGAGCGCCCGCGCGGCGGCCAGCGCCTGGTGCGGCGCGGGCTTGCCGGGAACCTCGGGAACGTAGCCGACGGTGACGGGGAAATACTGATCGAGCCGCGCGGCGGCCAGGAACTCGGCGGCGCCGGCCGGCGACTTGCTGGTGACCACCGCGAGCGGCCGCCCGGCGTCGGCGAGACGGTCGAGCAGTTCGCGGACGGCGGGGAAGACCAGCTCGGCGGCCCGGGGCACGACGTCGGACGCGAACAGCGCACGGAACTCGGCCGAGGCGGCGACGACGATCGGCGAGTCCCTGGGCGTGACCAGCAGCTCGGCGAAGACGTCGGCGAGGGGACGGCCGACGCTGGCGGCGACTCGGTCCGGGGGGGCCAGCGGGCACATGCGGCGGAGGATGGCGGTGATGGCGCCGGGGGTGTCGGCCAGCGTGCCGTCGAGATCGAACAGGACGGCGGTCATCGGAGGGCTCCCGAGACGGCTTCGGCCCTGGCGCCGCCGCCTTCGAAGGTGGTTCCGGCTCCGGTCCCGGCGCTGGCGCGCTCGGTCCGCACCTCGTGCAGCCGGACCGCGAACTCGGCGCCCAGGCGGGTCGTGGATATCAGCACTTCGCGGTTCGCGGCTGACGTCTGGCCGCCGGAGGAGCGCGCGAGTTCCTTCAGGAGGAAGGGGGTGATGGCGGGCCCTGTGACCTGCGCCTGGCGGGCCGCCTCCTCGGCCTCGGCGATGCGCGCCTCCAGCTCGTCGTGCGGGATGCCGTGCTCGGCGGCGATCGGGTGCGTCACCAGGAAGCCGCTGTCGATGCCGGCGTCCCAATGGTCGGCGACCGCGCGGGCCAGCAGGCCGAGGTCGTCGAGGCGGTGCGGGTTGCGCTGCCCGGAGGAGACGCTCACGTAGCCGGGGAACTCGTCGCAGCGGTAACCGACCACCGGGATCGAGTGGGTCTCCAGCCATTCCAGCGTCAGTCCGGCGTCGAGGATCGACTTCACGCCCGCGCACACCACCACCACCCGGTTGCGGGCGAAGGCCGGCAGGTCGGCGGAGACGTCGAAGCTCGACGGTGCGCCGCGGTGCACGCCGCCGATGCCCGCCACGGCCAGCGCCTCGATCCCGGCCAGGCGGGCGCCGTGCACCGCGCCGGAGACCGTCAGGGCCCCGATCCGGCGCTCGGCCACCACCCGGCCGATGTCGCGGATCGAGGCCTTGACCGCCGCCGGGTCCTCGGCGATCCGCTCCAACTGCGCGGGGGTGAGGCCGACGTGCAGCGCGCCGTCGAGGACCGCGACCCGGGCCGGGACGGCGCCGGCGGCGCGGGCCGCGGCGTCGACGGCTCGGGCGAGTTCGAGGTTGGCGGGGTAGGGCAGTCCGCCGGCGACGACCGAGGTCTCCAGGGCGAGCACCGGGCGGCGGCCCACCGCGTCGGCGACTTCCGGGCTGAGGGTGAACCGGGACATGAGGGCGATCCCTTCGGGGGTTCGGTTCGGGGCGGGTTCGGGTTCAGGGCGGGGTTCTGGGTGGTTTCGAGGCGGGGCGGACTATCAGCGCGCAGGCCCCGGTGCCGGGACGGCCTGGCGGACCCGTCCCGGCACCCGCCGCGACGGCGTGATCATGGCGGGGTGCGAGGCCTGAATCAGTTCCCTGATGCGGCCCGGCGCGGGGTCGGGGTGCCGCCGCACATCGCCCAGGAACTCCATATGCTCCCGGCCCTGGAGGTCGAAGGGCTGGTAGACGGCGTCGTGCTCGCCGTCGAACTCCAGCGGCGCGATCCCGTACATCCGGCACAGCAGCCGGTTGAAGACCGGTGTGACCTTGATCCAGCGGTCGGCGATCCGGATCTCGGTGTACCAGTGCAGGAACACCTCGCCGCCGACCAGCTCCCGCAGCTCGGGCGAGGACAGGTGGTTGCGGACCAGGCCGGACACCAGGCGCGAGGGCACCCCGAGGTGCCGGACGGCGGTGGCGTAGAGGATCGACTTGTGCAGGCAGAACCCGCGCCCGGCGGCGAGCACGGCGCTACCGGTCAGGTCGGCATCGGCCAGGCCGGTGTCGAAGACCTCGTAGTCGACCTGGTCGCGGACGGCGTAGAACAGATCTCGGCAGCGTCGGCGCAGCTCGGCGACGGTGTCGGTGTCGGTAGCACCAGCCGGCGCCGCCTCGGCGACGAACCGCGCGATCTCCGGCCTGTCATGGTCCAGGACCCCGGTCGGCCGCACCGCGAACGCGGCCTGCGCCCGGGTGCTCATCGGCCCGCCTTCCGGGTGCGCAGCCCCACCAGCGCGGCCAGCCGGTCGCGCTGGATCTCGCTGCTGCCGGAGTAGATCGTGGCCGCGACGTTGTCCCGCAGCTCCTTCTCCAGGCCGTACTCGCTCATGTACCCGGCGCCGCCGAACAGCTGCACCGCGGCCTGCGCCGAGGCCACCGCCGCCTCGCTGGCGACCAGCTTGGTGATGGCGATGTCCTCGGCGACGTCGCGGTGCGCGGCCAGCGCCGCGGCGGTGTGCTCCAGCCACAGCCGGCTGGTCTCGTAGCCGATCTTCAGGTCGGCGATCCGGTGCGACACCGCCTGGTACGCCGCGATCGGCGCGCCGAAGCTCTCGCGGGTGTTCGCGTGCCCGATCAGCCGCTCCAGGCGGCCGGCCATGCGGCCGACGGTGGCGGCGAAGGAGTAGAGGATCTCGCGCTTCATCACGTAGTCCAGCACGAGCAGGCCGCCGCCCTCGTAGCCGAGCACGTGGTCGTCCGGGACGCGGACGTCGTCGAGGAACAGCTCGCACATCGGCGAGGTGCGCAGGCCCATCTTCTCGATCGGGGCGCCGCGCACGACGCCCGGGCTGTCAGTGCGGACCAGGAACGGCGTCAGCGCGGTCGCGCCGGTGCCGGTCCGGGCGTAGACGACGATCAGGTCGGCGACGGGCCCGTTGGAGACGTACGCCTTCGCGCCGGAGAGCACGTAGGCGTCGCCGTCGTGGCGCGCCGTGGTCCGCATGGCGAGGGCGTCGGAGCCGCCGCCGCTCTCGGTGATGGCGTGCGCGCCGATCAGCTCCCCGGCGCACACCCCGGGCAGGTAGCGGGCCTTCAGCGGCTCCGACCCGAACCGGGCCAGCGGGGTGCCGGTGCTGGCCAGCTGGGTGGTGGCGCTGAAGACCAGGCCCTGGTCCAGGCAGTGCTCGCCGAGGGCGCGCAGAATGCCGACGGTGTCGGCGACGTCCAGCGCGGCGCCGCCGTACTCGGCCGGGAACGGCAGGCCGAGCAGGCCGACCTCGGCCAGCCGCCGCCACTTGTCGCGGCGGAAGCGGTGGTCGCGGTCGTCGTCGAGGTGGCCGTCGCTCAGCTCGGGGCCGAGCCGGACCAGCAGGTCGGCGAACGCGGTGCGCTCTTGCGTGGTCGCCGTCATGGGAAGTCCCTTCTCCCGGCCGCCGCCGGGCGGGGCGGCGGCCGGTGGGTCGGAAGGCGGTAGGGCGGTAGGGCAGTGGGTCAGTCAGTGGGTCAGTAGGCGGAGAAGCCGTCCGGGCTCAGCCGGTGCTGCTCGTCGCCGCGGATCGGGGGGTTGAAGACGCTGATCAGTTCCATGTCGCCGTGTTCGGCGGCGCGCAGAATGTGCGCGTCGTGCCGGTCGAGCGCGTAGAGCACGCCGGGCACGAGCTTGTAGCGGACCGCGCCGTCGGCGCTGACCACCTCGCCCTCCCCCGAGATGCAGTAGCAGGCCTCGATGTGGTTGCGGTACTGCAAGCGCGACTCGGAGCCGGCCCGAACCACGGTGTGGGCCAGCGCGAATCCGACGCCGTCGGCCTCGATCAGCAGGCGGTGGCTGTGGCCGTTGCCCCAGTCGACGGAGTCCACGGAGCCCTTCTCACGGATGATCATGGTCGCTGCTTTCTGGATATGGGGACGGTGGGATATAAGGGCATTGCGGGTTCAGGAGTCACGGGTTCAGGAGACACGGGTTCGGGAGACACGGGTTCAGGGGAGGCGGGTTCAGGGGACGGCGTGGGCCCGGTTGGCCTCGACGAACTCGGCGAGCGCCGCGATGCTGCGCAGCCGCCGGGGGTCCAGGTCCAGCTCCTCGACCGGCAGCTCGAAGCGGCGGCCGATCCAGGACAGCAGCGAGACCAGGGCGAGGCTGTCGAGCACGCCGCCCTCGATCAGGTCGTAGTCGGGCGGGATGGTGCCGGCGTCGGGGGCGTGGGCGGTGACGATGTGGTCGTGCAGGGCGGCGGCGGTCGCGGCGGCTCCGGCGGCGGTGGTCACGGGACGGCTCCTTCGGTGAGCAGGGCGCGGATCTTGGCCCGGTCGGGCTTGCCGGTCGAGGTGCGCGGCAGGTCCTCGGCCAGCAGGTGGTAGCGGCTGGGCACCGCGGCGGCGGCCAGCCGCCGGCGACAGTGGCCGCGCAGCGCGAGAGTGTCGAACGGGGCGGGCGCCAGGTCCGGGCGCGGCCGCACGGCGGCGTGCAGCACCTGCCCGGCCACCGGATCCGGCACGGTGAAGACCACGGCCTCGGCCACGTCCGGATGGTCGGCCAACGCCCGCTCCACCTCCGCGAGGCTGGTCCGCACACCGTTCACCTTCACGATCCGGCTGATCCGGTCGACGAGGTGATAGGCGCCGTCGGGGGCGCGGCGGACGATGTCCCCGGTCCGGTAGAAGACGCGGTCGGAGCCGGGCAGCCGGACGAAGGGCTGGGGGTCGGAGGGCTGGGGGTCGGAGGCGTCGGCGGGACCCTGGCGGAGGTAGCCGGGGGTCTGGAACGGGGTGCTGACGATGAGCTCGCCCACTTCGTCGGCGTCGGAGGCGGTAGCTCCGCCGCTCTCGGCGCCACTCGCTTCACCGCTGCCAAAACTGTCACCGGCCCCGGCGCGGGCACCACTGTCGATCCGCACCTCGACCCCCGGCAGCGGTCGGCCGATCGGCACTCGGCCGGCGGCGATGTCCGCGGGCTCCACCCGGTGGCGGAAGCTGTCGTTGGTCTCGGTGCAGCCGTAGAGGTTCCAGATCTCGGCCTCGGGAAAGGTGCAGCGCAGCCACGGCCAGTGCTCCACCGGGAACGCCTCGCCGGTCAGAATCAGATGCCTGACTCCTGGCTGAGGCGGGATCGGCTGCGAGGCCAGCAGCCGGATCAGCAGCGGCACGGCCTGGATGATGTCCGGGCTTTGATTCACCAGGATCCGGGCGATCCGCTCGGGGCGCGCGGCGTCGTCCGGCGGGACCAGAACGGTGGTGCCGCCGTGGCTGAGGGTGCCCCACACATCGAGCAGCGACAGGTCGAAGTTCAGCGGGGCGTAGCTCAGCACCCGGACACCGGGGCCGATCCCGAAGGCGTCGGCCGCCCAGCCCGCGAAACGCTCCAGGAGCGGCGAGGGCAGCGGGACCAGTTTCGGGACGCCGGTGGAGCCGGAGGTACTCAGCACCAGCGCGGCCCGGTTCTCCGGCGCGCTGCCGGCCCGGGACGCCGCGTACGCGGGATGCACCGGCTCGACCGCCGTGGCCCGCAGCGCCACAGGGTCCTGAGCCACGGCGTCCGCCTCGACCGTGTAGTCGGCGGCGGCCCGGGCCAGCAGATCGGCCCGCAGCTCCGCGCCGAGGGCGCGCGGCGGGATGAAGACCGTCGCCCCGATCTCGGCCAGGGCCAGCGTCGCGGCGATCGCCTGCGCCGACTTCTCGGCCAGCAGCGCGACCGTGTGGCCGGGGCGCACGCCGTCCCGCTCGAACCCGTCGCGATGCAGCGCAACCCGCTCGGCAAGGTCGGCATAGCTCCACGAGCGTGCCCCGTCGACGACCGCGACGGTGTCGTCCCGCCGACCGCTGATCCCGGTCTCCCACATCGCTGCCTCCCCGGCCGGCGTCCATTTGGTGAATCGCTCCAGAGAGATCGTCAGGGCTCGGACTACCACGCCACGACCTCGCGGCTACCCCCGCGCGCCCGCCGGACGAAAGGGCTCCTGCCACAGCGCTACTCCTCGGCTACCCTGGATAATCGGAAGCCGGCTCTCCCGAGGCCCGTGGTAGCCGGTGAATGTCTAGAATGTCTATCGATATGAGGGGGAAGCGTGGGCGTGTACGTCCATCAGCCGCGGCGGCGTGGACCCGAGCCCGCACCATCCGACATCGACATCTGGATCCTGGGTCCGCTGCGCATCAGCGTCGGCGGCCGGGAGGCGGCGCTGCGCGGCACGCGCATCGCCCGGTTGGCGGCCCTGCTCAGCGTGAACGCCGACGCGGTGGTCCCCTACGAGCGCATCGTCGACGTGCTGTGGGACGACCCGCCGGAGTCGGCCCGCCAGCAGGTCCACAACGTCGTGGGCGCGCTGCGCCGGGCGCTGGCCCGCCCCGACGGCACCACCCTGGTGGTCACCGAGGGCCCGGGCTACCGGCTGGCGGTGCCGCTGGCGGCGGTGGACGCGTACCGGTTCCAGGCCGCGGCGGGCAGTGCTCGACAGGCACTGGCCGACGGCCACGACGAACAGGCGCTCGCCGTCCTCAACAAAGGCCTGACGCTCTGGCGCGGCCCGGCCCTGTCCGGGCTGCGCGACTCCCGGCTGGCCAACGCCGCCGCGGTGCTCGACGAGCAGCGGCTGGACGCGGTCGAGGCGGCCACCGGCATCCGCCTGCGGCTCGGCGCGGCCGCCGCGACCCTCGGCGAGCTGGGTGCGCTGGTCGCCGAGCATCCGTTCCGCGAGTCGCTGCGAGCCCTGCTGATGCGCGCGCTGCTGGCGGCGGGCCGGCAGGCGGACGCGCTGGCCGCGTACGAGGAGGGACGGCGGCTGCTCGCCGACGAGCTGGGCCTGGATCCGGGTCCCCAGTTACGAAAAGCGCATGAGGGAGTGCTCCGTGGCGAGGGCGTCATCCCGGCAGCGGCTCAGGCATCGGCCCCGACGCCTTTGACGGAACCGACGGAACCAACCGACCCGACTAATCCGATAAAAAGTCCGAATACGACTCCGAATGCGGCTCCGCCAATCGACCCGGCGCCCGAAACCACCGCATCCCAAGACCCGATCGCCGCCCCTCCCACCCCCGCGCAGCAGAAACCTGAGAAGCCCGAGCGCTACGCGCTGCCGGCCGCCGCGGCCGCCTCGATGACCCGGGCGCAGAACGCCCGCCTCGTCAACCACCCGCCGGGCCGGCCGGGTACCGTCGCCCCGACGCTGACCTTGACCGAACCGGCCTTCACCACTCCCGGCGTCGTCCCCGCACCCCGTATCGACCGCTCTTTCCTCCCTCGCGACCTCACCGAGTTCATCGGCCGCGAGCACCACATCCGCGCGCTCGTCGCGCAGGCCGGCCTCGGCGGTCCGGCACCGCAGGTCGCGGTGATCGACGGCATGGGCGGCGTGGGCAAATCGACGCTGGCCGTGCACGTCGCGCACCGCCTCGCCCCGCGGTTCCCCGACGGCCACTACTTCGTCGACCTGTCAGGCTTCTGCGCCGTCACCGAACCGGTCGAGCCCACGCAGGCGTTGGAGGCACTGCTGCGGGCCAGCGGGCTTGATCCGGACTCGCTACCGGAGGGGCTGGACGAGCGCAGCGCGCTGTGGCGGGCCCGGCTGGCCGGCCGGCGCGCGTTGGTGCTGCTGGACAACGCGCGCGACGCCGCGCAGATCAGGCCTCTGCTGCCGGGCACCGGCGAGACGTTCGTCCTGATCACCAGCCGCAAGCGCATGCCGTCACTGGAAGGCGCGGTGCCGGTACCGCTGGAGGTGATGGGGCCGGACTCGGCGATCGCGCTGTTCAGCCGCATCATCGGCACCGCGCGGGCGGACGCCGAACCGGAGGCCGTGGCCTCGGCGGTGGAGCTGTGCGGACGGCTGCCGCTGGCGATCCAGGTGGCCGCCGCACGGCTGCGCGACCGCGCCACCTGGCCGGTGGAGCGCGTCACCAGCCAGCTGTCCGACCACCGCACCCGGTTCCTGGTGGCCGGGGACCGCGACGTCACCGCGATCCTGGCCTGGTCCTACCACCACCTGGCGGCGCCGGAGAAGCACCTGTTCCGGCTGCTGAGCCTGCATCCGGGCCCTGATTTCGACGCCCACACCGCCGCCGCCCTGAGCCAGACCCCGCTGCCCGACGCCGAATCGGCGCTGGAACACCTCTTCGAGGCCAACCTGCTCCAGGAGCGCTCGCCGGGCCGCTACCACCTGCACGACCTCGTCCACGACTGCGCCGCCGAGTTGCAGACCGCGCACGGCCAGGCCGAGGACCAGGTCGACGCCACCGAGCGGCTCGTGGACCACTTCCTGCGCTGCGCGATCCAGTGGTGCGCGGCGCTCACCGGCGACGGGGCCGCCAACGGCGCCGGTACGGTATCGCAGCACACGGAAACGTATTCAGGGCTCGAAACCAGACCGGTGAAGCGGGCCAAGGACCCGGCGCACGCCCAGCGCCTGTTGGAGACCGAACTCGGCAACTTCGTCGCGGTGCGGCGGCTCGCGGTGACGCTGGGGATGTGGGACCGGGCCCGGCTGCTGGCGCAGGTGCTCGGTCCGCACTTCGGGTTGTTGTGAGCGCGGCGGCTTGGTCGGCCGCGAGGCAGGACGTTTCGCGGCCGGGTGCGGTTGGTGGTTCGCGGTCGGCCGGTACGTGATCGGCGGTTCGCGGTCAGCGGTTGTGGTTGATCGTGTTTGTGGCGCGGTCACCCATCGAGATGATCCCGTCGTTGCGGCCGACCGCGATCGAGCCCTGGCCCGAGGCCTCCACCGTCATGCCCGCGCTCTGGAGCAGGCCGGCCAGGTCCGCCGCCAGGTCGGGGTCGTCGATCTTGTCGGCGCCGGACAGGGCACGCTTGAGCTGCGCGCGCAGGGCCGCGCGGAAGTCGTCGTCCTCCGGGTTGTCGGCGAGGTCGCCGACGGCCTCCTCCAGCCGGGGCCGCGGGGTGCCGTCCTTGGAGCGGCGCAGCCGGTCGAGCAGGCGGCGGCCCAGCCGCACGCTCTCGTCGGCGGTCTTCTCCCCGGCGGTGGACAGCAGCTTGTGGCCGACGGCCGACAACGCAGCCGTCAGCTGCGCCATCACCGAGCTGAGCAGTTCGGAGTCCATGTGATCCCCTTCACCCGGGCGCGGGGAACCCCGCGTCAAAAGATCATAAGGATCCTGTGTACGTACCCGCATTCGGTGTTCCATCGGTGGAAACCCCAATACGGACTCGTATTAAGACACTGCCGGAGTCCCTAGGATGGTCGCGGACCCGCCGCCGCGGACCGGGAAGCGTCCGAGGGAGAGAGACCGCTGGTGAGCGACGAGACGAGGACCACCGCACCGGAACTCCTCGTCCATGAGAACCGCGGGATCATCTCCACCGGCCCGAACGCGGTCAACACCATCTACCCGGCCCTGACCCACGACCTGCGGCCCGCCGCCGAAACCCCCTGTCCGCCGGGCACCGCGCGGTTCGCCCCCGGCGGAGGCGCCGGCCGAGGATTCATCGGCCGCGAGGAGGAACTCGCGGCGATCGCCCGCGCCCTGGGCCCGGACTCCCCTGACTCCTCGGAAGCCTCGGACGTCCCGAACACCTCGGGCAACGCCTACGTCCTGGCCGGCCTGGGCGGCATCGGCAAGTCCTCGCTGGCCGACCGGCACGCCCGCCGGCACGCCGCGAGCGGCGCCCTGGTCTGGTGGATCACGGCGGAGAACGCCGAGCGTCTGGCGGCCGGGCTGGCCGCGCTGGCGCACAGCCTGCTCGCCGAGACCACGCTGGTCCCGGACCCCGCGGCCGCGCAGTGGGCCCGGGCCTGGCTCGCGACCCACGACGACTGGCTCCTCGTCCTGGACGACGTCTCAGCCCTCGACGACATCGCCGACCTGTGCGGCTCGCTGCCGCGCGGGCGCTTCCTCATCACCACCCGGCGCACGACCGGATGGGGGCCGATCGCGGAGTCGACCCGGCTGGACGTCCTGTCCCCGGACCAGTCGCTGACCGTGCTCACCGGGTTCGCCGGGAGCGCCCTGACCGCGGACGGCGGTCCGGAGCTGTGCCAGGACCTGGGCCATCTGCCGCTGGCGCTGCGGCAGGCCGGAGCATATCTGGAGCAGAACCAGGTCTCCGCCGCCGTCTATCGCGAACGCCTGACCGGCGGCGTGCTCGGCTGGACGGCCGACGGCGCCGATCCGCGCGAGACCATCGCGCGGGTGTGGCAGGTGAGCCTGGACCGGATCACCGAGGACCACGGGCCGCTGCCCGGCCGGATCCTGCGGGTCCTGAGTTGGCTCGCCCCGGACGCGATTCCGCTGGACCTGCTGGCCTGGGACGGGCTCGGGCAGCAAGAGGTCGACGAGGCGGTCGGCCGGCTCGGCGCCTACAGCCTGGTCTCGCGCAACGGGACCGATGTCAGTGTTCACCGACTCGTGCAGCTGGTCGGACGGACGGCGTCCGCGCGGGGTGAGAGTGGCGATGGTGCCGATGACGTCGGCGGCGAGGTCGGCACTCGCGAAACCGCCACTCGCGAAACCGTCACCCGTGAAAGCGCCACCCGCGAGGCCGCTCGTCGCGCCGCGACCGCCCTGCGCGGCACGGCGCCGCTGCTCACGTCGGTCGACTTCGAGCACTGGCCGAACCTGCGCCGACAACTCCCCCACGCCCATGCCCTGGTGGCGGCGACCACGCCGGCCGACGACAACCGCGCGGCGGCGGAGCTCTACAGCATCATCGGTTCCTTCCATCTCCTCCAAGGCGCCGGCACCGAATCCACCACCTACTTGCGCAGGGCCCTGATCTTCGTCGAGACCGACACCGCCGACAACCCGGAGTACCACGCCGAGCACACCCGCATCAGCCTCGCACTGGCCCAGGCGCACATGCAGAGCGGCAACGTCGTCGACGCGATCGCCTTGCTGGAGGCCACAGTGGCCCGGGCCGAGCCGAACCTCGGCTCGGAGCACCGCGACGTCCTCGCCGTGCAGACCGCTCTCGGCACCGCGTATATCGAAATGGGCCGGAACGAGGACGCCACCCGGGCCCTGACGGCGGCGGTCGAGACCAACCGCAAGAACCTCGGCGAGAACAACCCGACCACCTGGGGCAGTGTCAGGTCCCTGGCTCGGTTGCTGTCGGCCACCGGGCAGGCGGCGGAGGCGATCACTCTGCTGGAGCCGATCCACCAGCTCTCCCACGACCAGTTCGGCCCCGGCCACGCCTACACGGTGATGATCCTGCAATCCCTGGCGGACGCGCATTCGAAGGCCGGCGACCACGAGCGCGCCGCCGCCCTGCTGGAAGAGGCGTCAGCCTTGTCGGCGGAGTCCATGGGATCGGACAGCATTCGTACCCTGACCGCGCAGAACGACTTGGGCATCGCCCACATGCGGGCCGGCCGATGGGACGAGGCGATCCAGACCTTCGAGGCCAACCTGCCGGTCCTGGAACGCGTCGAGGTGGAGGACGCCTCGGCCTTCCGTATGCGCGTCAACCTGGCCGTCGCCTATTCCGGCCGCGAGCGGCACGCCGACGCGATCCCCGTGCTCCGCGACGCGATCGACCGCGTCGACCACCGGGACGACTTCGATCCCCTGAACCTGACCGCGGCACGAACCGCGCTGGCCACCGCCCACCTCCGGACCGGCGAGCCCGGCCCGGCCGTGGAACTGTTCCGCCGCTGCCTGGCCGACAGCACCCGCCTGCGCAGCGCGGACGACCCCGAGACGATCGCCACCCGCGTCCTCCTCGCCTCGGCCCTGACCGGCGTCGGGGACGCAAAGGGCGCCGCCGAGGAATGGGAACGCTGCGTCGCCGACTGCGACCGGGCCCTGCCGCTCGACAGCCCGCTGCTGGCCACCTCCCTGAACGGCGCGGCGAAGGCCCACGACAACCTCCCCGACCCGGAACGAGCAGCCGCGCTCTACCGCCGCGAAGCCGAACTGCACGCCACCCTCCACGGCACCGACGACGAACGCCGACTCACAGCCGCCCGCAACGCCGTCTCCTGCCTGCTACTGACCTCCACAGCCGACTTCTCCGCAGCCGTGCCGGAACTGGAACAACTACTGGCCGACCACGAACGCCTCCTGGAGCCGGACGCATTCGGAACCCTCGTGATGCGAGTCCGCGTCGCCCAGGTCCACGAAAAAGCCGGAAACCTGGCCCACGCCCTGGAGCTCCACATGCACGCCACCGCGGAGATGGTCCGCGTCCAGGGCGCCGACCATGCGAACGTCGAACGATCGCGCGCCCGCGAGGACGTGGTGCGGGCGGCGCTGGGCCTGCCGACGCTCTGGGATCAGGAGCCTGAAAAAGAAGACGGGACGGTGCCGACAGCCACACCGACGCCGCCAACGCCGGTGGCTGCCCCGACGCCGAAACCGCCGAGCGCACCGACGATATCCGGACACGAACACCAGGCTTCGCCGGTTGGGAAGCGCCGGTTCTCTTGGCTCCGCCGCTCGCGGGGCTGATCGGGGATCGGCGCTCGGTGCTGGCGCTGAGCCCGGGCTAGGCCAAGCAGCACCAGCACCAGCCTGACCAAGCCGACGGGGCAGGTGACCGCCCCGAAAACTTTCGCTCTGGTCAAGGCCCAAGCCCAGGTCAAAGCCAGGTTCAGGCCCAGATTCAGGCCCAGCCCGGGCCCGGGTCCTGGTCCGGGTCCTGGCCCTGCCTTGACCCTGGTCTTGATCTTGGACTTGGTCTTGGTGCTGGTCTTTGTGCTGGTGCTGGTGCTAGCCCGCTGTTCCCCCGCCCGCAGCTCGGATCAGCGCGTCAACAGCCTGTTCCCGCTCGACAAAGCCGATCCGTCGAAAGATCTCGACTGCCTGCCGCAGGTCGGCCAGTCCTTCGGCGCGGTCGTCGGCGGCGCCGCTGTTCAGCAGGCTGCCGCCGCGTGCCTCCAGTGCGCGTGCCTCCACATGCGGAGCGTTCATCCCGCGCGCGATGGTCAGGGATTCGTTGAGCTGGCGCAGTCCTTCGTCGTTGTCGCCGGTCGTCATGGCGAGGGTGCCGAGTGTGGTCAGCACCTCTGCTTCGAGGAAGGCGGATCCGACTTTTCGGGCCAGGGTGAGTGCTTGTCGCAGGTGGCTGTCGGCTGCTCGGATCTCTCCGGCTGCCATCAGGGCGCGGCCGAGGACGTGCCTGGTGTTGGCCTCGCCGTTGGGGTAGCGGGCGGTGAGGCAGATCGACAGTGCCTGCTCCAGCAGTCCGATTGCTTCCGGGATGGAGTTCTCGGCCAGGCTCAGGTCGGCGAGTTCGCGCAGGGCGGTGGATACGTTCACCGGGGTGCAGTAGGTCCGGGCCAGGGTTACCGCGCGTTCCATGTACTCGCGGGCCTCGCCGCGTCGGCCTGCGGCGCGGCGCATTCGTCCGAGTTCGAACAGGGCTGAGGACTCGGTGTTGTGGCTGCCGGTATCGTGGAAGGCTGACGCCGCCGTCTGATAGTGCTCGGCGGCGGTGGCGAGGTCGCCGAAGCATTCGCGGATGCGTCCCAGTTCGAGGGTCGCCTGGGCCTTGCCGTTGAGGTCGCCGACCTCGCCGTATAATGCCAGCGCCCGGCGGCAGAGTTGTTCGGCCTCGGCGAAGGTTCCCGACAGGCGGCCGATCCGCGCGAGGTTCCACAGGGCGTCGGCCTGGCCCTGGGCGTCGCCCAGCTTCTCGAAGCCGGCCAGCGCGGTCCGCAGCGTGTGGGCCGCCAGCCGCACGCGTCCGCTGACGATCTCCGCCCTGCCGATCTGCGCCAGCGCGGCCAGTTGGCCGTACGGGTCGCCGAGCGCCCGGTACAGCGCCAGCGCCTGGCTCCCGACCAGCTGCGACCGGGCGAAGTCGCCGGCCAGCTGGCCCGATTTCGAGGCCTCCAGGAGCGCGTCGGCCTCGCCGGCCTGGTCGCCGTCGTCGTGGGCGGCCTGCGCGGCGGCCAGATGCCTGGTCATCCCCATTTCGCGCGGGCCGTCCCGGCGCAGCAGGCCGGCCAGGCCCGCGGTCAGGGCGACAACGTCGCGGGTGCGCGAATGCTCGGCGGCGTAGTCGACCGCGGCCAGCAGGTTCACCCGTTCCTTACGGAGCCATTCGATGGCTTCGGTGACCCCTGAGACTCTCGGCAGCGGCACCGGCACCGAGGCAGCTCGCGGGCCAACGGCCGAGGCCGTCTCCCCCATCAACGACCCAGCGCCATCGACACCCATAGAACGCCGCTTCCGCGTCACATGCTGATCGGCGCCGAGCGCCGCAGTGCGGTAATACGCGAACAGCCGATCCACGGCATCGTCCCGCTCGCCAGGCTCCAGCGCCTCCGCCAGCTCCCGCGCATGCAAGGCCAGCAAGTCGTGAAAGCGGAACCGGCCCGGCGCCGCCTCAGCAACCAGGTTGTACTCCGCCAGGGAGCACAGCAGCGCCCTCGCGGCGGGCAGCGCGAGGCCCGCGAGCGACGCCGCCGCGTAGGCGTCGGCATCGACCCCCGGAACCAGGCCGAGCAGAGTGAACATGCGCTGCTCGGCGGCGGGCATCCAGCGGAACGAGGAGTGGAAGACGCTCCGGATGTCGCGGTCGTCGTCGTGCAGGAAGCCCAGCCGATCACGCTCGTTCCGCAGGTCGGCAAGAACGTCGTCGAGTTCGAGCAGCGGATGGTGCCGCAGGCGCGCGCCGATGATGCGCAGCGCCAACGGCAGCCGCCCGCACAGCGCGATCGTCTCGGCCAGCCCGGGGTGGTCCTCGGCGATCCGGCCGGGGCCGGCCACCTGGCGGACCAGTGCCACGGCCTCCGCCTCGGGCAGGATGGCCACCTCCACCTGGTGGGCGTCGTCCAGGCCGGTCAGCCGGCGCCGGCTGGTGACCAGCAGCAGGCAGCCGGCGTGGCCCGGAATCAGGGGCCTTACCTGCGCGGAGTTGCGGGCGTCGTCGAGGAGGATCAGGGTCCTGGTACCGGCCAGCCGCTCGCGGAACAGCGCGGCCCGCGCGTCCGCGCCCCCGGGGATGCCGGAGTGCGGGACGCCGAGCGAGCGCAGCAGGTGTTCCAGGGCGGTCTCGGCGTCCAGCGGCTCGACGCCGGGCGTGTGCCCGCGCAGGTCCAGGTACAGCTGGCCGTCGGGGAACAGCTCGGCGGCGGCGTGGGTGCTGTGCACGGCGAGCGTGGACTTCCCGACCCCGGCCATGCCGTCGATCGCGGAGATCACCACGGTGCCGTTGTTCGCGGCCTCGGCGGCGGCCGCGTGCGCGAGTTCGAGCAGCTGGTCCAGTTCCTGTCGCCGGCCGACGAAGTTGCGGGCTTTGGCCGGGAGCTGTCGGGGCGCGGGGGCCGGCGCCTCGGTCGCGTGGCCGAGCGCGAGCGCGGTCTCCGGGTGCTGAGTCGGCGGCAGGGGCTCGCCGTCCAGAATCCGCGCGTGCACCTCACGGGTGTCGGCGGACGGCTCGGCGCCGAGCTCCTCGATCAGCAGCCGCCGCAGGTCCTGGTACACCCGCAGGGACTCCGCCGCCCGGCCGGTCCGGTACAGCGCGGTCATCAGCAGCCGATAAGGCGTCTCGCGCAGCGGCTCGGCCGCGATGAGCGACCGCAGCTCGGCAATGGTCTCGCCGGGCCGGCCCAGGTCCAGCAGGGCACTGACACGGTCGACGACCGTCTGCCAGCGCAGCTCCAGAAGGTCCGCGGTGTCCTCGTCCCGCCGCCCGGTCCCGGGCACGTCGGCCAGCGGCTCCCCGCGCCACAGCGCCAGGGCCGCGGTGTAGGCGTCGACCGCCTCCGACCAGCGTCCGACGGCGCCGGCGTCCCGGCCGCGCCGCTGCTCGGCCCGGAACCGGTCGACGTCCAGTTCGCCGGGGCCGACCTCGATCAGGTAGCTGGAGCCGACGGTGAGCAGGCGCGGGCCGACGGTGGGTCCCAGCGTGGTTCGCAGACGTTTGACTTGCGCGTGCAGGGCCGCGCGCGCCCCGGTGGGCGGGACGTCCCACACCCGGTCGGTGAGGCGGTCGCAGGACACTGAGGCGTTGGCGTGCAGGAGCAGCGCGGCCAGGATCGTCCGCTGGCCGGCTCCCAGCACATAAACCGGTGTTTCGTCGACAGTGACCCGCAGCGGTCCCAGTATTTCGAACGACGTCCCCATAGCTGCCCCCCGGCTGACGACAATCGGATCGCAAGCCCGTTTTACCGCAATTCCGGAGCAGGGGCTTACGAGATTGGCAGCGGGACGCCGAGTCCTCCGACATCCCGCCGCCGAACCAAGGTCCAGTGGAACGCGCCATGGAACTCCGCTACTGGATCAGAGTGTGTCCTCGACCTTGATGTCGCCGCGTTGGACCACGAAAAGCTGGTTGCCCAGGTTCGGGTTGCCGAGCCCGACCGGCACCGTACGCCGACTGGTCCGGCCGCGCCGAGGAAGGCCGCCCCACCGTCCCCACCAGCGATCCCCGTTCAGCAAAATGGTCGAAGCCATGAACCTTGTATCAGAGCTCGTATTCTGGTAACCATCCACACCATGGATGCTCACCCGCCGCCGGAGCCGCTCCCCGTGCCCGGCCGAGGCAACGCCGCCGCAGCTCTGCTGGGCGCGCTGCTGACCGTTGTCTCGCTGGTCATGCCCTGGGCCGCATACAGCGGCGAGAGCGGTGACCTGTCCTGGTCCGGTACGGACATCTCCCACTTGCCCACCGATCTGTCGGACCGGATCGACCAGGTCACCACCGGCATCCACGTCATGACGATCGCGGCCGGGGTGGTGGCGGTGTTGTCGCTGCTCCGCCTCGTGGCTCCCACCGTTCGGCTGGCCTGGCTGGTCCTGTTGGGGAGTGCGGTAGCCCTCTTCGGCGCGATCGGCGCGGTGGCGGAACTCAACAGCCTGCTTTCCGACGGCGGCGCGTTCACGCCCTCCATGCAGGCCGGCGGCGCTGTCGCCGTGCTCGCCGCCGCGGTCGCCTTCATCGCCGCCATCCGCGGCGTGGTGGTCCAGCGGAGATCACGCCGCCGGACGGAGCAGGTCGGCCAGCCTCAGGCCTTCCAGCCTCAAGCCTTCCACACCCAGGCCTTCCAGACCCAGCCCGGCCAGCCTGAAACCTTCCAGACCCAGCCCCCGCCCAACCAGCCGCCGGTCGGCCCGCCATCAGCCGACCGGCCCCAGCCGGAACCCACCGCCCCCGATCAGTGAAGCCGCCTCACCCCGTGACCGTCGGCGGCGTGATCGGTGTCACCGGCGGGACGTACGTCCCCAGCAGGCTCGTCTCGTACGCGCAGTAGTCGTGGCTCTCCCCGGCGGTCGCCGGTACGGTGATCACCTTCGGCGGGTTGAGCACGCTCCGCTGGTTCGCCTCCAGCAGGTACACCGTTCCCAC
This sequence comes from Catenulispora yoronensis, assembly GCF_039531695.1. Lineage (NCBI taxonomy): Bacteria > Bacillati > Actinomycetota > Actinomycetes > Catenulisporales > Catenulisporaceae > Catenulispora > Catenulispora yoronensis. The sequence continues at coordinate 72,576 of NZ_BAAAQN010000048.1, forward strand.
CGGGACCGTGATCGAGGCCTGCGGGTAGGTGATCGCCAGGCTGGCGCACGCGTTCAGCTTCGCGGCCTGCGCGGTCTGGTAGACCGAGCACTTGGCGCAGGCTGCGATGTCGAACGTTCCGGTGGCGGAGCCGGTGTAGAGGATGTGCACCGCGTCGGGGCTGTCGTTGGCGACGGTGATCGTCACGTTTCCGCCCGAGGCCATTGTGGGCGGCTGCTTTCCGGCGTCGGCGTCCTTCTGCGCGACCTGCGCGGCGATGACGTACTTCGCCGCCAGACCGGCGTTGGGGTCGTTCGGGTAGTCGGTCGCGAAGCTCTGCATGGTTGTCTGAGCGCTGATGAAGTCGCCGCTCTTGTACTGGGCCGCGCCGCAGGCGAACGTCCCCGTCGCCACGCCGTTGTCCGCCGCGGAGTGGGCCTTGGCCAGCGCCGCCTCCACTCCGGTGTCGTTGCTGGTCAGCGCGGCGACTTTGGTATCGAGGGTGCGCAGCTTCGTTGTCACGCCGCAGGGATCCGGTCCGCTGATCCCGGACACCGTGGTGGTGACCGCGTCCGAGGCGGTGACCGGCACCTGCGCCGCCTGCGGCGAGGTCGGGAAGGTCGCCATCAGTTCATTGAAATAGGTGGTGCCCGTCGCGCCGTCGGTGACGTTGAAGCTCGTCGTCCCGCAGCGCAGCAGCGCCGTGGCCAGGCGGTCGTCGGGCCAAGTGGCCAGTGACCCCAGCTCGCTGGTGGCGATGGTCTGCGGCACGGTGCGCAGATAGGTCAACGGCTCGATGGCGTCGCAGTACTGGCCGCCGTCGTAGGCGGCGGCGATCGTCCGGTAGAACGCCGCCAGCCGGTCCGGCACCAGCTTCCCGGCCCGGGAATCGCGGTGGTTGACCAGCAGATCCCGGTAGCCGACCAGCGCGGTGCCGTAGGTCGGCTGCGCGGTGCCGAACGGTTCCCCCTTCGCCGCCGCGACGATGTCGTCGGCCGCCTTCAGCCGGCCCAGCAGCATGGTCTGGATCGCGTTCGCCCGGGCGTTGTTGAACAGCACCACCCCGCCGACCGGGACGACCAGCAGCACCACCGCCATCGCGGCGGCGATCCACGTCTGCCGGGGCCACTTCAACGGCCGCAACAGCGCCCGCACGGCGCCGTGCACGGCGACGACCACCAGGAACCCCAGATAGCCGATCAGCAGCCAGGCCGGCGGCGCCTTGGGGCTCGCCGGCAGCACCGCCAGCAGCAGCGCGCCGGTCGCCGCCCAGCACACGACCGCCGCCACCCAGCGGCGCGTCACCACGTATCCCAGCCCCAGTCCGCTGAGATTCAGCACTCCGACCGCGAGCGCGCGCAGACGGTCCGCGGCGCCCGGCCGCCACGCCGGCGCGCCCTGCGGCGCCTCCGGCCCGCCCTCTGGATAAGGCTGCTGCGACAGCTCCGGCTGCTGCCCGGGAAGCTGGTACGACTGTGAATAGCGGTACGGATACGGATCCTGATTCTGAGGCATTACAGGGTCGGTCATGGCCATGGCCTTCCTGACAACATGCCCGGTGGCTTCCCCCCGGCATAGCAGTTCTCTGATACAAGACTGCCCGGGGCGGGGCGAACCTGTCCATGCCGCACAAGTGCGGCACGGCGCCCGCCGCGCCTGGGCTCCGCCTGACGCGGGCGCGCACGATCAGCACCGTGACGGACAACCGCCGCGACCAGCCCGGAAACGGATGAACCCGCGCTCCGGTTCGAGGCTCAGATCGGTGTTGAGAAACCGTCGGCGCCGACCAAGATCGGTCCGGCTTCTCCGCCGCGACCCGCGCGCGATACTCTCGGTCGCACAGCGGCCGCACGGCCCGGACCGGCAAGGGCAACGATGGACGACCCAGCTCACCCCGAACGCTCGGCGGACCGCACCGGACACCCCGACCGACGTGATCGCGTTGAGTCGGTTGACCGCCCCCACCGCCCTCACCACCACCCCCACCCCAGCGATGTCCCGCCCGCCCCCGGCCGAACGCTCATCGGCCGCAGCCGCGAACTCCGCTCCGTCGCCGACGCGCTCGACGCCGCCCTCGACGCCGCCGGCGGCCGGGGCCAGACGCGCGTCGTCATCGGCGAGCCCGGGATCGGCAAGAGCGCGTTGCTCAGCGCCGTCGCCGAGGATGCGCGGGCGCGTGGAATCCGGGTCCTGAGTGCGCGCGGCGCCGAATCGGAGCGGCATCTCTCCTTCGCCACTCTCCACGATCTGATCCGGCCGCTCCTGCGCCATCTGGACGCCCTGGCCCCCGGCCATCGGGAGGCGTTGTCGGGGGCGTTCGGCCTGACCGTCGCCGACTCGCGGCCCGAGTTGTTCTTCGTGGCCCTGGCCGCCCTGGAACTCGTCGCCGACCAGTGCGCCGAGCGGCCGATCCTGCTCAGCGTCGACGACCTCCAGTGGGTCGACGCGGCCAGCCGCGACGTGATCGAGTTCATCGGCCGCCGGCTGGCGTCCGAGCCGGCCGTGCTGGTGGTCGCGACGCGGCCGGATCCCGGCCGGTCGTGGGACCTCGGCAACGCCCCGGGGGTCGTCGTCGAGACGCTCGGGGCGCTCGACGACGCCGCCTCGCACGATCTCCTGCGGCGGCGCGCGCCGGAGATCTCGCCCGCCGATCGCGATCGCGTCCTCACCGAGGCCGCCGGCAATCCGCTGGCCCTGCTCGAACTGCCGCTGGCCGCTCCGCGCTCCTCCCCCGCGGCCGCGCATCCGGACATCGCGCCGCTCACCACCCGGCTGGAGCGCGCGTTCGCCGACCGGCTTCCCGACCTCGGCGCGCTGCCGCGCCTGCTGGTGCTGCTCGCCGCGCTCAACGACAGCCAGAGCCTGGCCGAGGTGGTGCGGGCCGCGGGCATCGCCGTCGGGCGTCCGGTCCGGGCCGACGAGATCGACGGCGCGGTCGAGCTGGCGCTGCTGAAGACCGACGGCGACGTGCTGACCTTCCGCCACCCGCTGGTCCGCTCGGCCGTGCTCCAGTCCGCCGGCGCCGAGACCCGCCGCTCCGCCCATCGGGCCCTGGCCGCCGCCCTGGCCGACCACCCCGACCGGCACGCCTGGCACCGGGCCGCCGCCGCGCCGGGCCCGGACGAGGCGGTGGCCCGGATCGTGGAGGAGGCCGCGGACCGCGCGCTGGAGCACGGCGCCCCGTCGTCGGCCGAGACCTGGTTCGAGAAGGCGGCCGAGCTGTCGGAGCACGACGGCACCCGGGGCCGCCGCCTGCTCCGCGCCGCCGAGGTCGCGTTCCAGATCGGCAATCCCGCCGACGTGCACCGCTTCATGGCCCGGGCCCGGCCGCTCCAGCTCGACCCGACCGAGCGCGGCCTGTTCGCGTTCCTGGAAGGGGCCTTCGACGACGGCACGCCCGGCGACGCGCAGGGCGTGCAGCGCCTCGTCGACTCCGCGGCCCGGGCCCGCGACGACGGCGAGCCCGAGGTCGCGGCGAACCTGCTGGTGGGCGCGGCCATCCGCTGCTGGTGGGGCGACCCCGGCCAGCCGATCCGGGACGGCCTGCTGGCGGTGGCGGACAGCCTGCCGCTGCCCCAGGACGACCCGCGCCTGCTCGCCGGCTGGGCGGTCGGCGGCGGGCTGGAGCGGCACCGGCACGTCGTGGCGGCCCTGGCCCGCTGGAGCGAGCGCTCGGGCGGGGACGCCGACCCCGACGCCGGTCCCGGCTCCGCCCCCGACCTCGATCCGGCCGCCGGCGCCCTGCTGGCCCGCGCCGCCTTCGTCTGCGGCGAGTTCGAACGGACCCTGACGTTCAGCCGCCCGGCCGCCGACGGCCTGCGCCGCCAGGGCCGCCTCGGCGTCCTGGCGAACGTCCTCGTCCTGCGGACCTTCGCCGCCCTGTACCTGGGCCGCTGGGACCTGATGGAGACCGCCGCCGACGAGGCGCTGCGGCTCAGCTCGGAGACCCGCCAACCGGTGTGGGAGGCCTGTTCCGGGCTGGCCAAGGCCAACCTGGCCGGGCTGCGCGGCGCCGCCCGGCTGTCAGCGGAGCTGCTGGCGGTTCCCGAGCGCGTGGCCGTCAGCACCGGCAACGAGTCCGTGATGAACGGCGCGCAACTCTCCAAGGGGCTGCGCGAGCTGGGCCGCGAGAATCCGGCCGAGGCGTTCTGGCAGCTGCGCCGCATGCTGGATCCGCGGGACCACGCCTACCACGCCGTGCAGCAGCTCTGGGCCGTGGACTACCTCGCCGAGGCGGCGGTCGGCGCCGGGGAGGTGGACCGGGCCCGCGAACTCGTGACGGCCCTGGAACCGGCCCTGGCGCTCGCCCCGGGCATCGGCAACCAGCGCGCGATGCGGTTCGCGCAGGCGCTGCTGGCCGAGGACGCCGAGGCCGAGGCCGCGTACGAGGCAGCCCACGAACTCGCCTGGACCGCGCCCCCGTGGTACCGCGCGCGCCTGGACCTCGCCTACGGGGCCTGGCTGCGCCGGAAGCGGAAGGGAACGGGCGCGCGCATACCGCTGCAAGCCGCGCATGCCGTTTTCGAGAGCCTCGGGGCGGTGGCCTGGGCGGAGCGCGCCGCGCGCGAACTCCGCGCCGCCGGGGTCAAGGACCAGGTCACCGTCATCTCCGAGCTCACCTCGCTGTCACCCCAGGAGCTCCAGATCGCCCGGCTCGCCGCGAAGGGCTTGAGCAACCGGGACATCGGGCAACAGCTGTACTTGTCGCACCGCACTGTCGGTTCGCACCTGTATCGCATCTTCCCGAAGCTGGGCATCACGTCACGGTCGCAGCTCCACGCCCTGCTGCCGCCGAGCGAGCAGGGCGAATGATCTCTCAGGACCCGAGGTCTCAGGACCCGAGGTCTCAGGGCACGAGGTCTCAGGGCACGAGCAGGATCTTCCCGCCGATCCCCCGCTTCTTCGCGGTGAAGGCGTCCCGGGCCTCGTCGAGCGGAAAGACCGCGCCGACCCTGGTCCCGATCTCCCCGGCCGCCGCGAGCCGCACCAGCTCGGCGAGCTGAGCGCGGTCCGGCTCGACGATGAACACCACCGCCCGGCCGCCGGCCGGCGGATCCGGCGGCGGCGCGATGATCGAGACGATCGCGCCCCCGTCGGCGACGACCGCGGCCGACGCGGCGAGCGCGTCGCCGCCGACCGTGTCGAAGACCAGGTCGGGGCGCTCGTCGAGGTCGGACAGCGCGGTCGTGGTGACGTCGACGAAGACGTCGACCCCGGCCTTGCGGGCCGGCTCCTCGTCGGCGGGCAGGCCGGTGCCGAGCACCCGCGCCCCGGCGGACCGGGCGAGCTGGACGGCGATCGAGCCGGTGGCCCCGACCGCGCCGTGCACCAGCACGGTCTGGCCGGCGCGCAGCCCGCCGTGGGTGAACAGGCCCTGCCACGCGGTCAGCCCGGAGACCGGCAGCGCCGCCGCGGTCAGATCGTCGAGCCCGGCCGGGATCGGCACCAGGTTGCGGGCCTCGACCGCCACCAGCTCCGCCGCCGCGCCGTCCCGGTGCCAGTCCGTCAGCCCGACGACCCGGTCCCCGACCGCGAATCCCGTGGTGCCGTAACGGATCTCGGCGACCGTCCCGGCCACCTCGTGCGTCGGGATGACCGGGGTGCGGTCCGCCCCGGCCCGGGTGGTCCAGGTGGCGGGCCAGCTCAGCTCGTCGGGGACGATCCCGGCGGCGCGGACCCGGACGACGACGTCGCCGGTCGCCGCGAACGGGTCCGGCACCTCCTCCACCACCAGCGTCTCCGGTCCTCCGGGCTCGTGGATGCGGACGGCTTTCATGGACGGCTCCTTGGGATTCCGGCACAACGCAGTGCGAAGTCGGTCCTGTCCAGGCTCGCCGCACCGGGGCCGCCGGCTCGCCTGTCAGTCGACTGAGGACGCTCGTGCAGTCGGTTCCACATTCAGTCGGGTGACGCAGGCGCGCCGGCCACGGTCGGGTCCACTATTGCGGTCATGACCGAGCCCACCACCCCACACCGCGTCGTCGTCATCGGATCCGGTTTCGGCGGCCTGTTCGCGACCAAGACGCTGCGCCGGGCGCCCGTCCAGGTCACGCTGATCGACCGGACGAGCCACCACCTGTTCCAGCCGCTGCTCTACCAGCTGGCCACCGGGATCCTGTCCGAGGGGGAGATAGCGCCGCCGACGCGGGAGGTGCTGCGCCGGCAGAAGAACGCGCGGGTGCTGGTCGGGGAGGTGACCGGGATCGACCTGGACGCGCGGACCGTGACCTCGCGGGTGCTCGGCCGGAGCCGGACGACCCCCTACGACAGCCTGGTCGTCGCGGCCGGATCGGGGCAGTCCTACTTCGGCAACGACGGCTTCGCCGAGTACGCCCCCAGCATGAAGTCCATCGACGACGCGCTGCGGCTGCGGGCCCGCATCTTCGGGGCCTACGAACTCGCCGAGCTGGAGGAGGATGAGGCCGCCCGCACGGCGCTGCTGACGTTCGTCGTGGTCGGCGGCGGCCCCACCGGGGTGGAGATGGCCGGGCAGCTGGCCGAGCTGGCGCGGCGCGGGCTGCGCGGCGAGTTCCGGTCCTTCGACTCGGCGTCCGCGCGCGTCCTGCTCGTCGAGGCCGGACCGGCGCTGCTCAACGGCTTCGGCGAGCGCCTGTCGGCGCGGACGAAGCAGTCCTTGGAGAAGCTCGGCGTGGAGGTCCGGCTGGACACCAAGGTGGTCGGCGTCGACGCCGCCGGGGTGGATCTGCACCGGCCGGACGGCAGCCCGGAGCGGGTCCGGGCGGCGACCAAGGTGTGGGCGGCGGGCGTCGCGGCCTCGCCGCTGGGCGGCCTGCTCGCCGGCGCCACCGGCCTGGGCACGAACCGCTCCGGCCAGCTGCCGGTCGAGCCCGACCTGTCGCTGCGCGGCCACCCGGAGGTCTTCGTCGTCGGCGACATGATGCAGCTGCCCGGCAAGCCGGCGGTCGCGCAGGTCGCGATCCAGGGCGGCCGGTTCGCGGCCCGCCGGATCAGCGACCGGCTGCGGGGCCGGTCGGGCGCGGACACCTTCCGCTACCACGACAAGGGGATGCTGGCGACCATCTCCCGCTTCCGGGCCGTGGCCTCCGTCGGCCCGATCCGCACCACCGGCTTCTGGGCCTGGATCCTGTGGCTGGTCGTGCACCTGATGTATCTGATCGGCTTCCGGAACCGGCTCAGCGTGCTGATGCACTGGGCAGTGAGCTTCGTCGGCCGGGGCCGCGCGGAGCGCACGGTGACGCTGCGCCAGGCCGGGTTGTCCGCGAACGAGGCGGGCCTGGCCGACCACGCGGACGAGGCCGGAGTGGCGCGCCAAGGGTGAGTCCGGGGTGAGTCAGGGGTGAGTCAGGGCTCGACCTCGGCCGGGTCGGCGGCGCCGTCCATCCCGTCGCCGCCGATCCGGCCGGCCAACTGGCCCCGCGACGTGATTCCCAGCTTGGGAAAGATCCGCGCCAGATGCGAGCTCACCGTGCGGTGCGCGATGCTCAGGCGGCGGCCGATCTGCGGATTGGTCAGCCCCTGCGCGGCCAGCAGCGCGACCTGGCGTTCCTGGGGCGACAACGACTCCAGGGCGGCGTTCCGCACGGCCCCGGTCCCCGGCCCCGACACCGGCCTGCCGTCCGCACCCCGTTCGCCCGCCGCCCCGAGCTCCGCGAGCGCCCGCTCGGCCCAGTACCGGGCCCCGAGCCGGTCGAAGGCCGCCGCCGCGGACGCCAGCGGCTCCCGGGAGGCCGCCACGAGGCGGTTGCGCCGCGACCAGCGGCCGTGGACCAGCTCGATCCGGGCCCGGGCGAACACCGGCAGGCCGGTCACGGCCAAGGCCGCTTCGCAGACCTGCGCACCCTGTGCCTCCTCGGCCAGGAACGCCTCGGCGACCGCTATCTGCGCGCGCAGCGAAGGCGCCGGCGCCGACCGGTGGACCTCTGCCATCGCCGCGACCACGGCCCGGGCGTCGGGGACCGCGCCGCAATGGACGGCCGTCTCGGCCAGGTGTCCCAGGGCTGATATCCGACCACTGACGTGGTAGGCGGCGGATTCGGTGTCGAAGGCCTGACGCAGGATCGGATACGCCTCGGCATGCCGTCCGGCAGCCATCAGCGCGACGCCGCGAATCTGGCAGATCAACGAGCGCACCAGGCTCGGACCGAACGCGACGGGATCCTGGGCGAGTTCGTCCGCAATCCTGGTCGCGCCCGCGAAGTCGCCGCGCACGGCGTCCACGAGGCCCAGCACGGTCAGCGCCCCGGCCTGCCACATCGGCTGACCCGTGCTTTCCGAGAGCCGCAAGGTCTCCTCCGCGACCGCCCGCGCCCGCACGAATTCGCCGTCGGCGACCAGGGCGCCGGCCTGCATCGCGGAGACCAGGGCGAGCCTTCCGTGGCGGCCTTGGGCCCTGAGTCCGTCCCCGGCCCGGCCGAGCAGCTCTGCCGCACGGGCATGGTCGCCGACGGCGCGCGCCGCCATCCCCCACGCCGCCACGGCGCGGGGTTCGGCCGCCGCCAAGTCCTCGGCGCTGATTGCGGCCAGGGCGGAGAGGACCTCGGCGCCGTGTCCGACCGGATCGGCCATGGCCATGACGAACAGCCGGCGCGGGTCGGGCCGCGACCGGTCGCCCGTGGGCACGCTCAGCTGGTCGGCGGTCTCGACGATCCGGCCGCGCTCGGCCGGCCCGGGGTCGGCCCGCCAGGCGCGCAGGGCAGCCGCGGCCAGCAGCTCCCAGCCGAGGGCGTCCTCGCCGACCGAGGCCGTCGCCAGGGCCAGGGCCCTGAGATGGCCGATGACCGCGGGATCGTCCGCGCCGTCGCCGAGGTCGAGGGTCAGCAGTTCCGCACGCGCTCGATCCACGAGTCCCAACGGCCCGCGCGCGGCCTCGGCGAGCAACCGCCCGACGACGTCACGACGGCCCAGTTCCTCGCAGTGCGCGGCGGCGGCCAGAAGCCTGGAGGCTCGCACATTGTGGTCGGCGGTGAGCTCGGCGGCACGTTCGGCCAGCACGGCCGCGGCGGCGAAGTCCATTCCGGCGGCGGCTTCGGCGGCCGCGCTCTCCAGTGCGGCGGCCACGGGTTCGTCGGGCCCGACGACGGCATGGGCGTGATGCCACAGGGTGCGATCGTCGTCCGGACCGAGGCAGGCGGCGACGGCGGCATGTGCGGTCTGGATCCGGACCAGCGGCTCGGAGTCCAGAACGACCGAACGGAGGAGTGGCTCGGCGAAGACGATCCGCTCCGGAGCAGCGGCAGCGGGTCCACTCGCCGTCGGCGAACCCGTCAGTCGGATCAAGATCCTGCGATCCTCGGCGGGCCTGATCGCGTCGCCGATCATTTCACTGATCACGTCACCGATCGCCTCGCCGGCCGCCTCGCCGATCCGATCGCGATCGTCTCCGCCCGAAGCCAGTGCGGCCGCCATCTCGGCCAGCACCGGGATCCGGTCGTCGTCGTGCACAGCGGCGACGAGCAAGAGGTCCCGGGCCCGGCCGGACAAGCCCGCGAGCCGGTCGGCGAAGGCCGCGCGCAGTCGCGCGGTCAGCGGATCGGCGGCGGCCGGACCCCCGAGCGGATCGGGCCGCGCGGCCCAGGCGCGCGCCAACTCGACGAGCGCCAGCGGATTGCCCGCCGCCATCCGGATGACCCGCTCCAGCCGGGCCCCGGCGGGCAGTCCGCCGTCCTGCTGGAGGACGGCGCGTGATGCGGTCTCCGTCAGCGGTTCCAGGCAGATCCGCGCCAGCCCCGCCTCGAAGAACGGCCCGCCGCGGCCGGTGCGGCCCGCCGCGATCAGCGCCACCGGCTCGGCGGTCAGGGCGCGCGAGGCCGCGATCAGCACCCGCTGCGACGCCTCGTCCAGCCAGTGGACGTCGTCGATCAGCAGCAGGACGGGCCGCGCCGCCGCGACGCCGGCCAGGACCCGGACGGTCGCGTCGGCGGCGCGGACGCACGACGCGCCGTCCGCGGTCCCGTCGCTCTCGCCGAACAGTTCGGCCAGCGCGGCGGACGGCGCGGCGGGGATCGGCAGCCCGGACATCATCAGCGGGCGGAGCACCTGGTTCAGCCCGGCGAACGGCATCGCCTGCTCGGCCGGCGAGCCCGCCGCCTCCACCACGCGGAACCGCTCGCGGGCCTGGTCGGCCGCGTGGCGGAGCACTACGGACTTGCCGATCCCGGCAGCGCCGGAGACCAGGAGGCCGCGCTCCGCCGGCGGCGTCGTGCGCGGATGCCCGGCGGTGCTCGGATGTCCGACGGTGCGCAGGTGCCCGGCGATCCGCGCGGCCTCGGCGGCCCGCCCGATCGGCGGCTCCGCGGCGTCCGCGCGGGCCGGGCCCGCAGTACTGCTCGTCACTCCTGAGACTGTATTCAGGCCGGTGAAGGCGTCGCCTGCGTCGGGTGACTGAACCAGACGGGGCCGATTCCCGGCCGGTGACTTAATGCCCGGCCGCTGCCTTCGCCGCGTCGAGGATGATGTCGACCACGGCCTTGGGGTGCGACACCATCACCGCGTGCGAGGAGTGCACGGTCTCCACGTGCGCACCCGCCCGGGCGGCCATCGCCCGCTGCGCGGCGGCCGGGATCGCGCGGTCGTCCAGCGTGATCAGGTCCCAGCTGGGGACGGTCTTCCACGCCGGCGGCCCCGACGGCCCCAGCTGCGCGCTCAGGGCCAGCGGCCGCTGGGTCACCGCCATGTCGGCCGCCGTCCGGGCGTCGACGTCGGCGGCGATCACCGCGCGGTACTGGTCGGCCTGGACATAGATGTCGGCGTTCTGGCCGCCGGGCATCGACGGGTCCGCGAACGGCACGATCCGGGTGGTGGCCGGGCCGAGCAGCGAGCCGGGCGTGGCCACCTGGATGTCGTTGATGCTCTGCCCGGCGTCGGGGATGAAGGCGCCGAGGTAGACCAGGGCCTTGACATTGGGCGCGCCGACCGCGGCGTTCGTGATGACCGCCCCGCCGTAGGAGTGGCCGACCAGGACGACCGGTCCGGCGACGGTGGCCAGCAGCGCGCGCACCGAGTCCGCGTCGCCGGAGACGGTGCGCAGCGGATCCGGCGCGGCGAGCACCGGGTAGCCGAGGCGGCGCAGGGTCCTGATCTCGCTGTCGAAACCGCTGGAGTCGGCGAAGGCGCCGTGGACGAAGACGATCGTGGGCTTGGCCGGCGCGGGCCGGGACGCCGGCGACGCGGACGACGACGCGGCCGGAACCGCACCGGAGGCCGCCGTCACGCCGACCGAGGCGACCGTGGACGCCGCGACGACGGTCACGACGCCGAGCCGGCGCCACCGCTGGGACCTGGGGGTTTCGGACAGGTTCTCGGACAGGTGCTCGGACATGTCTGCTCATCTCGGAAGGGTGCTTGGTCGGCGGGCCGCGCGGCGGCCGGTCGCCGGATCGGCCGCAGCGACCGACACCGAAACGGTAGGAACGCGGACCGGCCCGGCTCTTGGGTCAGTCGACTGCCGCGCGGACGGCCGCTGCGCGCCGCAGTCGGCTGACCCAAGGCCGGCCAGCCCAGGGGTCCCTAGCGTGAAAGACGAGCCAGCCTCTTCTCCCACCCCTCTCACAGACATGGAGCAGCTCATGGATCTCGGCCTCGAAGGACGCGTCGCGATCGTCACCGGCGCCAGCCGCGGCATCGGCCTGGCCGTCGTGCAGGCCCTGGTGGCCGAGGGCGCCCGGGTGGTGGCCGCCGCCCGCCGACCCGGCGCCGTCCTGGAGGCGCTCGCGGCTGACGGCCGCGTGGTCCCGGTGGCGCTGGACCTGACCGCGCCGGACGCCCCGGACCGGCTGGTCGCGGCGGCCGGGGACCGGCTCGACGTCCTGGTCAACAACGTCGGCGGCGTCCACGCCCGCACCGACGGCTTCCTCGGCATCACCGACGAGCAGTGGGCCGACAGCCTCACCCTCAACTTCCTCGCCGCGGTCCGCACCACCCGGGCCGCGCTGCCGGCGCTGCTGGCCGGCGGCGGCGGGTCGATCGTGAACATCGGCTCGGTGAACGCCGTCCACCCGGATGCGCTGGTCCTGGACTACAGCGCCGCCAAGGCCGCGCTGCACGCGTTCAGCAAGGGCCTGTCCAAGGAGGTCGGACCGGCCGGGGTGCGGGTGAACACGATCAGCCCGGGGCCGGTCGCCACCGACATCTGGCTCGGGGCCGGAGGGTTCGCCGACACCGTCGGCGCGGCGAGCGGCGGCCGTCCGGAGGACGTCGTCAACGGCGCCGCGGCCGCCCTGGTGACCGGCCGGTTCTCGCGGCCGGAGGAGGTGGCGAACCTGGTGGTGCTGCTGGCCTCGGCGGACCGGGTCGGGAACGTCACGGGCTCGGACTTCCGGATCGACGGCGGGTACGTGCCTACTTGGTAGGCGCGGCGCCCACCGGCTCGGGCTGGGGCTCGGACTCGGAGTCCACCGGCTCCTCCGAGCCCTCGGTATCCGCCGCATCCGACGCATCCGACGGGTCCCCGGTCAGCTCGGCCTTCAGCTGCCGGAACGCGCGCCGGGAGACCTTGTTCCCGGCGAAGACCACGACCCAGACGAACCCCAGGATGATCCCGGTCCCGCCCCAGGTCACGGCGGTGTTGTGGTTGCCCCGGAGGAACGCCGCGACGCCGATCGTCAGGCATGCCAGGACGAAGAAGGTGTAGAACACCCGCACCGTGGAGCTGAGCAGCTTCAAGGCGACCCGCTGTTGGGTGGCGATATCGGCGGCGAGCGCCTCGATGTGCTCGATCCGGCGCTCCATGCGGAGCCGGGGATCGCCGACCGGCCGTGTGCCTGCCATGCCCTAATTGTCCGAGATCGGCGGCAGGCCCGCACCACGGGCGCCGCGCCGGGCGCCGCGCCAGTCGACGCGCCGTCCGCCGTGCCGGTCGCCGCGCACCGTCACCGCCGCGCCGGTCGCCGCCTGCCGTCCGCCGCCGCCGTCCGCTCAGGACGCCTCGGCCAGCAACGCCACGGCCGCATCAAGGACCAGCGGCCTGGCGAACAGGTACCCCTGCCCCTTGCGGCAGCCCAGGCGGTGCAGCTCGGCGGCCTGCGCCGAGGTCTCCACCCCCTCGGCCACCGTGTCCAGTCCGAGCCGGTCGGCGATCTGGACGATGCCCTGCACCAGCGCCGCCATCCGGGCGGACTCCGGGAGCCGGTCGGTGAACGACTTGTCGATCTTGACGATGTCGGCGGGCAGCTCGGCCAGATAGCGCAGCGCCGAGTAGCCGGTGCCGAAGTCGTCGATGGCCACCCGCACCCCGGCCTGCCGGATCCGGACCAGGCTCTCGCGCGCGGCCAGGTCGGTCCGGCTGACCACCGTGCTCTCGGTGACCTCCAGCACCAGGTCCGACGGCTCGGCGCCGCTGTCCGCCAGGGCCTTCTCGACCAGCGCCGGGAAGCCGGCGCCGAGCTGCTGGGCCGAGACGTTCACCGCCACCCCGACCCGGTCGGCGGCGGCCCGGTCCCGGTTCCACCCGGTGACGCTGGCCAGCGCCGCGCGCAGCATGTAGGCGCCGATCTGTACGATCTGGCCGGTCTCCTCGGCGAACGGGATCAGCACGTCCGGGCCGATCGGGCCGCCGGCCGACTCCGGCCAGCGCACCAGCGCCTCGAAGCTGCGGACCTGCCGGGTCCGCAGGTCCACCACCGGCTGGTAGCGCACCTCCAGTTCGCCGGAGGCCAGCACGGCGTCCAGCCGCGAGCGCAGGTCCGTGGGCGGCCCGGGCGCTGTCCCGGCGGCGGCCGGGTGCCGGGCGGCGCCGCGCGCCGACTCCAGCGCCTGGTCGGCGCGGGCCAGCAGGGCGTAGGCGCCGTCGGCCGGCCCGTGCTCGGTGGAGGCGGTGCCCAGGGACAGCCGCACGTCGACCGGGCCGCCGTCGGTCGGCACGGTCTGGGTCAGGACCGCGCGCACGGCCGGCAACACGGCGTCCGGCGCGGTCCGGCGCAGCGGCGGCGCCCACAGCACCGCGAACTCGTCGCCGCCGACCCGGGCCACCGCCGCGCCGGGCGCGGCCACCTCCAGGCGCCGGGCCACGGCCCGCAGCACCTGGTCCCCCACGGCCCGGCCCCGGCCGGCGTTGACCGCGCGCATCCCCTCCACCTCCAGCAGCGCCAGCGTGACCGGGCCGGTCCCGGCCTCGCGCAGGGCCCGGTCCAGCCGGTCCCGCAGGGTGCTGAGGTTGGACAGGCCGGTCAGCGGGTCGTAGCGGCTGAGCAGCCGGAGGTCCTGCTCGCTGCGCGCCTCGTCGCTGACGTCGCGCAGGGTCAGCACGACCGCGCCGGGCACCGGCGAGCGGTGCGGCAGGATCCGGCACAGCGCGTCGACGTCCGGATGCGGGTTCGCGGCGGCGGGCGCGGTGAGCCGCAGCCGCATCGGCCAGTCGTCCAGGTCGGTGCCGGCCGAGGTGCGCCGGATGGCGGCCAGCACCCGGCTGGACTGCCCGGGCTCCAGGAACTCGCTGACCACATGGCCGACCAGGTCCTCGACGCCGAGCAGCCGCGCGGCCGGACCGCTGGCGCTGACGATGAACCCGGCGGTGTCGGCGACCAGGACCGCGTCCCGGGCGTCGCGGGCCAGCTCCCGCTCCACGCGGCTGTGCCGCTCCCGGGCGGTACTGGCCACGGTGGCCCCGAACCGGCCCAGGACCAGCACGAACAGCACCACGGTGATCAGCAGCAGCCAGTTGTTGTAGTCCTCGGGCTCCTCCTGGAGGTACTGCGCGATGGCGATGATCGGCCCGGCGAAGCCCAGCACCACGACGGCCAGGGCCCACAGCATCGGATGCCGCTGCCGGGACGGGGCCGGCAGCGGCACGGCCACCGCCTTCATGGACCCGTCCAGGGCCGCGGCCGCCCAGGCGATGCAGAACAGGTGCCACCAGAAGTAGGGCCGGGACACCGCCGAGATGTCGCGGACCTGGCCGACCACGAACAACGCGATCGTCACCAGCGCCGCCACCGCCCCGGCGGCGAGCAGCACGGCCGAGGCGGACACCGTCCCCCGGCGCCGCACCAGCGGGGCGGCCAGCGCGATCAGCACCGCGCCGCAGAACGGGAGCACCACCTGCATGGTCTTCTGCCAGGCGGTGAAGCCCGCGCCGAACGTCGGGACGACCACGATCAGCCAGCCGAGCAGCAGCGCGATGCCGCCGATCAGCACCGTGTCGATGATCCAGGTCCGGGCGCCGGGCTGGCGCAGATACGCGAACGCCGCCAGCGCGGCGACGGCCAGCAGCAGCGTGGCGAGCACAGTGACGCCGTAGGGGTCGGGCGAGGCCCGCCCGCGCAGGAACCAGCCGTCTCCCACGATGTGCAGCAAGCCGGACAACGCGGCGGTGCCGAGCGCGCCGACCACCAGCCACCAGGGCCAGCCCGGGCGCGGACGCTGCCGCAGCACGCCGATCAGCGCCGCGACGGCGGCGAGCGCCGGCAGGACGATCAGGATGGGGTCGTGGGTCGACGGGACGAACAGATAGACGACGTCCAACGCCACCATGGGCCCGGCGAACAGCCATACCGCCTGATCCGGGCGCCGGGACGACATTGCCCAAGCATATGGTCACCGCAGGTCAGCGGCATCCGGACGGGAATCGGCGGCGGCCGGCGGCATCCGGACCGCTCCGCAGGCCGAATCCCCCGGCGCCCGTTAGCGTGTTAAGCACCTAATATCCGTTCGCACGAGATGAGGTGATGTCGTGCCGAGTGGTCTGACGGCCGACACCGTCGGCCCGGTCGACGTGGCGGTCTTCGCCTTCGACGGGAACCGCTTCAACGGCGACGTGGCGCCGGCCCTGGCGGATCTGCAACGCGCCGGAACGATCCGGATCCTGGACGCCACGCTCGTCCTGAAGGACGCCGCCGGGGAGATCTCGGTCCTGGAGATCGCCGACTCCGCGATCGCCGACTCCTTCGAGCATCTCACCGGCCAGGAGTTCGACCTGCTCAGCGACGAGGACGTGACGATGGTCGCCGAAGGCCTGGACCGCGACTCCTCGGCGCTGGTGATCGCCTGGGAGCACACCTGGGCGGCCCGCGTGTCCGGGGCGATCCGGGACTCCGGCGGGAGCGTCATGTTCATGGAGCGGGTGCCCCGCGAGAACGTCATCCGGGCGATCAAAGCCCTGGACCAGGGCTGAGGAGCGGACAGATGTTGCGTAGGCGTGCAGGACGGCCGGGACTGCTGGGCACGGTGGCGCGCACCGCCGTGGTCGCCGGCACCGCGACCGCCGTGTCCGGCGGGATGCAGCGACGACAGGCCAACCGCGAAGCGGAACGCGAGCAGGCCGCGATGGCCGAGCAGCAGCAAGCGGAGGCCCAACAGCAGGCGGCGATGGACGCGGCGGCGAACCGCGCGGTGGCCGGGCAGGCAGCGGCCGGACAGGCGGCGGACGACCCGGTGGCGAAGATCAAGGAGCTGGCGGCGCTCAAGGACAGCGGAATGCTGACGGACCAGGAATTCGCCGCGGCGAAGGCCAAGGTGCTGGGAGTGTAGTGGCGGGACAGATCGGACAGGCAGCCCGGGCGCTTCGGCGGCCGGGCTGCTTGATGCGCAGGGTACGCATATGCGAGCGCTGCTATGCACCGGTCGGCCAGCAGCCCAGGACCGAGAACCGATTCGGCGGTCCTCGCAAAAGACTCTTGGGCCGCGCAGCGGAATCGCAGGTCGGCGTGCGCTTTTCGCGAGGTCTCATCGGCGACACAGCGGCGTCGCGGATCGGCGCCGGGGTGTGGATAACCCCACCTCGAAAGCGCAGGCAGCCCTGTGTCCCGGCGGGCGCTTTCGCAGGACTATGAGTTCCCAGGACATGAATTCGCAGGATCATGACGGGGACAGCCATGCGGCGTCGCACCATCGCCCTGGCGGTCGGAGCGGCCGCCGTCACCTCCACCATGATCGCCTCCGCCGTGGATCCCGCGGCGGGTAGCCGGCCGCGCGTCGAGCTGGGACCGGCGCCCCCGTGCTTGTCGCTCGACACCGACCGGCCTTCCCGATCCGGACTCCTGGGTGATAGTCCGCCAGAATTCGGGGTAGCCGGGCGTCATGGGTACGCAGACCAACACGAAAAGTCTGTTCCGGACGAAAACCATCGAAGACACCATTCGTGACACCACCGCGTCACGGCACCGCCTGAAGCGGGAGTTGTCGGCCCTGGACCTCACGGTCTACGGCATCGGTGTGATCATCGGGACCGGGATCTTCGTTCTGACGGGAACGGCCGCCAAGCAGTACGCCGGGCCGGCGGTCGCGCTGTCGTTCGCGGCCGCCGGCGTGGTCTGCGCGCTGGCAGCACTCTGCTACGCCGAGTTCGCCTCGACCGTGCCGGTCGCGGGATCGGCGTACACGTTCTCCTACGCGGCGCTCGGCGAGTTCCCGGCGTGGCTCATCGGCTGGGACCTGATCCTGGAGCTGGCCCTGGGCGCGGCGGTGGTCGCGGTCGGCTGGTCCGGCTACATCCAGAGCCTGCTGGCCGATGTCGGCATCCACTTCCCGACCTCGCTCGGCGGCGGGACCGACGCGCACTGGGGCGTCAACCTGCCGGCCGCTTTGCTGGTGCTGGCGATGACCACGCTGCTGGTGGTCGGCGTGAAGCTGTCGGCGCGGTTCACCTCGGTCATAGTCGCGATCAAGGTGACGGTGGTGCTGCTGGTCATCGGCGCCGGGCTGTTCTTCGTCAAGGCCTCGAACTACAAGCCGTTCATCCCGCCGAAGACCGATCAGCCGTCGATGGCGAAGTCCGGCGCGGCCCAGCCGCTCATCCAGCACCTCGGGTTCGCCCCGGGCGCGTTCGGCGTGATGGGCATCTTCACCGCCGCCGCGGTCGTGTTCTTCGCCTTCATCGGCTTCGACGTCGTGGCCACCGCCGCCGAGGAGGTGAAGAAGCCGCAGCGCGACCTGCCGCGCGGCATCCTGGCCTCGCTGGCGGTGTGCACCGTGCTGTACGTGAGCGTGACGCTGGTCGTGACCGGCATGCAGAAGTACACCGACCTGTCCGAGAAGGCGCCGCTGGCCGACGCCTTCCAGTCCGTCGGCGCGCACTGGCTCAGCGGCTTCATCAGCGCCGGCGCGGTCGCCGGCCTGACCTCCGTCACGCTGCTGCTGCTCATGGCGCAGTCCCGGGTGTTCTTCGCGATGAGCCGCGACGGCCTGCTGCCGCGCTCCTTCTCCCGGGTGCACCCCCGGTTCGGCACCCCCTACCGCGCCACCATCCTGCTCGGCCTGGTCGTCGCGGTGTTCGCGGCCGTCATCCCGCTCAAGGCGCTGGCCGAGCTGGTGAACATCGGCACGCTGGCGGCGTTCGTCGTGGTCTCCCTCGGTGTCGTGATCCTGCGACGCACCCGGCCGGACCTGCCCCGGGCCTTCCGCACCCCGGGCGTGCCGTACGTGCCGGCGGCGGCGATCCTGGCCAGCCTGTGGCTGATGCTGAACCTGCCGACCGAGACCTGGATCCGGTTCGGCCTGTGGATGCTGGTCGGCCTGGTCGTCTACTTCGGCTACAGCCGCGGCCACGCCGTCCGGGCGTTGCGCGCGCAGGGCACGGATTCGGGTACCGCGCCGGCCACGGACACCGCCTCCGCCTCCGCCGAACGCGAAGCCCGCGAACCCGGCACCGCCGAATGAGCCGACATCCCCTGCCCGGCACAGTCATCGCGCTGTCTCAGGGCCCGTGGAATCCCGCGGGCCTCAGGAGCTCTGCCGCTTCGCCCGCAGCATCGACAGGTCCGCCGTCCGGAAGGCCGCCGCCAGCCCTCCGACCGGGTCCAGCGGCGCGAAGCCCAGCGTCAGGCTCACCGGCGTCCCCGGCGCCAGGTCGCTCCAGTCATGGGCCTCGACGGCCGCGCTGAGGCGCTCGCCGATCTCGTGCGCCTCGGCCGGGGTGACGTTGGGGACGACGATCACGAACTCGTCGCCGCCGTAGCGGGCCAGGAAGTCGTCGACGCGCATGGTGCGGGACAGGATCGCGGCCACCTGTTCCAGGACCTGGTCGCCGACGAGGTGGCCGTGCACGGTGTTGACGTCCTTGAACCGGTCGAGGTCGCCGACCCCGAGCATCGCCGAGCCGCCGGCCTCGACGAACTCGCCGACGTGGCGTTCGAGATGGCGGCGGTTCGGCAGGCCGGTGAGGGAGTCGGTGTGGGCCTCGTCGGTGTAGCGGCTGACGGTGCGGCGCAGCTCGTCGAGGTCCAGGCGGACGGTGATGCCGTCGACGAACAGGTCGTAGACCGGGTCGGCGGCGCGGGCTATGCAGCTGGTGACCTCGCGCGCGCAGGCGTAGGCCGCGGCGTAGTCGCCCTGGACGGCGTATGCCAGGGCCCTGAGCCGCGGCACCTCGCCGAGGCCCAGGCGGGTGTGGGTGGCGGCGGCCTCGCGCAGCAGGTCCAGGGCCGCCGCCGGGCGGTGCTCGGCGATCGCGATGGCGGCGTGGCCCAGCCGGCGCAGCTCCACGTTCTCCGGGAACGGGTCCGAGCCGCCGGCCAGCAGCTCACGGGTCTCGTAGTAACCGGGACCGCCGATCGAGGCATAGCGGGCCGCCGCGTAGCCGAGGTAGCCGCGCTCCAGGTCGATCAGGTCCTCGGCCTTCACCCCGGCCAGCAGGTCGCGCAGCATGACCTTCGCGGCCTCGGTCTCGCCGCGCTGGTCCAGCCACACCGCGTACCGCAGCGGGATCTCCGGGTGCGCCGCGATCTTGCGGTCGGTCGCGGTGCCGTGCTTGCTGATCTTCACGGCCTGGCCCTGCGCGACCACGGCGTGCCGGTGGAAGCCGACGTAGGAGTAGGTGACGGCCATCGCCAGCCACGGCCGCAGCGCACGGACGTCGATCGTCGTCGCCTCCAGCGCGCGGGCGCCCCGGACCAGGTTGGTGACGCAGCGCTCCAGCGAGCCCTCGCGGTGGGCGAAGAACGCGGCCAGCGCGTGGAACTCGCCGAGGTCGGCCGGGGTGGCGCCGTGCTCCTGCGCGAGGTGCCACGCCGCGTCGACGACCGCCGGGCATTCGCGCAGCCGGTCGGTGTTCAGCAGCGCGGACAGCTTGGCGAGCAGGACGCCGAGGCGCTCCTGAGGATCGTGCAGGTCGGCCAGCAGCCGGTCCGCGAGGGCGATCGCCTCCGAGTGGCGACTTTCCCAGTTCAGCCGGGACACCGCCAGCCGCGGCCCGGACCAGACCGAGGTCCCGTCCTCGCTGTTCACGTCTGCGACTCCAGCTGCAACTCCGGCGCGGCCCCGCCAAGATCGGCTTTCCCCCATCGTGGGCCATGCGGCTGATCGGTGCCATCCCGGACCGGTCCGGACAGGGCCAGGCAGGGCCGCGCGGGTGCGGCAGAATGGCGAAATGGATCATGCCGTCCCCGCCGACCTGTTGGAGATCACCGAGGCGCTCGTCCCCGACGCCCCGCTCCGCACCGCGCGCCTCGCCGCGCAGGGGAACATGCACCACGTCGTCCTGCTCCCCGGCGTCGCCGCGGTCCGGATCTCCAAGCGCCCCAGCGCCGCCGCCGAGCTGCCCCGCCGGGTCGGGATCCTCCGCGCCGTCGCGGCGGCCGGCCTGCCCTTCGCCGTGCCGGAGCCGTTGAGCGCGGTGACCGCGTTCGGGGAGCGCGCGGCGGTGGCGATCTCGTGGATCGACGGCGAGTCGCTGCCCGAAGGGGTCGGGGACCCGGCGGCGTTCGGCCGGGTCTTCGAGGCCCTTAGCCAGGTCGAAGTCTCGCCAGAACTGAAGGCCGTCCTGCGCACGCCGCGCCGCTACGCCGACGGCCTGGGCTGGGCCGAGATCCTGACCGGCGAGGTCGTTCCGCGCCTGCCCGCGCGGTGGCGCGACGACGTCCGCCGCCGCCTGGACGCGCTGCTGGCGCTCGACGAGGTCCGGCCCCGGCTCGTCCACGGCGACCTCGGCGGCGGCAACGTCCACTTCGGCGCGGACGGCGAACCGGTCGGCGTCCTCGACTGGGACCTGGCGATCCTGTCCGATCCGGCGATCGACGCGGCCCTGGTCGCGACCTGGCACGGCTGGGACGTGCTCCGCGACGCCGGCGACGGAACGAGGCGACGCGCCCGGGCCTGGGACGACGCCGTCGGCGTCGAGCACCTGCACGCGGTGTTCAGCAACGAGCCGCTGGCGAGTGTCGACGGGTACGTCGGCGCCATCGTGGCCTGGCTGGAGCGGCGCGGCTGAGGCGGGCTTTCAGCCCCCAGAGCTCTCTCTCGTCAGTTCGCGCAGAATCGCCCCGCACAGCCACGAGCGGTACCGCTCGACGCTCCATCCCCGATGCCGACGCAGCAACTGATGCGTGTGCGGTGAACCGAGCACATAGAGAATGTCCGCCGCGCCGACCGGATCCAGCTCCGGGCTCAAAGTGCCGTGCGCGGCCAACCCCTCGGTGAAAGCCAGATAGACCTCATGCGTCCCGGCCGCTCCCGCCGCCGTCGCCGCGCGCATGTCGGCATCGGCACCGGCCGCCTCGATGCTGACCATGATCAGATCTCCGGCCCGCTCCAGCAGCCCCGCCGTGTAGTCCACCAGCAGCCCCACCGCCACGACCGGGTCCGCCTGCGCGCAGGCCGCCGCGATCTCCGGCCGCTGCCGGACGCGCACCGGTTCCTCGTCGCCGACCGTCGCCACGCCGAGCGTGTGGCCGAACAGCGCCGCCTTGGTCGGGAAGGCGTCGTAGAGGGTCCGCTCCCCCACCCCGGCCGCCGCCGCGACCTGCCGCACCGTCGTCGCGACGTAGCCCTGCTCGACGAACAAGCGCTCTGCCGCCGCCCGGATCCGCGCCCGCGTGGCGGCCGCGGCGGCGGCGCGCGCCGGTGACCGGTAGCTCCGCTTGACTGTGTCGCCCATGAGGGGCATTCTACAAGTATTCACCGCAGTAAGACTGCGGCTAAATTGGAGGCTCTCATGAACCGCCCGATCTTGGCCGGCGTCCACCACGTGAAGATCCCGGTCACCGACTTGGCTCGCAGCGTCGACTGGTACGGCCGGGTCTTCGGCTTCGCCGTGACGATGGAGTTCCCGGACTCCGACGGCGTCGTGCGCGGCGTGGCCGGCGAGGTGCCCGGCCTCGGCGACACGCTGCTGACGCTGCGCGTCAACCCGGCGGCGGCCGAGGGCTGCCGCGGCTTCGACCCGGTCAGCTTCGCCGTCGCCGACCAGGCCGCCGTCCAGTCCTGGGCCGACCACCTCGACACCGCCGGTGTCGAGCACTCGCCGGTGATCGAGGCGTCGATCGGCTGGCTGCTGGTGTTCGACGACCCCGACGGCATCCAGGTGCACCTGTACAGCTGGACCGCGCACGGCGTCGACCACTCCGACCTGCCCGGTTACGGCCGTCAGGCCCAGGGCGCGGTCGGGAACCAGAGGTAGCCCAGGCGGCCCAGCACCCGGAGTTCCCAGTACCCGAGCATGAACATGCCGGCCGTGACGAAGGCCGCGCCGGTCACGATCGCGGTGCGGCCGGGCCGGGCCGCCAGCCAACGCTGGACCCGGCCGCCCAGGCCCCAGGACAGCAGCAGGAACAGCACGGACATCGCGATGATGTTGCCGATCGACTGCAACGAGAACGCGAGCGCGCCGTAGAACGGGTTGTGGGT
Source organism: Catenulispora yoronensis (assembly GCF_039531695.1). Classification (NCBI taxonomy): domain Bacteria; kingdom Bacillati; phylum Actinomycetota; class Actinomycetes; order Catenulisporales; family Catenulisporaceae; genus Catenulispora; species Catenulispora yoronensis. Next base: position 95,088 of record NZ_BAAAQN010000048.1, read on the forward strand.
GCCGGCGGCGTGCCGGAACATGTCGCGGAACAGCGGGTAGGGCCGGCCGATGAGGAAGGCGCCGACCAGCGCGCCCATCAGGATCAGCGGCGCGTGCGGGAAGCGGCGGGAGACCGCGGCCAGCGGATCGGGGATCAGGCCCAGCGCCGCCAGCCCGAGCAGGAGCATGATCAGGCCGATGCTTCCGAAGGTGATCATCGACTGCGCGGTGCGCGGCGAGATGCCCTTGGCCGGCGCCGTCGAATACTGCGGCATGCGGGTGCCGACGATGCCGACGACCGCTCCGTACGCCGCCGAGACCGGGATCATGCCCAGCGCGAGCCAGCCGAGTGGGGCGGCTGCCGCGCGCAGCTTCTCCCGGCGGCTCGCCGCCCGGCCGACCAGCGGCCCGACCGCGCCGAACACGGCCACGTTGCAGGCGGTGAAGGAGCCGGCCAGGCCGGTGACGAAGGCGAAGAGGATCCCGGCGCCGACGCCGGCGATCGGCGTCCTGTGCGCGTCGTGGCCCAGCAGGGCGTTGGCGGTGTTGAAGCCGATGGCGTCGTCGGCGGTGCTCGCCTTCCAGCCGTAGGTGAGGAACAGGCCGCCGATCAGGCTCAGCAGCAGGACCAGGAGACGGCGGCGCGGGAAGCGGCCGTCGACGAACAGCGAGGTACGTTCCGGGGCGTCGGACGATGCGAGCGTGGCAGCGCTCAAGGCGGTCTCCTCCAAAGGGGTCCGGCTCGGGTCGCGGAAGGCGGGCATTCGACGCGGACATCGTCTTCGCCCGCGGCCCGGACGGCGTCTTCGAGAATGCTCAATTCCGGGCATCGGCAGAGGTGGAAACCTGAGGCAAACTGACTTCAACGGGTCGCCGACCAGCACATGGCGTCACCAATTGGCTACTATGTGTCATTGACGATCTGCTCCGGCCATTATTAGGTTGCGGCCCATGCCTATCCCCACCGAGCCGATCGGCTCCGTTCCGCGTTCCCCCGAGCTGCTCGCCGCGTTATCAGCCCACGACGAAGGACGGCTGGACGCCGCGGCGCTCGCCGACGCCGTCAGCCGGGCGGTCGCCGAGACCATCGAGGCCATGGAGGCCGCCGGCTCGCCGGTCGTCACCGACGGCGAGCAGGGCAAGCCGAGCTTCGCGACCTACCCGATCGCCGGACTCGACCATCTGAACCCGGACGGCGTGGCCATCCCGTTCGCGGACGGGCATCAGCGCACGCTGCCCTCGCTCAACGCCGGGCCCTTCCGGTACCGGCGGAACGCCGACAGCTATCTGAAGGCCGCGCTGCCGCACGCCAAGGTCCCGGTCAAGCAGGCGGTCATCGCCCCCTCGGCGCTGAGCCTGCTCTACCCGGCCGGCGGCATCGACGGCTACCCCCGCGAGCAGTTCCTCGCCGACCTGGCCGACCAGGCCGAGGCCGACATCCGCGGCTGCCTGGACGCCGGCGCCCACAGCGTGCAGCTGGACTTCACCGAAGGCCGCCTGTCGCTCAAGCTCGACCCCAGCGGCGGCGTCCTGGACGACTTCATCGCCCTGAACAACCAGGTGCTCGACCGGTTCAGCGACGCCGAGCGCGCCCGGATCGGCGTGCACACCTGCCCCGGCGGCGACCAGGACTCCACCCACAGCCTCGATGTCGACTACGCCCAGCTGCTGCCCCAGCTGTTCCGCCTCAACGCCGGCGCCTTCTACCTCCAGCTGGCCAGCGAGTCCGACCCGGACCGGGTCCTGGGCGTGGCCGCCGACCACCTGCCGGCGACCGCCCGGGTCTTCGTCGGCGTCACCGACCCGATCGACCCCGCGGTGGAGACCCCCGAACAGGTCCGCGACCGGGTGCTCGCCGCCGCCCGCCACCTGCCGGTGGACCGGCTCGGCACCTGCGACGACTGCGGCTTCTCGCCGTTCGCCGACGACGTCTCCACCTCGCGCGACACCGCTTTCGCCAAGATCCGCGCCCGCGTCGAGGGCACCGCGCTCGCCGCGGAACAGCTGGGAGTGTGACACCTTGCCGCACATCGACCTGGGCAACGACCAGCCCGGTATACGTTCCCTGTTCTTCTACCGCCCCGAGACCGCCGCACCGCTGAGCGAGCTGGCCGAGATCCTGCTGCGCGGTCCCAGCACCCTGGAGCGCTGGGAACGCGAACTGATCGCCACTCACGTCTCCGGGCTCAACGAGTGCCGGTTCTGCACCACCACCCACGCCGCGTTCACCGCCGCGCAGCTGCCCGAGGGGTTGGAGCTGGACGTCATCCGGGCCGACGTCGGCTCCGCGCCGATCAGCGACAAGCTCAAAGCCCTGCTGGACGTCGCCGCCGCGGTGCAGCGCGGCGGACGGCAGGTCACCACGGAGCTGGTCGACGCGGCGCGCGCGGCCGGGGCCGACGACCCGGAGATCCATGACACGGTCCTGATAGCCGCCGCGTTCTGCATGTTCAACCGGTACGTGGACGGCCTGGCGACCGTCATGCCGGACGATCTCAGCGGACTGGCGGAACGTGCCAAAGCCCTGGTCGCCGAGGGTTATCTGCCCACCGTCGCCGCTGCCCGCGCACACCAGGCGCAGGCAGCGGTCCGCTAACACAATAGGGAGCCGGCCTGTGTCCGAAGCAGAGCCCCGCAGCATCCGGTACCTCGTCATCGGCGCAGGACCGGCCGGCCTGCAACTGAGCTACTACCTCCAGCAGGCCGGCTCCGACTATCTGACCCTGGAACGGCACGCGGCCCCGGGCAGCTTCTTCCGCCGCTTCCCGCGCCACCGCCGTCTCATCTCCCTGAACAAGGTGCACGTCCGGTCCGAGGACCCGGAGATCCGCCTGCGCTGGGACTGGAACACGCTGCTCAACGACGACCCGGAGATGCTGTTCCCGCGCTTCAGCCAGGAGTATCTGCCCTCTGCGGACGACATGGTGCGCTACCTCGCCGCCTTCCAGCAGCGCCACGACCTCACCGTCGAGTACGGCACCGAGGTCGTCGGCGTCGAGCGCGACGGCACCGGATTCCTCGTCCGCACCTCGCGCGGCGCCGTGCGCGCCGAGTGCGTCATCGCCGCGACCGGCTGGGCCGCGCCCTTCGTCCCGGACATCCCGGGCATCGAACACGCGACCGGGTACGAGGACATGGACGTGGACCCGGCCGCCTACACCGACCAGCGGGTCCTGGTGATCGGCAAGGGCAACTCGGCGTTCGAGACCGCCCACGCCATGCTCGGCCACGCCGCGATGGTGCACCTGGCCAGCCGCCGGCCGCTGCGGCTGACCTGGACCAGCAAGCACCCCGGCGACGTGCGCGGCCAGTACGGCGCCATCCTGGACAGCTATCAGTTCAAGACCCTGCACTCGGTCCTGGACTGCACGATCGACCGGATCCGCAAGACCGGCTCAGGCTTCGAAGTCGACATCACCTACACGCACGCCGACGGCGAGACCGCGACGCTGGAATACGAATCCGTCCTGCGCTGCACCGGCTTCCGCATGGACACCTCCATCTACGCCGAGGGCTGCGTCCCGCCGACCGAGCGCGACGGCCGCCTGCCCTCGACCGGCCCGGACTGGCAGTCGGCCGGCGTGGAGGGCCTGTACTTCGCCGGGACACTGGCCCAGGCCCACGATTTCAAGCGGGCGTCCTCGGCCTTCATCGACGGCTTCCGCTACAACCTGCGGACCCTGTGCACGCTGCTGCGGGAGCGCTATGAAGGTGTCCCGCTGGAGTACGGCGAGGCCAAGGCCGATCCCGAAGAACTGACGGCGCTGGTACTGGACCGGGTCAACTGGAGCTCCGCCCTGTGGACCCAGTTCGAATACCTCTGCGACGCGATCGTCGTCGACGAGACGACCGGCCGCGTCAAGCTCTACCGGGACCTGCCGGAGGACTACGCCGTGCAGCGCTTCGCCGACGAGGCCCACCTCTACACCGTGACCCTGCGCTGGGGCCGCGACGACTACGCCGACGTCTTCGCCATCGAACGGCACCCGGAACCCGGACGGGCCCGCGAGAGCGCCTTCATCCATCCCGTGGTCCGGCGCCACCACCGCGGCCGGCAGCTCGCCGAACGGCACCTGCTGGAGGACCTGCTCGCCGAGTGGCGCCGGCCCGACCGCCACGTGACACCGCTGCGGGAGTTCTTCGCCGAGCAGCTGGGATCCGAGGCTCAGTAGCGGACCATGACCTCCTCCAGCGGCTTGCGGACGAGGTCCGGGACCCGCGTCCCGACCGCGGGATAGCCCACCGGGACGACCAGGTACGGCCGCTCCTCGGGCGGCCGTTCGCACACCTCGTTCAGGAAGCGCATCGGGCTCGGCGTGTGGGTCAGCGTGGCCAGTCCGGCATGGTGCAGCGCGGCCAGCAGGAACCCGACCGCGATGCCGACGGACTCCTTGACGTAGTAGGGCTTGGGGCTGTTCGGGCCCTGATGCACCTCGAAGACGACGATCACGGCCGGGGCGTCGGTCAGGAACGGCTTGTGCCAGTCGGTGCCGAACCGGGCGATCGCGTCCAGCCACTGCGCCGAGGCCCGCCGATGGTAGAACTCGTACTCCTCGGCCTCGGCCGCCTCCCGCAGCCGCCGCTTGCGCTGCGGATCGGTGATGACGACGAACCGCCACGGCTGCACATGCGCGCCGCTCGGCGCGCTGGCCGCCGTCCGCACGGCCTGCTCGATGACACCGTCCGGGACCGGATCCCGGGAGAACTCGCGCACCGAGCGCCGGGAGGCCATCAGCTCCGCGAAATCCATCGCGGCAGCCCGCATGGCCTCCGGCGGCAAGCTCCGGGCGTCCACGGGAACCGTCCGCACCGACGCGTCCGAGCCGTCGGCGAAAACATGATCAGTACTGGAGGCGGTCAAGGTTCTCTCCCCTCAGGCAACCTCCAGTCTGATATGCCACGAATACCGCTGACTTACTTCTGAATGCTCAATGTGCCCCGGCGGTCTGCTCGATGAGCACATCGACGACGTCACCGAGCGAACCCCGGTCGGCCGCCGCGGCCCGCTGCCGCGCGGCGCCGTCCCCGCCGTGAATCAGCTCCTTGAGCCAGCTCGCGACCGCGTCCGCCTCCCCGCCGTCCTCCAACGCCGGACGCGCCACCGCCACCAACGACTCGACCAGGGCGGCTGCTGGGACCAGCCGTCCGGTCACCGGATCGATCCCGGAGCCGGTGAGCCCGTCCCGAGCCGCCCGCCAATACGCCAGACGCAGCACCTCGGCGCCCACCTGCGGCCCCGGATCACCCGCCGCGACCTTCGCCAGCGCGTCCACGGTCAGTGCCCTGATCAAAGCAGCCGTCATCACCGAGTCCCGCGCTGTCATCGGCACGTCGCTGACCCGCACCTCCAGCGTCGGCACATGCGCCGAGGGCCGCAGATCCCAGAAGATCGTGCCAACGTCCACGACCGAACCCACCTCGTGCAGCATCTCCACAGTCCGGTCGTAGTGCTCCGCCGAACTGAAGAACGGCGGCGGACCCGCGACCGGCCACCGGGTCCAGATCATCGTGCGCCAACTCGCGTACCCGGTGTCCCGCTCGGCCCAGAACGGCGAGTTCGCCCCCAGCGCGATCAGAGTCGGCAACCACGGCCGCAGATGATTGCCCGCCAGCACCGCCTGCTCCCGATCCGGGATCTCCACATGGACGTGCAGCGCACAGATCGCCAGCTCGTCGTGCAACCCCCGGAACGTCTCATTGCCCCGATCCTGACGCGGCCCGGTGGTCATGGCCGGCGGCACGAAGTCCCCGAGCACCGGCGTCCCCGTGGCCACCACCGCCAACCCGTCCCGGTCAGCCGCCTCGGCCAGCACCCCCCGCGCCTGTTCGAGCTGCCCCACCGCCTCCGCCACGGTCCGACAAGGATCGGTCCGCGCCTCGATCTGAAGCTTGGTGATCTCCCCGCCGATCCGCTCTCCCAACACCTCCTTGGCCCGCCCGATCACCACCCCGGCCCGCGGCACCACCGCCCGGCTCCGCCGGTCCACCACCAGGAACTCTTCCTCGATACCGAACCGCGGTCCGGATCCCACACTCATCGATGAGCCTCTCAGCGCCCGAAACGACGACAGCCGCGCGGGCGCGCGGCGTCATCACAGGGTACTGATGAGCCCGGCCTCCGCGCCGGAACTCCGCCCGAATGGCTCCCCCGTCAACCGCTCCACCATGCGAGCCACCAACCGCGCCCGCGGAGCCAGCTGCCCCACGTCGACATACTCACCCCGGCTGTGCGACCCACCACCGACCCCGCCCAGCCCATCAAGCGTCGGCGCCCCCACCGCCGCGGCGAAGTTCGCATCCGAAGCCCCCGGCGCCCAAGCCCCCGCCGGCAGCACCATCCCCAACTCCGCCGCCGCCCCCCGCGCCACCTCGAACAACCCCCGAGAGGACTCCACCGAGAGCGGATGCCGACTGAAGCCCCCGTCCAGACTCAACGAAGCCCCCTCCACCCGCGCCGACAGGGCCCTGATGAGCCCATCCACCCGCGCCAACTCCGCGGTACTCCACGCCCGGACATCAATCGCCAACGTCGCAGTCTCCGGCACAGTGTTCGACGTCGTACCCGAAGTCAAAGCCGTAGGCGTCACCGTGGTCTGCGCCCCCTCATCCGCGAACGCCTTCACCGCCAACACCTGATGCGCAGCCTCCACACTGGCATTCACCCCCAGATGCGGCTCCACCCCCGCATGCGCCGCCCGCCCATGCACCGTGAGCCGATACGCCGACCCACCCTTACGCGCAACCTTCAACGCCCCATCAGGATTGGCCGGCTCCCCCACCAACACCGCCCCACTCCGCCGCGCCTCCCGCTCAATAAGCGCCCGCGACCCCACCGACCCACTCTCCTCATCACACGTGAGAAGAAGCCCAACCCGCGACGTATCCGCCACCAGCGCCATGGCCGCCATCATCACCACAATCCCCGACTTCATATCAACGACCCCCGGCCCAGTAGCCACCGCCCCCGCCACCTCGAACGGCCACTCCCCCAACGTCCCCGCCGGCCACACGGTGTCGAAGTGCCCGAGCAACAACACCCGCTGCTCCACCGCCGGCCACACCAGATGCGGCAACCCGTCCACCACCACCCACTCCGGCACCCGCCCCAAAACACCAGCCCCCCACTCAGCCAGCACCTCCGCCCCCACCACCAGATGCGCAGCCGAACCCACCGGCGTCTCCAGCTCGACCAACTCCCGCAGCCGAGCGACCAACATCTCCCCAGACCAGGACATAAGGGTATTCATACCCTCAGTATCAGAACAAAATTTCACACCGAGCTTCTCCCAGCGTGCCCCGCAACCATCAGGGCACGAACTAGAACCCACCACCCCCGAGACCTTCAATCCTCTCCCGAGGTTTTGGTTCGTTCCCCTCGGTCACGTCGGCAGGGCTTTGCCTACAGTGCCGCCGACAGGGCTTCTGCGTTCTCGTCTGGTGGTACGAGTTTGTCGGCCTGGGGCGTGGCCGGTGTGATTTTCGCAGAGTCTTGATGAAAGCGGGCACGGACCCTGATGATCGAGGTTCTCGAAGC